>PLUC01000093.1 GCA_003165415.1 Holophagaceae bacterium
CGCCCAGGAGCAGGAAGCGGAGCCGCTCGGGGGCCAGCCAGGCCTTGAGGGCCTGGTCGATGTCCTTCAGGGTCACCTGCTCCACCGCCCGGGCCAGGCCGGGGTCGAGCCGGCCGTCCAGGGTCTCCCGCAGCAGGGCCTCGGGGTGCAGCGGCAGTGCCCTGTTCTCCGCCTTCCACTGGATGAGGGCGCAGGCCAGGTCCTCCGGGGAGAACCCCTTATCGCGCAGGCGCGCCAGGGCCGCCATGAAACCGGGCACCAGGGCGTCCCGGTCCGCCAGGGGCACCTTGGCCTGGATCAGCAGCGGGGTCCGGCCTTCCGCCGGGAGCCGGAAGGTCATATCGAACCCGGGGAACAGGGACCCGGCGGACCGGGTCAGGAGGGCGGGCAGCAGCGCCTCCACCGCGGGCCCGCTGCCCTGGTCCGGGCGCGGCGCCCCTGCCCAGAACTCGGCTCCGGGACCGGGTTCCAGCACCGCCAGCAGCCGGGGCTCCGGGACGCTCTTGGCCAGGGCCTTGACCGGGATGCCCTTCAGGGGCGGCTGGGCGGAGGGTCCCCAGATGCCCAGGTGCATGAGCACCAGCTGCCTGGCCTGGGAGAGGTTCAAGTCGCCGTACAGCACCAGGGTGGACCGCTCCGGGCGGATCACCCGCCGCTGGAAGTCCAGCAGGTCCTGGTAGTCGATGTGGTCCAGATCCAGGGCGCCGGGCGGGACCAGGACCCCGGGATCGCCCAGGCTCCACAGGAACCTGGAGACGGCCCGCTCCCGCAGCGATTCGGCGGCGGCCCGCTTGCGCACCGACAGCCGCTCCCGTTCCACCAGGGGACCGTCGAAGGCCGGCCGGACCACCGCGTCCACCAGCAGTTCCATGGCCGCCTCCTGGGACCGGCTGTCGGCCACCACGTCCCAGCGGAAGGCTCCCATCCGTGGCGTGAAGGTGAAGGTCATCCCCAGGGCGTCCATGGCCCGGTTGAAGGCGGCGCGGTTGTACAGTCCGGCGCCCCCAGCATCCAGGACCTCGGCCAGGAAACCGACGAGCCCTTCCTTTCCGGCGGGCAGTTCGGAGCGGTCCCAGCGGCTGACCAGCTCCATGCGCAGCAGCGGCCGCTCGTGGCTTTCCACCAGGACGCAGTCGAGGCCCGACGTCAGCTTGAAGGCCTGCGGTCCACGGACGACCCCCTGGGCGGGAAGCGCCGCCGCCAGCAGGGCGGCCAGGGCCGGCCCGGTCCAGCGGATCATGGGCGCACCTGCGATTCCAGCAGCTTGAGCGTCTGTTCCCGTTCCGCGGGGGAAAGCATGCGCAGCTGCCTCAAGGCCTCCCGCAGCACCACCTGGGACTGGGCCGGACTGCCCAGCTTGCGCTGCAGCAGGGCGGTGAGCACCTGCAGCAGACGGCTTTCCGTGCGGTCCATGGGCAGCAGCAGAGGGTCGGGCCCCAACTGGGCGATGGTCGCCCGGGACGGCGCCAGGTAGATCCGGGCCACCCTCTGGATCTCCGAAGCCTTGAGGTTTCCCCCCGCCTCCAGGGCCCGGAACGACAGCCGCCAGTCGCCCCCCTGGCACTGCGCCTCGCCCAGGGCCTCGGCCAGGGTGCCCGCATCCTCCTGGACCAGGGTCTCCCCCGCTTCCAGCTGCACCTGGGCCTGGCGCACCTCCAGGTCGGGCAGCGGCTCCTGCTGGAGGCGCAGGACCTGGTCCTGGATGGCCTGCTCCAGTTCATCCAGGGAATGGCCTTCCGCAGGCTCGGCCTCGATCACCAGCAGGTTCACGTCGCGCCGCCCGGGAATGCCCATGCGCACCGTCAGGCGCCGGGCGATGCCCCGGGTCGCCACCAGGTCCTGGATGAGCCTGGCGCTGGGGGCTCCGCCCAGGATCTGGACCAAGGCCCGCAGGTACGACCCGTCCGGGTGGTTGACGGGCGGCACCCGCCAGCCGAAGAACACCCGGGTGTCCCCGGTGGTGCTCACGATCAGGCGGCGCCCGCCGGGCGACTCCAGCGAACTGACCGCGTCGCTGGCCTGGAACAGCTGCGCGCCCTCCCAGTGGGCCTCCTTGGCCGACGGCTTGGGCAGGGTCCCGAAGGTGGCCTCCAGCTGGGCGACGACGGCCGGTCCGCGCAGGTCGCCCACCAGCACCAGGTTGATGGTCTCCGGCGACACCGCCCACCGGGCATAGGCATTCAGGTCCTTCCAGCCGATGGCTTCCACCTGGGACTGGTGGAATTCCCCCGCCAGGGCATAGGGGCGGCCGGACAAGGCCGTGGCCATCAGCACGGAGAGGGCCGGCGGACTGGGGGGGGTTCCCGCATCGATCTCCTGGATCAGGCGTTCCCGCTCCAGGGGAAACCGCCCCATGGGCAGGCGCTTCATCTGGTCCGCCTCGATCCGGCACCACGCCCCCAGGCCGGCGGCGGGGATATCCATGCCCTGGGAGAGGAAGTCGGCCGTGACCACCAGACTCCGGCCGGTGGCGCCCAGGGAGTCCAGGCCGTCCCAGGTTTCCAGCTCGCCCATGCGCTTGTGCAGGGCGGCCATGGCATTCTCTTCCAGCGCCTCCAGGGACGGCCGTTCCGGGGAGGCCGCCGCGGGGATCCCCTCGGGCTGGCGCGCCTGGGCCAGCCGGTCCAGGCGCAGGGCCTCGAAGGCTCCGCCCTCCTGTTCCAGCACCGGCTCCAGCCCCGGGTCCGGCCCCGGAGGCAGCGCCCGGCGCAGCAGGGTCCTGGCTAGCAGGTCCGCCGCCACCGGGGGCAGACCGCCGGTGTTGGCCCGGCCGCCCCGGATGAACACCTGCGCGTGGATGGCGCCGCTGCCGGGCCGTTCCACCATCATCACCTTGATGCCGTTGCCGAGGGTGCTCTCGAACACCTGGGGCAGGCGCACGCTTTGGGCCGTGCCCGCCGTAGCAAGGAGGACGGCAAGCAGCAGATGGACCGGCAGGAACCGCATGCCCCCAGCTTAACGCACCTGGATGCTCCCGTTGGTGGTACCCAGGAGGATCTTCTGGTTCCGCCCCGGCACCCGCACGTGGACCCGGTGCTTGCCGAGCTCGAGCACCTGGCCGTTGGCGACCCTGACCCGGATGCTGCCGTGGGCGTTCTCCGCCAGGAGATCGCCGGTGGCCCGGCCGAGCTCCAGCTCGATCGCGCCGTTGGTGCTGGCCAGACTGATCCCCTCGCCCCAGCCGTCCAGGTCCCTGGCCTTGATGAAGCCGTTGGTGGTCTCCATCTGCACCTGGCCGTCCACGTCCTCCAGCACGATCCGGCCGTTGGCGGTGCCGCCCCGGATGCGGGCGTGGAGCTTGCGGGCCTCCACGTTGCCGTTGATCGTCTCGGCCTGGACTTCCCCGGCGATGCCGTTGAGGGTGATGTCCCCGTTGGTGGTTTCGCAGTGCACGAAGCCGATCACGGCCTCCACCGTGATGGGCCCGTTGGTGGTCCGGAACTGGCCCAGGAGCCGGCGCGGGACCGACAGGGCCATCCGGCACCAGGGACTGGGCGCGGACTCCAGGGACAGGCCGAGCAGCGGCTGCTGGAACTGGGCTTCGATGTCCAGGTCGGGCCCGGTGCGGGCCACCACCAGTTCGATCCGGCGCTGGTCCGAATCGCGGATCTCCGCCGAAAGCGCGACTTCCTCCTTGTCCCATCCGGTCACCGCGATGGCGCCGTTGCGGTTCCTCACCCAGAGCTTGGAGCCGTAGGCCAGACTCTCGGTGCGGGTTTCGATCCGGCTGGCCGGGCGGGTCTCCTCCTGGGCCGCCAGGCCCAGGCAGAGGGCGAAGGCGGCGAGCGCAGCGAGGGCGGCCTTGAAGGTCATCGGCAATCTCCCGGACAGGTATCATCTTGGCAGGGAGCGTTTCAAGCTCCGTCGAGAATGTCTTGCTTGGAGCGCCCATGATCCCAGTCACCGTCTTCCGGCTTCCCCACGGCCTGGGCCTGCCCCTGCCGGAACGGGCCACCCCCCACGCCGCCGGCCTGGATCTGCGCGCGGCCATCCCGGAGCAGGACACCTGGGTCCTGGCCCCCGGCGAGCGCCGGCTGGTGCCCACCGGGCTGGTGCTGGCCATCCCGCCAGGCTACGAGGGCCAGGTCCGCCCCCGCTCCGGCCTGGCGTTCAAGCTGGGCGTCACCGTGCTCAACGCCCCCGGCACCATCGATGCCGACTACCGGGGCGAAGTGCAGGTGCTGCTCGTCAACCACGGCGAGGCCCCCTTCCCCCTGCGCCGGGGCGAGCGCATCGCCCAGTTCCTGCTGGCCCCGGTGCCCCCGTGGACCTGGCAGGAGGCCGACACCCCAGCCGCCCTGGGCGAAACCCAGAGGGGAGAGGGCGGCTACGGATCGACCGGCAGCTAGCCGAACGATTAATCCAAACGTGATCCGCCGGTATCAGGGCTTGGGCTTGGCCGCGGGCTTGGGCGCCGGCTTGGCGGCGTCCCCCGGGGTGGCGAACTTGGCGTCGTAGCGCTTGCCCACTTCATCGGTGAAGGCCAGGACCCACTCCTGGTCCGCGTAGGCCACCAGCCCGGGCTGGTAGGTCAGGACCAGCTGCAGCTTCTGCTCCTTGGCCAGCTCCTCCACGATGGGGCCGATCTCCTGCTGGAACTGGTTGCCCACCCGCTGCCGGGTCTTCTGGAATTCGGCCTGGCTGTCATCCTGCAGCTTCTTGTCCTCGAAATCCAGGTCGCGGAGCTGCTTCTGGATGTTCTCCTTCCCGGCCTCGCTGATGCTGGGGGACTGGAGCTGGCTGGTCAGCTTGGTGATCTCGTTCCGCTTGGCCTGGATCTTGTCGTTCAGGGTCTTGCCCAGAGCCTCCAGTTCGGAGAACAGCTTCCGGGCCCTCACCGAGCGGTCGATGATCCGCTCCGCCGCCAGCACGCCGATCCGGGGCGTGGGGGCCGGCGCGGGCTGGGCCACGAGCGTTACGGCCGCCGTCAGACAAAGTAGGGTATGGTGCGGTCGCATGGGACCTCCAGGCAGCAGGGGTGGGTCAGAAGGTGGTGCCGATACTGAACTGGAAATCGTTCTGTCCAGTGGTATCAAACGGATAGGGATTCAGCTTGCGCGCCCAGATCAGGCGGAGGGGGGCCGGACTGATGGGGAGGAAGAAGCGGAATTCAATTCCCGCGCTCCGCTTGAGTCCCTGGGAAAAGATCGGGATTCCCGGTGCCCATGCCTGTCCCATATCGTAAAAGAGCACCGTCCGGAATTCATCAGCAATCTTGAACTGATACTCCAGGTTGGCGATGAACTGCTTGTTCCCGCCCACGATCACTTCCGCCAGGTTGTTGTCGATCATCACCGAGCCCACCTGGCCGAAACGGTAGCCACGGATGGAGTTCTCACCGCCCGGCCGGTACAGGTCCCAGACCGGAAGCTGGTCGCTGCTCAGGTTCTTCACGTAGCCGTAGCTGGTGTTGAAGGCGAAGATGTGCCGCTCGGCCAGGCTGGTCACCTTTTCGTATTCCAGCGTGGTCCGGTAGAACGGGGTGTCCGTTCCGAACTGCCAGCCGCCGTACTCGAAGCCCAGTCCGATCTTCTGCCCCGCGGTGGGCTTGAAGGGGTGGTTGACGGTGCTGTAGGTCAGGGACTGGGTCACCGCGGAGGTGAGCTGGCTGGCGGTGTTGCGGAAGTAGTAGTTCTGGCCGCCCTCGATCCGGATGAGGCTGAACCGGTAGCCCACCGCGTAGGAAGTGAAGAAGGCCCAGGTGGATTCCGGCAGCAAGGTGGACAGCCTGGTCCCCACCGAGCTGCCGATGGAGCGGCTGTACTGCTTGTAGGCGTAGGACGACCCCACCCTGGAGGCGCTGTAGTCGGTGGAGCCGTCGGCGGCGCTGGTGGTGAGGGAGTAGGGCATGTCCAGCAGGTTGGGCTCGGTATAGCTGATCGAGGCGTTGCGCTGGTACTGGCCGATGGTGTAGCCCAGGGTGAGGGTCTGCCCGCCGCCGCCCAGGTTCTTGGTGGAGAAGTTGGCGCCCAGCGAGAAGCCGAAGACGGAACCGTATCCGCCCTGGAACATCAGCTCGTTGACCCCGGCCTCCTCCCCCCTGATGGTGATGTCCACCTGGGGCTTGTTGGGCACGAAGTCCACCTTCGGCTCCGTGGACTTCACGTCGAAATAGCCCAGCTGGCCGATGCCGGTGAAGGAATCCTTGAACTGTGCCGCCCTGAACACGTCCCCTTCCTTCAGGATCATGTTCCGCCGGAGCACCTTGTCCTTGGTCTTGGTGTTGCCTTCGAAGGCGATGCGGTGGACGGTGAACTGCTCGCCCTCGTCCACCTTGACCAGCACATCCACCTTGCTGACCCCCTCGTCCTCCCGCACCGTCAACTTCTTGTTGGCCCGGAACGTGACGTAGCCCTGGTTGTTGTAGGCCTCCTTGACCTTGTCCAGGCCCTCGTTGAGGGCGTCCAGGTCGAACGGGCGCGGCTTCTCCCCGGGCCGGGGCACGATGGAGGGCTTCAGGTTGAACCACCGGGCCAGCAGGGACCGATTGTCCCGCTGGGCCTCCGCGATCTTGGTGCGGTAGAAGTCCTCCCCCTTGGTCCCCTTGTAGACCTTGTCGTTGCCTTCCAGCTTGAATGTGCCCTCCATGAACCGGTCCCCTTCCAGGATCGGAATGGTGAGGGTGGCCCGGAGGTCATAGCGCGGGGACTTGCCCGAGATGGAGCGGGACACGTTCTCCTTCTTGTCCTTGGCCGAGGTCCGGTCCTCCACGTCGATGGTGGGCTGGCCCACGAACACATCCTTGTAGCCCTTCTTCCAGTATTCCTTCTTGATGTTGAGCAGGTCCTCTTCAATGTTCTTCTGCACCAGCAGGTCCTTGGACCCGAGCCAGCTGAACATCCAGTGGGTCTTGGTCTTCTTCAGGGCCCCGCGCAGCTTGGCGTCCGTGAAGAGCTTGTTGCCGCGGAAGGCGATCTTGTAGATCCGGACCTTGCCCCCTTCCTTGATGTCGAACACCAGGCGGGACATGGTGGGCCCCATGGGCTCCAGGGTCACATCGATCACCGGATTCCTGAAGCCCTTCTCCGCCGCCAGGTCCACCAGCAGGTCCTTGACCTTCCGGGTCGCCTCGGGATCGTAGATGGAATCCGGCGCGATGGTGAGCTTCATCTCCTTGATCTTGTCCTTGATGGCGGACAGGCCCAGCTCGGTGCCGCCGCGGTAGTCGACCTCCTTGATCAGGGGCCGCTCCTTCACCCGGATGGTGAGCTTCTTCCCGCCCGGCTCGTCGGTCACCTCGAACTTGATGTCATCGAAGGAGCCGGTGGCCCAGAGCTTGTCCAGGACCTCGGTGAGGTCGATGGTCCGCAGATCGTCGCCCTCCTTGAGCCCCGCCTTGAACAGCACCGTCTCCGGCGTCTGCTTCTGGGTCCCGAGCACCTCCAGCTTGGTCACCACCTCCGAGTCCTGGGCCACCGCCGGCAGGGCCTGAAGCCCGGCCGCCAGGACCAGGAAGCTCAATCCACTCCGAAACCGGAAGCCAAGGTGCCCGTTCCGTCCTTTGTTGTCCGATTTCATCCGCATCCACGATCCGTAACAGGGGGTTGTACATTCATCGCCCAGGGGCATGGGTGCCCAGGTCGGCGCATCTATGCTCAGCGTAACGTTCAATTCCGGCACCGCCCCGGTGGGCGGGTCCGGCACTTATCCTTGCACCCCGGTGAGCTGGGGTTCGGGCACGACTTCGGGTGTTGGGGTATAGAGGGGAACCAGTTTCTCGTCCACCAGGTCGAAATGGACCATGCCGGCCGGGACCACGTCCTGGGCCACCATGAGCTCGGCCAGGGGATCCTCCACCTGCTTCTGGATGGCCCGGCGCAGGGGACGGGCCCCGTAAGCCCGGTCCTTGACCGTGGTCTTCACCAGCCAGTCGCAGGCCTGGTCGGTGAGGGTAACCACCAGCTGGTGCTGCTGGAGGGTGACATTGAGGTCGGCGATGAGCAGGCGCACGATCTTGCGCAGATCCTCGTCCCCGAGCCGGTTGAACACGACGATCTCGTCGATGCGGTTGAGGAACTCGGGGGGGAAGGTGCGCTTGAGCACCTTGATGGCGTCCCCGGCCCCGGCGTCGGGCCGGGTGCTCTTCTCCAGGAAGCCCAGGCCCTTGTCCGGCATCAGCTCCCGGCTGCCGACATTGGAGGTCATGATGATGATGGTGTTNNTGTTCTTGAAGTCCACCTGGTTGCCGAAGGCGTCGGTGGCGATGCCGTCGTCGAAGATCTGCAGCAGCACGTTCATGAGGTCCGGGTGGGCCTTCTCCATCTCGTCGAACAGGATGACGCAGTAGGGGTTGCGCCGGATGCGGTCGGTGAGCATGCCGCCTTCCTCGTAGCCCACGTACCCCGGAGGCGCCCCGAGCAGCTTGGACACCTCGTGCTTCTCCATGAACTCCGACATGTCGAAGCGGATCATCTTCTTGGGATCGCCGAACAGGAACCCGGCCAGGGTCTTGGCCAGCTCGGTCTTGCCCACGCCCGTGGG
>PLUC01000177.1 GCA_003165415.1 Holophagaceae bacterium
CGAAGCATTGGTGGGGCACCTATGCGGTGCCTGGTCAGCGAAACAGGGACAACTGCTCAATTCGCTCGTCCTCCTTTTCTTGTTTTCGGATGTATTCCCGTACGACCTCCTCATCTCGCCCTACCCTCGATACGAAGTAGCCGCGTGCCCAGAAGTTCTGTCCAACAAAGTTGCGCTTCCTCTCCCCATAGACGCGGGCGAGGTGGATCGCGCTCTTCCCCTTGATGAACCCGATCACCTGCGACACGGCGTATTTCGGCGGGATCGAAATCAAAAAGTGGACGTGATCCACCATCAGGTGCCCTTCCAGGATCCGGCATTCCTTCTGCTCGGCCAGTTGCCGGAATACTTCGCCCAAGTGCGGCCGCAGCTTTTCGTATAGCGTCTTCCGACGGCATTTGGGGATGAACACCACGTGGTACTTACACTCCCACCGGGAGTGACTTAGACTTTCCGACGAGTCCATCTCGGACCTCCTTTCATGTGCTTGGCGGCTCACGATTGGAGATTCCAGGATGGACTCCCTGAAATGTCAAACTTCTACTGCCACCCCGGCAGAGCCGGGGGGTCTCCTGGTTTTGCTAGGACCTTCAAACGGCCAGTGGACGTTTCAGGGCTCCCAGGCACAGGGCGCTGACCACGGTGCCCACTACGAGCGCGGCCACATAGGAGCCCAGATGCAATACGGCGTTGGGGATCGGCAGGACAAACAGGCCGCCATGGGGCACCCTCAACTGGCAACCGAGCACCATGGAAATAGCGCCGGCGATGGCTGATCCCAGCATCAGTGAGGGGATGACCCGGAACGGGTCCTTGGCGGCGTAGGGGATGGCCCCTTCGGTGATGAAGGCCATGCCCAGCACGGCGGTGGCCTTGCCGGCCTCCCGCTCCTCGGTGGTGAACCGGTTCTTGAACATGACGGTGGCCAGGGCCACGGCCAGAGGCGCAGTCATGCCGGCGGCCATCACCGCGGCCATGGGCCCGTACACCTCGCTGGCGATGAGCCCGGTGGCGAAGGCGTAGGCGGCCTTGTTCACCGGCCCGCCCATGTCGAAGGCCATCATCGAGCCCAGGAGCAGGCCCAGAAGGATGGCGCTGGAACCCTGCAGGCCCTTGAGCCAGAAGGTGATGCCGCCCAGGGCCAAGGCCACGGGCTTGCCCAGGACATAGAACATCAGCAGGCCGACGATGGTGGAGCCCAGCAGGGGCAGGATCAGCACCGGCTTCAGACCGTCCAGGTGGCGACCGAGGTGGATGTGCTCGTTCAGGAATTTGACCGTATAGCCGGCCAGGAAGCCAGCAAGGATGCCCCCGAGGAAACCGGCGCCGATGGAGGCGGCGATCATGCCGCCGATCATGCCCGGGGCCAGACCGGGCCGGTCGGCGATGGAGTGGGCGATGAACCCGGCTAGAATTGGCACCATCAGGGCAAAGCCGCTCTTGGCACCGATAGTGAACAGGGTCCAGCCCAGGGTGCCCTTGTGGGCGTCATCGAAGACGTAGATGCCGCCTAGGGCAAACCCCAGTGCGATTAGCAAGCCGCCGGCGGTGACGAAGGGCAGCATGTGGGACACGCCCGTCATCAGGTGCTTGTACGGACCCTGGCGGGCGGGGCCCCGACCGGGCTGGGGCGCTTCAGGGTTGGCTGCGATGAGTTCCCGGGCCTCGGCCAGGGCCTTGCGCACCACCCCTGCCCCGTCGCTGATGGCGGCGTTGGTGCTGGTTTCATAGACCCGCTTGCCGGTGAAGCGGCTCTTGTCGACCTTGGTGTCGGCGGCGATGAGGACCACTTCGGCCCCCTGGATCTCCTCGGCGGTGAGGGCGTTCTGGGCGCCCACCGAGCCCTGGGTCTCCACCTTGATGGTCCGGCCGATGGCCTTGGCGCCGGTCTCCAGACCCTCGGCGGCCATGAAGGTGTGGGCGATGCCGGTGGGGCAGGAGGTGATGGCCACTACCTCGGGCAGGGCCGGGTTCCGTTTGGGGGCGGCCGGCGCCGCGGCCAGGGCCAGGGCCTTGCGGAACACCGCCTCGCCGTCGCGGATGGCGGACTCGCAGCCGATCTCAAGCAGGGGGCGGCCCCGGAACCGGCTGGTATCGACGGCGCGATCGGCGGCCACGATCACGGCGTCCGCCTGGGCAATGGCTTCGGCGCCGAGGGTGTTGCGGGTACCTGTGGCGCCCTGGGTCTCGACCTGGATGGTGTGCCCGGCGCGGGCTGCCGCCTGCTCCAGGGCCTCGGCGGCCAGCAGGGTGTGGGCGACCCCCGTTGGGCACGCGGTAACGGCGACGAATTTGGACATGGATAGCCTCCTGTGGGGCTGGCTGGGTGATGGGAAAGGATCAGGCGAGTTCGGCGAGTTCGACGGTGGCGGCCAGGGCTCGCACCTGTTCAGGGGCGGGCAGGTGGGGTCCCAGGCGGGAGAGTTTGGCGACGGCAAAGGCGGTGGCCAGACGGGCGCAATCGGGCAAGGGCAGGCCTTCAAGCTGGGCGGCGATCATGCCGGCCACCATGGCGTCACCGGCCCCCACTGTGCTGATGAGGTCCACCTTCAGGGGGCGGGCCAGCAGGGCTTGGCCCCGATCCAGGAACAGCGCCCCGTCTCCGCCCATGGAGACGGCAAGACTTGCGGGTCCATGCGGGCCGGCCATGAGGCGGCGGCCGGCGGCCAGCAGGGCGGGCATAGCGTCCAGGGGGCCACCGGCCAGTTCGGCCAGTTCCACCCGGTTGGGTTTCACCATATCCGGACCTGCGGTCAGCCCAGCAGCCAGCGCTGCGCCGCTGGCATCCAGGGCCACACGGCCGCCGGCTTGGTGGATATGCCGGGCCAGCAGGTGGTAGGTTTCATCCGGCCAGTCCGGGGGCAGGCTTCCGGCCAACACCACCCAGGTGCCCGTGGCGATGAGACCGTCGATTTTCGCCAGGAGGGCTGCCAACAGTTCCTGCCGGGCCTGGGGGGTGAGAACGGGGCCGGGCAGGTTGATGTCGGTGGTGTGGCCGGTGGAGCGGTCCACCAGCTTGGTATTGACCCGGGTCAGCCCCGGGAGGCGCAGGCAGTGGTCCTGGATGCCCTTGCCCCGGAACAGGGCCTCGAAGGGGGTGGCGTTGTCCTGGCCCAGCAGGCCGGTCACGGCGGTGGGGATGCCGAAGTCGGCCAGGCAGGAGGCGACGTTGAAGCCCTTGCCGCCCACCTCGGCCTGCATGCCCAGGCCCCGGTTCACTTCGCCCAGGGTCAGGCGCTCCACTTCGATGGTGTGGTCCAGGGCAGGGTTGAGGGCGATGGCCAGCACCCGTGGACGGTCGGGAGAGGTGTCGTAGCTCATAGGGCGTGTACCTCGTCGGCGGTACCCATGGCCAAGGCGGCCTGGGCCAGGGACTGCATGTTGGAAAGGCTGTCGGCGCGCAGGGCGGCCTTGACTGCGGCCACATCCTGGGCACTCATGGACAGTTCGTCCACGCCCAGGCCGGTGAGGATGCGGGCGCCCAGCGGGTCCCCTGCCAGGCCCCCGCACACGCCAACCCAGGTGCCGTGCCGCTTGGCGGCGGCGATGGTGCGGGCGATCAGTTCCAGCACCGCCGGGTGCAGGCTGTCGGCCTGGGCGGCCAGGCCCGGATGCTGGCGGTCGATGGCCAGGGTGTATTGGGTGAGATCGTTGGTGCCCACGGAGAAGAAGTCCACCAGGGGGGCGAACTTGTCTGCCATGAGCGCCACGGCCGGCACTTCCACCATGATGCCCACCTCCATCCCGGGGCCGTTGACCTGGGCCCGGGCCCGCTCGCAATGGCCACGCAGGGCCTCCAACTCGCTCAGGTGGGTGACCATGGGGAACATGATCCGGATCGGGCCGTGGCCGGCGGCTCGGTACAGGGCGCGCAACTGGGCATAGAGCAGGTCTTGACGCTCCAACAGCAGGCGGGCGCCGCGCACTCCCAGGAACGGGTTCTGCTCCCGGGGCAGGTTGAGGTAGGGCACCTGCTTGTCCCCGCCGATGTCCAGGGCCCGGATGGTGAGGGGCCGGCCGGCCATCACTTCGGCCATGCCGCGGTAGGCCCGGTACTGCTCCTCCTCGTCCGGGGCACTGTCCCGCTCCAGGAACAGGAACTCGGTGCGCATGAGGCCCACCCCTTCGGCCCCTGCCTCCAGGGCGGTGGCGGCCTGGCCGGCATTGGCCACGTTGGCGCTGATCTCCACCCGGTGGCCGTCCGTGGTGATGGCCGGCAGCATGCGGCTCTCCCGCAGGACCCGGCGGGTCTGGTCCTGGGCGGCCACCACGGCGGCAGCGGTCTCCCGGTCAGCCTCGCCGACCTCCAGGTAGACCGCGCCCAGTGAGCCGTCCAGCACCGCAGTCTGGCCGATGGTGGCGGCGAGAAGGGCGCTGCCCGCCGCCACCACCGCCGGCAGGCCCAAGGTGCGGGCCAGGATCGCGGTATGGGAAGTGGGACCGCCGCTGCACACGGCCAGGCCCGCCACGAAGCGCATGTCCAGCCGCAGCGTGTCGGAGGGGGTCAGGTCCTCGGCCACGAGGATGCTGGGCTGGTCCAGCATCAGGCGCTGGCGCGCCACCCCGAGCAAGGCCGCGAGCACCCGGTCGCCCACGTCCCGGAGGTCCAGGGCCCGGGCCGCCAGCAGGGGGTCCGCGAGGGCCTGGAGCTGTTCCACCTGGGCCTGCAGGGCATGGCGCCAGGCCCAGGCCGGGCCGTGGCCGCGCAGGAGGGTGGCCATAGTCTCCCGCAGCAGATCGGGGTCGCTGAGCAGTTCCCGGTGGGCGGAGAAGATGGCGGCCTCGGCCGCGCCCAGCCGGGTGCGAGTGTCCGCCTCCAGAGCTTCCAGGTCCCCGCCCACGGCCACCAGGGCCGCTTCCAGGGCCTCGGCGTCAGCCAGCACATCGCCGGGGGTGTCCTGCACGTCGAAGGAGGCGGCCTGATGGCGCACCAGGACGCCGATGGCCAGGCCGGGGCTGGCGCCCAGGCCGTATACCGTCTGGGGAGCGTCCGCCGGGAGCCAGTCCGGAGCGCTGCGCCGGGCGGCCAAGGCGTTGCGCCGGGCCCGTTCGGCTTCGGCCTTCTCTTCGATGGACAGGGACTGCACCGTGTCCAGCAGGGCGTCCAGGGCCCGCCGGGCCTCGGGGCCCCGGGCGGCCAGGCGCAGGCCGTCGCCCCGGGTGATGCCCAGGGAGAGCAGGCCGGTGAGGGCCTTGGCATCGGCGGACTGGTTGTCCTTGAAGACCCGCAGCTCGCAGGCGAAGCGCTTGGCGGTCTCCACCCAGCGCGTGGCTGGGCGAGCGTGGAGGCCATTGGGGTAGTCCATGGTCCAGGGCGTGAGCGCGTCCGCGGGCCAATCCTGGGCTTCGGGGGCGGGAACGGCGGCAGGGCTGTCCGCCAGGGCGTCCAGGATCAGCTGGGGGTCGTCGGTGTCCACCAGCAGATCGATGCTGCCGGGGCGCTGCATGAGCCGGGTGAGGCGCCGGAGGAGGGCAATGTGCTGGTCGGACTGGGCGGCGATGGCCACCACCAAGCGGGCCCGCTCGCCGTCCTGCCAGGGGACGCCGCCCCGCACCTGCACCACCGCCACGCCGGTCTCCAGGATCAGCTGGCGATCCTCGATCATGCCGTGGGGGATGGCCACGCCGGCGCCGAGGAAGGTGTTGGACACCTCCTCCCGCCGCAGCAGGCTGTCCACATAGCCGGGGGCGATGTGGCCGGACTTCACCAGGAGCTGCCCAGCCAGGCGGATGGCCTCCTCTTTGGTTGCGACCTGGGCGTTGAGTTGTATACAGGCGGATGTAATCGTTTCCATCAGAGAGTCCTCCTTCTCAGGGACGCTTCATTATCGTTGGAAAGACAGGCCTACCACCAGAGTTCGCCCTGGAGGCCATAATTGAGGCCGTTGGTCCGGGTGCCGAAGTTGTTGTTGGCGATGGGGCCGGCGGCCGCGGCGGCGGCATTCCACTGGGCGTTGGTGACGAACAGGCGGAACTGGGGCACGGACCAGAACTTGGGCTCAGGCCTCCAGACGGCCGCAAGGGTGGTTTTCAGCAACTGGCCGGTGGTGCCGGCGGATGCGGCCGCGTCGGTGGCGTACTTGATCCGGTCCAGGCCGAGGTCGGCCACCAGACTGAAGGACCGGGTGAGAAAGACCATGGGCCGGCCGCCGATGGAAGTCCAGACCTGGCGCGCGCCGCTGGGGTCCGTGGTGCTCTGGTAGACCGCGGTGGCTTGCATGGCGTAGTGGCCGGTGCGTTCCACGGTCAGGGCGTCCACGATCCGCCAGGCTTTGTTGCCGCTGCCCAGGGCCGGGTTGCCCCCGGGGGGCTGGTCCAGGGTCGAGGCGCAGCCATCGCCGTACTGGAGGCCGAACATGTTGTCGCCACCCAGGATGCCGGCCTGCTTGTGCTGGATGTTCAATTCCAGGCCGTTCTGGCTGTTGCTGGCATCGGCCACACTGGCGTAGGGACGGGCTTTCTTGACGGTCACACCCAGTTCCAGGCTGCCGCCCGGGTTGATGTGCCAGTCGGCCAGGCGGAAGGCATGGGAGGTGACCACGTTCTGGCCCACCGCGCTGCTGGGAAGGGTAGTGGGGGTCAGGTCATTGCTGTTGTCATACTGGAGGTAGGCGTAGTGGAACTTGGCGAACCCCAGGTTAACGTTTTCCAGGCCCAGGCCGTTGGCGTAGTCGTTCCAGTAGAAGAAGTCCGTGATCTCGATGTGGTTCTCGTTGCGGTTGTAGTAGCGCTTGCCGGCCCAGAGGCTGGCCCCCTTCAGGACGTCGCCATCGCCCAGGATGCCGATGCCCTCGACCCAGTACTGGTTCATGTCGAAGTCCCGAACCGCGCTGGTGGAGCCCACGCCGGTATTTTCGGAGCCGGTGGAGAACTGGTGGTAGAAGTTGGCCATGACGTGGGCCTTGAAGGTGGTGCCGGCCGCCTGATAGACCTGGGCGTCCGCCTGGAACTCACCATAGTCCTCCGCTTCATTGCCAAGGCGGTATTTGGAAGGCGCCCCGGGCAGCTGGAAGGCCGCCATCTCGCCGCCCTCGGAACTGGTGCCGGACCCGGCCCGGAAGTAGCCGTGGATATCCAGGGGGATGGAGGGGCCGTCAGCCATCAGGGACGGGCAGAGCGAAGCCAAGGCTGCAAACAGAGCGGCATTGCGGATCATGGGGGATCCTCCAGGAGGGAACGGGTTGGAGCGCTTTGGGTGGGCCAGGCAGCAAGGCCCGCCTTTCATGGCAGCCGCGGAGGCGGCGAAGGGGGGTGCGCTCAGGCCGCCCAGGTTGGCCCGGGTGGCAGGTGGGAGAATGGAGGTTTTGAAAGAATCTAGGAGGCGACACCTAAATGTAATCGATTACATATTTCTTCGCAAATAAATTTTCAAAAAATTTTCATCTCACAAAAAATCCATAATTTTCATATATTTTAGTTGTTAAAATACTGTAAACGAATACATCGGTTCCATCATCGGAGGCCCGGATTGGTGAACATCAAGGATGTGGCAAAGCAGGCTGGTGTTTCCGTGGCCACCGTGTCCAGGGTGCTGGGGGGCGTGACCCCGGTGAGCGAGCCGGCCCGGTTGAAGGTGCTGGAAGCCGTCCAGGCCCTGGGCTACCGTCCCGATCTGGCCGCCCGCCGACTCCGGTCCCGGCGCTCCAACGCCATCGGCCTGGTGGTGTCCGACATCCGCAACCCCTTCTTCACGGAGGTGAGCCGGGCCGTGGAGGATGTGGCCTTCAGCCACCAGCTGAGCGTGATTCTCTGCAACACCGACGAGGATCCCGAGCGGGAGGCCTCCTGCCTCAACCTGATGCGGGACGAGCAGGTGAGCGGAGTGATTCTGACCCCGTCACAACGCCTGCTGGGGCAGTTCCGGCCCGGGGACTATGGGTTCCCCGTCGTACTGGTGGACCGCTACGAGCGGGGCATTGAAGCCGACGCGGTGCTGCTGGACAATTTCGACGCCGCCCAGAGGCTCACGGAGCATCTGATCAGCCAGGGCCATCGGGACCAGGTCTTCCTGTACGGTGCCGACAGCACCACGGGCCGCCAGCGCCTGGAAGGGCACCGGGCGGCCATGGCCGCCCACCAGCTGTCGGTGCGGGCCACTGGCATCAAGCCCCGGGTGGAGCAGGCCCGGGAAGCCTCCCTGGCGGCCCTTCGCAGGTCGCCCCTGCCCCAGGCCCTGGTGGCCAGCAGCGGCCTGGTCCTTCTGGGCATCGTGGAGGCCCTGCGGGAGTCGGGGCTGACCATGCCCGGGGACGTGGCGGTAGCGGGCTTCGACAACATGCCCTGGACCCGGCTGGTGGAGCCTGGCCTGACCGTGATCGCCCAGCCCACCTACGAGATGGGGCGGGAGGCCATTCAGTTGCTGTTGCAGCGTATCAACGACCCGGACAAGGCCGTGCGCCAGTTGGTGCTGCGGGGGGAACTGTTGGAGCGTGGCTCCAGCGCCGCCTCTGGAAGGACGCCTGGGCATGGGATGCCATGATCCTGAATCCGCCCCTGGCATCGGACTGGTTATCACCGTAAATGCCGCCCTGATGTAGGCCCTGGGCAAGCGGGTCAAGCTGATCCCCTCCCCAGCCATCAACCTGAAGCTCACCTCCCCGGAAGACTGGCCCGCTACAGGTAGGACCACCACCAGCCGGCCCGGTGCCGCTGCTTCACCCCCGCGTACCACCGGCACAGCGGGAACAGCACAGCCAACCCGAGCGCCCAGGCCAGGTAGACCGCCCCGAGGTGGAAGCCGAGGTCGGTCGGGTAAGGCCGGCGCATGTGCAGGATGACGCGCCAGGGCTTGCCGGCCAGGGCGTGGAACAGCACCCCCATCCCGTGGGCCACGGGCCACTGGAGCAGGTAGAAAAACATGGGCACCCGGCCCAGGGTCGACAGCGCCCGGTCCAGCGGGTTGGCGCCCCGGCCTTCGCGCCAGGCCAGCAGCAGCAGGGCTGGGCTGAGCGTCATGAGCAGGTAGAGCAGGCTGGGCGGGTATTTGGTGGTGTTGACGAAGCTCAGGGCGGTTCTGAACCAAGTGGTCTGGATGCTCCAGGGGGCGGGGTCGCCGTAGCCGCCCCAGGCCCGGATCAGGACGAACAGCAGGAGGCCGGCGGTCCCCAGGCGGGCCAGGAGGCGCCGCCGCCACGCCGGGTCCTGCCGGTAGCAGCGGCCAAGGGCGAAGCCGAGCGCCATGACCCCGGGCCACGGGAGCACCGGATAGAGGATGAATACGCGCGGGAAGGGGGTGGCGAATGGGGTGACCGGCCCGACCCGGTGCAGCACGGTCCACAGCACGCCCCAGGGACCGGGGGCCAGGACCGGGTCCAGCAGGTTGTGACCGAACACCAGGGCCAGGCCCAGCCCCAGGATCCAGCCCCAGGGCAGGCGCACCAGGAAGGCCATCACGATCATGCTGACCCCCAGAACCCAGATGACCTGGGCCAGCAGGGTCTGGTGCCAGGGCTCCCACTGGAATTCAGAGCCCAGCGCCACCAAGGTGAATTCGCAAAATATCAGCCACAGGCCTCGGGTCCACAGGAAGCGCCGCACAGCGGCAAGGTCCTTGCCCCCCTGGAGCATGAAGTGGACGCCGAGGCCCGCCAGGAACAGGAACACCGGGGCGCAGAAGTGGGTGACCCACCGTGTCAGGAAGGTGGCCGAGCTGATCACTGAAAGATCCGTGGCGCGGTGCCAGAAGGATTCCGCGAGCAGGTAATCCCGGGTATGGTCGATCAGCATGAGCGCCATCACCAGGCCGCGCAGCCAGTCGATGCTGGCCAAGCGCGATCCGAGCGGGGGCTCCTGGATCGGTGGGGCTGGGGACATGGGATCTGCCGAAGTGGTTCATTATTCCATGGGACCTGGTTGAGGTCTGCTGGGACCTGGTGACCGGTTCGAACGGCCCCATCGAGCGCCCGCAGAAGAGAAGGACCCTCCCGGCAAACGGAGCGCTACCGGGAGGGTTCGACTGGCTGGAGAAGTTGCTCCTCTTGGGACCGGAGATGTGTGCGTGGTCACTCATAGCCGAGAACACCTCATTGTAGCCTGGCGTCATAAGTTCTGACACGGGTGCTCAATACTTTTGCCGGTTGACAAGAGCAAGCCCTTCCGCCGCCTTTGGCGGCGTGAAGGGTTTGTCCAGGGTCTTGTAATTACATAGACCGCACTGGGCGAAGGCGAAGCCCTGCTCGGCGCATTTCCGCGCCCAGGCCAGGGCCTCGGCATCACCTATCCCCTTCAACATGATCGGACGGGTGCCGGACGTGGATCCCGTCGATAATTCAATTTACTGTATTTAATTAAGTTATGTTATGGCGTGAAAAATGCTCCAGTTCTTGGGTCATGAACACCGATGCCCATCTGGACCCGTGCGTTTTCGTCATTTTCGGCGGAGCCGGCGACCTGGCTTGGCGCAAGCTGGTGCCGGCCCTGTTCGATCTCTCCCGGGACCGGCGGATGCCGGCGGATTTCGCGGTCATCGTGGTGGATCGCGCCGATCTGGACGACGCGGCCCTGCGCCGGCGTCTGCACGACGGGGTCAAGCGGTTCGCCCGCCAGGGCCAGGCGGCCGGCGGCGAATGGGCCCGGTTCGCCAGCCATTTCCACTACCAGCAGGGCGATTTCAAGCGCCTGGAGACCTACGCCGCCCTGGGCGCCCGCTGCGCCGATCTGGAACGGGAATGGGGCGCCCTGGCCCGCCGGATCTTCTACATGGCGACCCCGCCGAGCCTGTTCGGCGAGATCCCGACGTATCTCGGCAAGGCCGGCCTGAACAAGGTGCGGGCGCGGATCGTGATCGAGAAGCCCATCGGCTCGGACCTGGACTCCGCCCTGGCGCTGAACGCCGTTCTCGCCGCCAACTTCGAGGAAGGCCAGATCTTCCGCATCGACCACTACCTCGGCAAGGAGACTGTCCAGAACATCCTGGCGTTCCGGTTCGCCAATCCGCTGTTCGAGCCCATCTGGAACCGTCGCTACGTGGACCACGTGGCCATCACCGTCGCCGAGGCGGTGGGGGTGGAGCACCGCGGCGGCTACTATGACCATGCCGGCGCGCTGCGCGACATGGTCCAGAACCACCTCATGCAGGTGCTCTGCCTGGTGGCGATGGAGCCGATGGTCTCGTTCGGGGCCGACGAGATCCGCAACAAGAAAGTGGATGTGCTGCACGCGATCCGCCCCATCCAGCCCGACGCAGTCCACCAGTGCGCGGTCCGCGGGCAGTATGGGCCGGCCGGCACCGGCCGCAACGGGATGCCCGGCTACCGCCAGGAGGACGGCGTGGACCCCGGTTCCGAGACCGAGACCTATGCCGCACTGCAGCTGTACATCGACAACTGGCGCTGGCAGGGCGTGCCGTTCTACCTGCGCACCGGCAAGCGCATGCCCAGGCAGGTGTCGGAAGTGGCCATCCAGTTCCGCGCCGTGCCGCACCAGGCCTTCCCGCCCGAAGCCTCCCTGGGCTGGCAGCCGTCCCGGCTGGTCATTTCGATCCAGCCGGACGACGGCATCCTGCTGGGTTTCCAGGCGAAGTACCCGGGGCCCACCATGCAGCTGCGGCCGGTGGACATGCGCTTCAACTACCGCGAAAGTTTCAAGGCCCCCGCGCCCGAGGCCTACGAGACGCTTCTGTGGGACATCATGAACGACGACGCCACCCTGTTCATGCGGGCCGACCAGGTGGAGGCCGCCTGGCGCCTGCTGATGCCCGTGATCGAGGCCTGGAAGACCTCTCCCCCCAGCGACTTCCCCAACTACGCCGCCGGCACCTGGGGCCCCGAGGCCACCAGCTTCCTGCTGGCCCAGCAAGGCCATTGCTGGCCATTGCCGGTCGAAGCCAGTCCACCCGATCCGGCCGCAAAGAGGAAACCATGAGTCCAGCCCACCCCATCACCGCGCTCTTCCTGGACATCGGTGGCGTCCTGCTCACCGACGGCTGGGGCCTCGACTACCGCACCCTGGCCGCCCGGACCTTCGACCTGGATCCGGTGGAGCTGGAAAGCCGGCACCACCAGGCCTTCGACACCTACGAGACCGGCAAGCTCAGCCTGGACGAGTACCTCGCCCGGGTGGTGTTCCACCGGCAGCGGGCATTCACCCCGGTCCAGTTCAGGGAGTTCATGTTCGCCCAGTCCAGGCCCCACCCGGAGATGCTCGACCTGGTCCGGCGGCTCAAGGCGAAATACGCCTTGAAGCTCATCGTGGTCAGCAACGAAGGCCGGGAACTGAACGCGCACCGGATCCAGGCGTTCGGCCTGGACCGGTTGGCGGACGCCTTCATCTCCTCCTGCTACGTGCACCTGCGCAAGCCGGACCCGGACATCTTCCGGCTGGCCCTGGACGTCACCCAGACCCCCGCCGGGCAGATCATCTACATCGAGAACACGCCGATGTTCGTGACCATCGCCGAAGGGCTGGGGATCCGGAGCATTCTGCACACGTCGTACCAGGCCACCCGCGCGGAACTGGCCCAGGCTGGCCTGGTGGAGGATCAGCCTTGAAACGCCTCATTCTCCGCTTCCCCGCGCCGGGCCGGGGCCCCGGGGCGGGTGATGACGGCCACCTCGGGGGTCACCACTGCCACATCCTCCACGAAATAGGCGTCGGGATGGCCGGGCAGAGCCTTGAGCGCTTCCACCCGCAGCCCCAGTTCCCGCAGCACGCCCAGGTAGTCCGCATGCTGGTCCAGCATGCGCCGGAAATCGGGGCGGCCCAGTCCAGCGGTGGTGAGGCCGTCTGCGAAATCAGGGCCGGGTTGACGGACGACGGCATGGGTGAACATGACGGCTCCAGAAAAGGAATGGGCGGAGATGGCCATCAATGGACCTGTATTTTCCCCTGGACGCCCGCGGAGAGGCCATGGTCGGTCAGGCACCGCACCACCACGGTCGCTTCGCCCGGCTCAAGCAGCGTACCCTGGACGCTCACGGGAACCCCGCTGGTGCCTGTGCCTTTCTGCTGCTCCGCCAGGGTGCCGTCGGCCTCGATGAAGGCGACGGAATAATGGATCGTCCGTGCGCTGCCGCCGCCATTGCGGATCGCGGGGACGAAACGGACCGCGCAGGCGTGGCCGGGCGATGCAGCGCCAGTTTCCAGCGCCACGCCCAGGTCTTCGTCTCCGTTGGCGGGAGTGAGCTCGCCCAGACAACACCCGCTGGTGACGAGAAACGTCTCGGGAACATCAGCCTGGACCAGGGTCCGGGGCGCGTCCAGGGCGGCGTAGCGCTCGTCCAGGGACTCCGCCATTCCGCCCCGCAGCAGCCCCCAGCGGGTCGACCTCAGGCCGGGATCCCCCGCCTCCGTCCAGGATCGTCCAGGACCAGTCCCCGGTCGGCAGGTGGCCGGCGCCCCCCGAGCTTCCGTCAGCCATGCGAACCCGGAAGGCGCGGGACCTGCCCGCCACGAGGTGGGATGCCCTGGGGACGATGACCTCCTGGGCCTGGAGGCTCGCGGCCATCAGGGCGAGGGGGATCCAGGCGGATCTGCGGGGGTGGACCATGGAAGCGCTCCTCATGAATCCGCCCTTCCGGGATGGTCCGGAGCGGAGGCTCGCGGAAGGACTTCCTCATGGGTGCGGGATCGCTGCCATGGGTTTGGAAGGGAGGAAACTATTAATCAAATATCAGCACTCTTGCCTTGCAGGGGGATTCCCATGGGCGTGCGAATATTTGGAACTTCAAGCCCTTTTGGGAAATGGGCGCACGGGATCGCCTCCCTGCTCCTGGCCGGCACCCTGGCCCAGGCCCAGGGGAAGCCCGCCAGCGCTGGCCAGGAGGCGCGGTCGTCCAGGATCTGCTTCTGCGCTGATGCCTTCGCCGATGCCCAGGATCCGGCCCTGCGCCGCCTGGAAGGCTGCTGGATCGTGGCTGGCCCGGAGGGGATCCAGGCGCTGGACCCGGAGGGGGAGGCCGTCCCGGTGCCGGCGCTCCCCCGGCTTGCCCCGGGGAGCCCATGTTCTGCGGTGGCGGTCCTGCCTCCGGGATCGGAGCCCTGCCCGGCTGGAGCGCCGCGGCTGGTGTACGGCGGGGAGGATTCCAGGATCTTCGCGCTGGACCTGGACGGCGCCAGCAGGGAATTGAGCCTGGGAGGGGCCGGGGAGTCGAAAAGGCGGCCCCCAGTGAGGGATCTGGCCCTGGACCGGAAAGGCAGCGTCTTCGTGGTCTTCGGCGGCGACCGGGGGATCTGGAGGGTCGGCCTGGCCGGCGACGTGACCCTCCACGCCCGCATCCCCCCTCGCCCCCAGGACGGGGGGGACGGCGACCTGCCTGATGGATTCCTGTCCCGGGCCCTGGACCCCGCCACCGGCGATCTCTACACGGGGGACCCGTCCCGCGTCCGGGGGGCGACCCCCGCCGGGGCGGAGGGGATGCCTGCGTGTCCCGCCGCGGCCCCGGCCCGCCCGGTCAGTGCTGTGCACCTGGCCGTCACCCACGATGGGATGCGCCTTCAGGTCGCGGCCGAAGGCATGGATCCCGCCCAGAGCGACGGGCGCCCCAGGGGCCGGGGCCAGCCGAAGTCCAAGGCGGAAAAGCTTGCCGCGCGGCAGAAAACCAGGGCAAGAGCGCGGGCGCATGCTGAACGGTTCCGGGAGGAGTACCGGCAGTACCGAAAGGCAAGCAGGCTGTCGAGGAAACAGGAAGCCCGGGAAAGGGCGGAAGCGGAGGCCGCCTGGGATGTTCTGCAATGCATGCAAAGGGAACTTCCTGCCCCGGGCGCCCCGGTGAGGGCTCGGACAAGTTCCAGCCTGATGGGTCTGGCCGGTGTGGCCCTGCTGGGCGTCACCGCCTTTTATGAGCCGTCGGTCATGTGGGCCATGGCCCAGGAGGCCGGCGCGACGCCCTACCCGACGCCCGCCATGGCCAACCTCATGACGGACCAGGCCACGGCCCTGCTGGCGCAACTGGGGCCGGTCTGTGCACTGGCGCGACTGGTGGCACCGGCGCCCTGCGCCTCCGGCTTCCGGGCCGGCCTTGTCACGGAGGCGGCCGCCATCCAGGCGAACACGGCAAGGCTGTTCGTGGATCCGAAGGTACTGGGAGCGGGAGTGTGTCTGAAAGGGGAGACGACGGGGGAGAAAAAGGAGAGAGTCGCTCTGGCCCAGGGCAGCATCGTGGCCGATTACACGGCTGCCGCCGCCGCGGCCCAGGCCTTTTCGTCGCTGCTGAACGGGGCGTCCTGGGGCCTCTATGCCGCCGGCACAGCGCTGTTCGCCGGAGAAGAGGCGGCCCAGGCGGCCGGTGCCGGTGCCACTGGACTCGCCGGGACCGCGGACTTCGACGCGCAGGAAGTGGGGGATAGTCTCATTGGCGCCAGCTATGCCCTCCAGGCTGCCGCTGGCATCTACACCATGATCGGCTACGATTTCGGCGACTATAGCGCGGGATACCGGTTGTGGGCCAACAGTGTGACCAAGGGCCTTCTGAAGAACTGCACCGGTACGTTCCCGGCCGTTTCCCCCAGCACGGGACCGCCGCTTTCCTTCACAGGTTACCCGTCGCCCATTCCCGCCATGGAGGACGCGATGCTGCAGCTGGCGGCAGGATGCAGGCTCGCCCAGCGGCAGGGGCTGGCCCTTCCGATCTGCAGCCCGGCCACCTTCAACAACCTCGGTGCGCGCAACAGCACGCTTGGCCCCATTGCCCAAGGCACCTCCTGCCTTGCCTTCGGGGTTGTGCCCGGTACCCAGTCACCCTGCCGCCTCGCGCCGGAGGCGGACTCCCGCGGCCGGAGCGACGTGTCTTCCAAATTCGCCGCGTTCACGGCCGAGCTCAACGCCGCGGCTGCCGCTTTGCAGGCCGTCGGCGACGGCCTGGCCTCGGGAGCCAGCGGTCTCACCATCACCGGGAATGCCGCCCTGCGGGCCGGAAACGCGACGGCGGCCGACGCGCTGCTCGCGGCGGCAGGCGGGCTGGACACCATCGGGGCCGTGCTCTTCGTGGATGGATATGCCCTGGTCCGCACCGGCGCCCTGGCCCAGCAGGTTGCGGCAGGCATCACCCTGAAGTTCAACGCGGATAGTCTGGCCGCCTTGAATGGCAGGGAGTCCACGAGGGCGTCGAGCACCGGGGCGGGGACGGCCTTGAACGCCATCGGCACCGCGACGGGCGGCCCGCAGGCAGGCACCGAGACAGGCCCCGGGGAGCTTGCCTCCAGTGGATCCGACGAGGACGCCGGTCCTTATTCCGTGGATTCAAGTGTAGGTGGAGATGGGGGGGCGGGGCCCTGGCCGGGCGCGGGCACAGCCGGGACCGCGCCCGTCAGCTCACCGGAGAGCTCGTCGGCGGTCATCGTCGTCCCGGATTCAAGCACGGCGCCAGCGGAACCGAGCGCCAGCGCGGCGACCAGGACCACCCCGCTCTCGCTCAGGGGGTTGGTGCAGCGGCTCCTGCCGCCTCCCCCAGGCGCTTGGCCAGTCCATGGGGAATTCTGAGCCTACCTGAACCTGGACACGGCTTCGTGATAGGCGATCTTGCCTTCCGCCAGCATCTTCTCCAGACCCAGCACCAGATCGTCCCAGGCCTCGTCGCCGGCACCCTTCAACTCCTTCAACTTGGCCCACGCCGTGTTCCGCTTCTCCTGCAAAGCGTCCAGGGTCCGGGCGTGGTCGCCCATGAACTCGGCCTTGACCATGGCGGTCTTGGCCTTGAGCTGGGCGATCTGCCGGGTCAACTCCTCCAACTGCGCATCGAGCTTTTCATAGAACGCCCTTCGGTTCTCATTCATCGCGATCCTCCCTTGGAATGCCTGCTCCCGCTTGTTCTCAGCACGACCAGAGGGAACATCCTGGGTGGCCTCCCCGCCTGGCGGCCGTGCTGTACCCAGCACGGACAGGTTGAACAAGCAGTTTCCGAGCCACAAAGTAAATAACCATGCAATCTAATATTTACGTTTGGTTTGCCCAATCGCGTGCCATCGCCTTGATCAGATTGATGGACCCCGGACGGCTTGGAAAAAGGAATTGTTGGCAAACCAACGGCGTTGGGCAAATACTCCAGAAAGATGGGTCGGGCCGATCGATCTGCCTTGGCACCGGATCGCGCGGCCAGATTGAGGTTGACACGCCATGGGCAGCAGAAAGCAGCGAGGGGGCATTCACGCCGAAGGTGGACCGGCCCTGCCCCAGGCGGAGCCCGGCCCGGTCCAGGAGCCGGGCATCCCCGTGGTCGGCATCGGCGCTTCCGCCGGCGGGCTGGGGGCCTTCGAAGCCTTCATGGGGAGCATCTCCGAAAAGGCGCCCACCGGCATGGCCTTCGTCCTGGTGCAGCACCTGGCCCCGGACCATAAGAGCCTGCTCACCGAGCTGGTGAAGCGCTTCACCTGGATGCAGGTCTTCGCGGTGGAGGACGGCATGGTGGTGCAGGCCGACTGCGTCTACGTCATTCCGCCCAACCGCGACCTGACCCTGCTGGGCGGACGCCTGCAGCTGCTGGAGCAGACCACCCCGCGCGGCCACCACCTGCCCATCGACTTCTTCTTCCGCTCCTTGGCCCAGGACCAGGGCGAGCGCGCCATCGGCATCGTCCTGTCCGGCACCGGCAGCGACGGCACCCTGGGGATCCGGTCGATCAAGGGCGAAGGCGGCATGGCCATGGCCCAGACCCCCGAATCCACCGAATACAGTGGCATGCCCCAGAGCGCCATCGCCACCGGCCTGGTGGACTACATCCTGCCCCCGGAGGCGATGCCGCCCCAGCTCCTGGCCTACACCGCCCAGGCCCTCGGCCGGGGCCCGGCCCCCGTCGCCCGCCCCGGCGCCCCGACCCCTTCGACCCTCAAGGCCATCTTCGTCCTGCTGAGGAGCCAGAC
Source organism: Holophagaceae bacterium (assembly GCA_003165415.1). GTDB lineage: Bacteria > Acidobacteriota > Holophagae > Holophagales > Holophagaceae > Mesoterricola. Next base: position 17,794 of record PLUC01000177.1, read on the forward strand.
GGGCCACGACTTCTCCTGCTACAAGCAGAACACCATCCAGCGCCGGGTGGAGCGGCGCATGGCGGTCCAGCATGTGGCGCGCATGGAGGACTATGCCCGCTTCCTGCAGCATGAGCCCAAGGAGGTGGAGGCCCTGTTCCGGGACCTGCTCATCGGCGTCACCCGCTTTTTCCGCGATCCGGAGGCCTTCGCGGTCCTCCAGAAGGAAATCGTGCCCGGGCTGTTCGCCGGCAAGGCCCCGGGCGACCAAGTGCGGGTGTGGGTGCCGGGCTGCTCCACGGGCGAGGAAGCCTACTCCATCGCCATCCTGCTGCAGGAGCACATGGAGACCCTGAAAGCGTGGTACAAGCTCCAGGTGTTCGCCACCGACCTGGATCCCCAGGCCATCCAGCACGGCCGCGCCGGCCGCTATCCGGCCAACATCGCCGCCGACGTCGCGCCGGAGCGCCTGCAGCGGTTCTTCACCCAGGAGCCGGACCAGGGCGCCTACCGCATCAACAAGGCCATCCGCGACCTGCTGGTCTTCTCGGAGCAGGACCTGGTGCGCGACCCGCCGTTCTCCCGGCTGGACCTGCTGAGCTGCCGCAACCTGCTCATCTACCTGGGCCCGGAGCTGCAGACGAAGCTCACCCCGCTCTTCAACTACGCGCTGAATCCCGGCGGCGCGCTGTTCCTGGGCAGTTCCGAGACCGTGGGCGGGTTCCTGGACCTGTTCACGCCCGTGGACAGCAAGTGGCGGATCTACCAGCAGAAGCCCGCGGTCCGGGGCGGCCAGCTCCCGGCGTTCGGCACCCCCAGGCCGGCTCCCAGCGAAACCGGCGGCCCCGACATGGTCCGGCGCGGATCGGCCGGGAACCGGGACCCGCTCCAGCAACAGGTGGAACAGGAACTCCTGGGTCAGTACGCTCCCGCCGCCGTGGCCGTGGACAGGCTCGGGGAGATCCGCTACATCCACGGGCGCACCGGGCATTTCCTGGAACCGGCCCCGGGCGAGATCAGCGTGAACATCCTGCAGATGGCCAGGGAAGGCCTGCGCCAGCCCCTGGCGGCCGCCCTCCAGCAACAGGGGCCCCGCCCGTCGGCGGCCCGTTTCGAGGGGCTCCGGGTGCGCACCAACGGCGGCTTCAGCACCGTCAACCTGAGCCTGCGCCCCCTGAAGGCGGCCGGTCCCGAGGACCTGGTCCTGGTGGCTTTCGAGGAGCCGGCCGTACCCGGCCCCATCCCGTCCGGGGAGGGCGCGGCCGTGCCCGCCGCCGACGCGGACCGGCGCATCGAGGCGCTGAAGCAGGAGCTGCGGGCCAAGGACGAGACCCTGCAAAGCACCCTGGAGGAGATGCAGACCTCCAACGAGGAACTGAAGTCCATCAACGAGGAAATGCAGTCGGGCAATGAGGAGCTGCAGTCCACCAATGAGGAGATGGAGACCTCCCGGGAGGAGCTGCAGTCCACCAACGAGGAGCTGTCCACGGTCAACGCCGAGCTGCAGCAGCGCATGGACGAGCTCACCCGCACCAACAACGACCTGAACAACCTGATGGCGGGCACCGGGGTGGCGACCATCTTCCTGGACAACGATCTGCGCATCCGGCGCTTCACCGCCGCGGCCACCCTGCTGATCAACCTGATCCCCGGCGACGTGGGCCGGCCCCTGAGCCACATCTCATCCAATCTGACGGCCTACGGGGAGCTGGCGGAAGACGCCCAGAGGGTGCTCCGGACCCTCGTCCCCCGGGAGACCGAGGTGCAGGTCAAGGGCGGAGACTGGTACCTGCTGCGCATCCTGCCCTACCGGAACCAGAAGGACGCCGTGGAGGGCGCGGTGATCATCTTCGTGGACATCACCGAGCAGAGGCGCCTGCAGGCCGCGCTCAAGGAAGCGGAGGCCCTGAACCGGCTGGCGGTGGTGGTCCGGGACGCCTCCGACGCCATCACGATGCGGGACTTCACCGGCCAGATCCTCGCCTGGAATCCCGGGGCCGAGCGCATCTACGGGTGGACCGAGGCCGAGGCCCTGGCCATGAACGCCCGCGACACGGTCCCGCCGGAACTGCGCGACCAGGCCCTGGCCATGGCCCGGCAGCTGAGCCTGGGCAAGGTCCTGGAGCCGCACTGCACCCGGCGCCTGGCCCGGGACGGCAGCACCTTCGAGGTCTGGCTGACCCTCACCGCCCTGGTGGGCCCCACCGGCAACATCTACGCCATCGCCACCACCGAGCGGAAGATCGGGCTCGGGGACTGATTGTGGCTGGCTTCTTGCAATTCATACCATGGGGGAGATTGAGTGATGAGCTATTCGCCCATGGGACCGCACAAGGATCATCGAATGGTGGATCGACGCAAGCGTGGCAATTGGCGCGGCTGGCCTGAACCCCTGGCCGGAGAGCCCTCCGACGTGCAGGCCTGGTCCGGAGACACCCGCGCCCTGGTCCAGGAACTCCAGGTCCATCAAATTGAACTGGAGACCCAGAACGAGGAACTGCGCGCCACCCACCTGGACCTGGAACGGTCCCGGGAGGACTACTTCGACCTCTACGACCTCGCGCCGGTGGGCTACCTGACCCTCAGCGAGCGCAGCCTGATCCTGGAGCTGAATCTCACCGCCGCCGCCCTGGTGGGCGCCGTGCGCGACAAGCTCCTCCGGTCGCCCTTCACCCAGCTGATCCACCCCGAGGACCAGTCCCTCTACTACAAGAAGCGCAAGCTGCTCTTCGAGCAGGGCGCTCCCCAGATCTTCGAGCTCAGGCTGTTGACGGCCTCCGGCGCCGTGGTCTGGGCCAATGTCCAGACCACTTTGGCGCGGGACCGGGCGGGCGAGCCGGTCCTGCGGGCCACCCTGGGCAACATCACCGAGCGCAAGAAGACCGAAGCCGCACTGTTCCATGCCCAGAAACTGGAGTCCCTGGGCGTCCTGGCCGGAGGCATCGCCCATGACTTCAACAACCTGCTGACGACGATGCTCGGCAACATCGAGCTGTGCGCCCTGGACGATTCCGAAGGCTCCCAGGAACGCCACCTGGGCGTGGCGCGGGAGTGTGTCCTCCGGGCCGCGGGACTGTGCCGGCAGTTGCTCACCTATGCGGGCGGAGGCCGGTTCCACCGGACACCGGTCCGGCTCAGCGACCTGGTCCAGAGCTACCTCGGCTTCATGAAGATTTCCCTCCCCAAGGGCGTGGTGATCCGGCTCGACCTGGAACCGGGGCTGCCCGAGATCGAGGCGGACGCCGGCCAAATCGAGCAGGCCCTGATGAACCTGGTGACCAATGCCGCGGAATCCTGCGGCCCCCAGGGCGGCACCCTCCAGATCCGGACCCGGCTCAGGACCTTCACGCCCGCGGACCAGTCCGCCGCGGTTCCCGGCATGCCGCTGGAACCCGGACCCTGTGTGGTGGTGGAGGTGGAGGACACCGGCGCGGGCATGGACCCCGCCACCCTGAAGAAGATCTTCGACCCGTTCTTCACCACCAAGTTCGTCGGCCGGGGCCTGGGCCTGGCGGCCCTGCAGGGCATCATGCAGGTGAACCTGGGCGCGGTGCAGGTGTGCAGCCGGCCCGGGCAAGGCACCTGCTTCTCCCTCTGGTTCCCGGTGGCCCCGCCGGTCCAGCCGGTGGAGGAGCTGCCGGCGGCCCCAATGCCCCGGCCCGAGGCGCCCCGGCCCGAGGCCGCCATCCAGGGCGAAGGCACCGTCCTGGTCGTGGATGACGAGGAACAGGTGCGCATGGTGTTGACGTTGTTCCTCCGCCGCCAGGGTTTCGAAGTGCTCGAGGCCAGGGACGGGGAGGAAGGGCTGGCCGCCTACCGCCAGTGCGGGGATCGGATCAGGCTGGTCCTCATGGATGTCACCATGCCCCGGATGGGGGGCGCGGAGGCCGCCCGCAAGATCCTGGAGGACTTCCCCCAAGCCCGGATCATCTTCATGAGCGGCTATGTGCAGGACTCGCTGGAAGGCCTGCCCGACACCGGCCCGATGGGCGGTTTCCTCAGGAAGCCCTTCCTGCATTCCGAAGTGGTCGCCCTGGTGGCGCACAGCCTCGCCCAGGCGGACCCATGATGGGTCCGCGCCATGGCCATCACCGGGGTGCCGCCACCTTGGGGATCCCGGTCACGCCCTCCTCGGCGAAGGCCAGGGCCGCTTGGATGGTTTCGTTGAACTCATTGATCTTGATCGGCTTGGTGAGATAGCGGTAGAACCCGGCCTTCAGGCCCTTCTCGATGTCGTACGGCATGGCGTTGGCGCTGATGGCGACCACCGGGATGTGCGCCGTGTCCGGATCCTGGCGAAGCAGATGGAGGGCTTCCACGCCGCTGATGTCCGGCAGGTTGATATCCATCAGGATCACCTCGGGCTGGTTCGCCCGGGCCAGCTTGATGCCGAGCTTGCCGGTGCCGGCGGTGAGCATCTGGAGATCGGGACTGCGGGAAATGAGTTGCTCCACCAGGGAAAGGTTGGCCGGATTGTCCTCCACGTACAGCAAGGTCCGCTTGCGCACCCCGTCTTCGGTCGTGCGCAGCGCCGGCCCCTTCGGGATGAAGCTTTCGACGGCATCCTGCGGCTCGACGCCGGCGCTCAGTTCGAACCAGAACACGCTGCCCACCCCCACGGTGCTGTCCACGCCGATGACGCCACCCATGAGCTGGATCAGCTGCTTGGCCACCACCAGGCCGATGCCGGTGCCCTCCTCGCCGCTGTCCTCCTGTCCGAGCCGGTTGAACGGCTGGAACAGCTGTTCGATCTTGTCCGGCGCCAGGCCGGCCCCGGTGTCCTGGACACTGATCCGGACACGCCCGGGCGTGGACCGGCTGTAGGTCACCTCCACCCTGCCCTGCTCCCGGTTGTACTTGATGGCGTTGGAAAGGAGGTTGATCAGCACCTGCTTCAGCCGGGTCCGGTCGGCGTGGACGAAACAGGGGAGGTCGAACTGGGGGAACCTGAGTTCCAGTCCGCGTTTCACCGCCTGGCCCTCGGTCATGCCCTGGCATTCCACCATCACTTCCGACAGCGACACCGGTTCCGGGGACAGCGAATACTTGCCGGACTCGATCTTGGCGAGATCCAGCACCTCGTTGATCAGGTTCAGCAGGTGCCAGCCCGCCTGCAGGATCCGGCCGACGCTCTCCATTTGGCTCGGACTGGGCGCCGGCGATTCGGTCTCCATCAGCTGGGCGAAACCCAGGATCGCGTTGAGCGGCGAGCGCAACTCGTGGCTCATGCTGGACAGGAAATCGGATTTGGAACGGTTGGCCTCTTCCGCCAGCAGCTTGGCGACCTGCAGCTCGGTGTTGCGCTCCTGGAGCACCAGGTCCAGGCGCTTGCTCTCCGTGACATCCCGCGCCGCGGCGAACACCCCCTGCAGTCGCCGCTCCCGGTCGTAGAAAGTGGTCGCGTTGAAGGAGACCACCGTCTCCTGGCCATCCCAGCTGCGCGCCGTGAGCTCGTAGTTGGTGATCTTGCCTTCGGTCAGGACCTTCCTGATGCCCGCTTCGGCCAGCTCCGGATCCGTGAAGAAATGCTTGAAAGGCGCGCCGATCAGCTCGTCCCGGGTGCAACCGGTGAGCGCCTCCATCTGCTTGTTGATGTCGGTGATGATGCCCTGGGGATCGGTGGTCATGATCGCGTCG
>PLUC01000085.1 GCA_003165415.1 Holophagaceae bacterium
GGATGTAGGCCATCTCCTTGGTGGGGTCGAACAGGGAATACTTGGCGGCCTTGCTCAGCACGTTCTGGACGGTGCCGAACAGCACCGCCGCGGCCAGGGGGGTGGTGCCGAAGGTGGCCAGCAGCGGGGCGGAGGCGTCCTCGAACAGGATGAAGCCGAAGAAGCCGATGCCCGTGGCCAGCAGCACCACCGGGGTGGCCAGCGCGGCGACGGTCCAGCCGCCGATGCGGATCACGTTGTTGGCCACGAACAGCATCAGGAAAAGGGTGGTGGCCCCGGTGGCCAGGGAAAAGTTCGCCATGAAGTCCTGGTAGTCCTTGGGGTGGGGGTGGAGCAGCCCCACATGGGTCTTCCAGGTCACCTCGATCAGGTTGATGGCGATGCCGTAGCCGATGACCATGATGGCGATCCACAGCAGGTAGCGGGAGTGCAGCAGGAAGCGGAAGGCTTCGCCCAGGGACATCCTGGGCTGTGCGGCGTCGCGCGCCCGCTGCTCGGCCCTGGAGTAGAAGCGGGGGTCGGTCAGCACCTCCCGGTTGATCCAGCGGAAGATCAGCAGGATGGTGGCGATGCACAGCACCACGACGCCCATGAGCAGGATCACGTAGGCCGTCCAGTTCTCCATGGGGTGGCGCTGGATCAGGTGCCTTTCCATGGCATGGATGAAGTGGTTGGCGAACTTGACGGCGATCAGCGCCAGGTTGGCGCCGATGCCGAACAGGGCATAGAAGCGGGTGGATTCTTCCACCTTCACGGTGTCATTGGCGAAGGTCCAGAACAGCAGCGACAGGGCCACGCTGCCCCACAGTTCGGCCATGACGTAGAACAGGCAGAACACCCAGTGCCGGACCATCGCCGTCAGGGCGGCCAGTGCCGGCGGCAGGTGGGGCAGCCACTGGGGCTGGATGGACTCCCGGATGGGGAAGATGAAGGCGAAACCCAGGAAGAAGACCAGGAACGGCGACAGCGCCGCATAGAACAGCCGCTCCTTGCTCAGGCTGTTACTCAGCCTGGCGTAGATGAGCATGTACAGAACGGAAATGGGGATCACCCCGTAGACCTTCAGGAAGGGGATGAGGTCGGCGCCGCCGCCCGGGGCGGTGACGATCAGGGTGTCCTTGGTGTTGCGCAGCAGGGAGTAGACGAACGAGATGAAGAAGAACATCAGCAGCATCGGCAGGAACTTCTTCAGCTCGTGGCCGTGGATCGGCCAGACCAGCCGGCGCAGCTTGCCGAATTCCCAGACGCCGCCGGGATGCCCGTTAGGATGCACAGTTCCTCCCCGATCCAGGACATGCCTACTTTTTAGGCACCGCGTCAAAACAACATGGCCACGCCAGGTTGTTTTGCTGCGGTGCCTTATGCCGGGACACGGTTGACGTGTCCAGGTTATTTCGCCGCGTCGGCCTAGGGTCGATTGTTCCCACCATCCCTCCTTGTGCGTTCCGCACCGCCCAAAGTTCCGCGGAACCCGGGGCGGCGGGCTTGCGGCTGGAGGGATATGCCGTTACACTGCCCAGATGGTCAAGTGTCCCCGCTCCTTCGCGCGCTCCCTGGAAACCCAGGGCGCCGGGAGCATGTTCACCTCCGGCACCTCTTCCGCCTTCATGATTACCGGTACCACGGGTACTACTCGCTTGCGCGGGCCGGGACCGTCCTAGGGACGAAGGCAAAGCAACCACCCGGCCCCGCTCACCAGCGGGGCTTTTTTGTTAAGGCAGGCCATGGACAGCAAGGATTCAATAAGCCCCCTCCCCCTCCCCCCGTCCGGGGCCAAGGGCATCCTGGTGATGAAGTTCGGAGGCACCTCCGTGGCCGGCGAGGCGGGGATCTCGGCGGTGGCCGGCCTGGCCCGGAAGGCCCTGGACGGCCACCGGGTGCTGCTGGTGGCCTCGGCCATGGCCGGGATCACCGATCTCCTGGTGGCCGGGGCGCAGCGGGTCAAGGGCACCGAGGAGGTGCTGGCGGGCTACGGTCCGGTCCACCGGCGGGTCCTGGCGGCCCTGGCGCCGGCCTTCACCCCGGCCCAGGTGGCGGCGCTGGAGCAGCGGCTCGGGGCCCTGGAGGAGGAGCTGGCCCGTCTGCTCCAGGGGATCAACCTCCTGGGCGACTGCTCGCCCCACGTGCTGGCCCGTATCTGCTCCCTGGGCGAGCGGGCCTCCTGCACCCTCCTGGCCGGCCTGCTGGAGGCCCAGGGCGCGCCCTGCCAGCTGCTGGATCCCGTCCAGGTGATGCTCTGCCGGGGCAACCCCATGGAGGCGTCGCCCCTGCCGGCCCTGATCCGGGAACGGCTGCGGCCGTTCCGCCAAGGGGACCAGCCCCTGGCGCTGCTGCCGGGGTTCTTCGGCGGCAACGAGGCCGGCGAGCCGATGCTGCTGGGCCGGGGCGGCTCCGACCTGTCGGCGGCCCTGGCAGCCGGCGCGGTGGGCGCCGAGCTGCTGGAGATCTGGACCGACGTGGACGGGGTGTTCACCGCCGACCCCAGGCTGGTGGAGAACGCCAGGTGCCTGGAGGAGCTGAGCTACGAGGAGGCCATGGAGCTGGCCTACTTCGGCGCCAAGGTGCTGCATCCCCGCACCCTGGGCTATGTGCGCGGGCCCCGGATCCCCACCCGGGTGCGCAACACCCACCGCCCCGAGCATCCCGGCACCCTGGTGACCGCCGCGGCGGTGGCCTCGGACGACACCCCCCGGGGCCTCACCCTGCTGCCCGGCCTGGCCCTGCTGGACCTGTCCGGCTCCGGCCTGAAGGGGGTTCCGGGCGTGGCCGCGCGGGCCTTCGGCTCCCTGGCCGCCAAGGGGGTCAACGTGGTGCTCATCACCCAGGGCTCCAGCGAATGCGCCATCACCATCTGCGTCCGGGCGGAGGAGGCCGCTCCGGCCCGGGAGGCCCTGGCCGCCGGCTTCGAGGCGGAGCTGGCCGCCGGGCTCATGGACCCGCTGGTGCTGAAGTCCGACCACGCGGTGGTGAGCGTGGTGGGCGACGGCATGGGCAAGTACGTGGGGGTCGCCGGGTCGTTCTTCGGGGCGCTGGGCGGCCAGGGCTGCAACGTGGTGGCCATCGCCCAGGGCGCCAGCGGGCGCTCCATCTCGGCGGTGGTGCAGGAGTCCGAGGGCCCCAAGGCCCTGGCCGCCATCCACCGGCGCTTCTTCGGCGGGCTGGAGCCCCTGGAGCTGTACCTGATGGGCATCGGCCTGGTGGGCAAGCAGTTCCTGGTGCAGCTGCAGCATCTGCAGCAGCGCATGCCGGAGGTGGCCGCGTCCCTGAAGCTGTGCGCCGTGAGCAACTCCCGGCGCATGCTGGTGGATCCCGACGGGCTGGACCCGGCCACCGCCCTGGCGGAGATGAAAGTGCGGGGCGAGCCGCTGGACGAGGCGCGGCTGCGCGAGGCCGTGCGCCTGCGCCGGCCCGACCACGCCGTGCTGGTGGACTGCACCACCTCCCAGAGCCTGGCGGACAGCTACCTCAGCTTCGTGGAAGCCGGCTTCCACCTGGTGAGCGCCAGCAAGAAGGCCAACAGCGGCACCATGGCCTCCTGGCGGGAGCTGCGCCACACCCTGGTCCGCCGCGGGCGGGTGTTCCACTACGAGACCAACGTCGGGGCCGGCCTGCCCATCCTGGGGCCGCTTCGCGACCTGCGCAACGGCGGCGACCGGGTGCTGCGCCTGGAGGGTATCCTCAGCGGCTCGCTCTCCTACATCTACGGGCGCCTGGACGCGGGCGCCGCCTTCAGCGAAGCGGTGCGCGAGGCGCGGGAAGCCGGCTTCACCGAGCCCGATCCCAGGGACGACCTGTCCGGGCTGGACGTGGCGCGCAAGGCGCTGATCCTGTACCGGGAGATGGGCGGCGCGCTGGAGCTGGGCCAGGTGCAAGTGGAGGGCGCGCTGCCGGAGGGGTTCGACGCCGGCGGCTCGGTGGACGCGTTCATGGCGCGGCTGCCGGAGCTGGACGAGCCGTTCCGGGCGCGCATGGCGGCCCTGGCGGCCCAGGGCAAGGCCCTGCGCTACGCCGCCACCGTCACCCCCGAGGGCTGCCGGGTGGGCGCCATCGAAGTGGACGCCGCCCACCCGCTGTCGGTCATCCGCGGCGGCGAGAACGCGCTCTGCCTCTCCACCGAGGCCTACCACCCGCATCCCATGGTGGTGCGCGGCTACGGCGCGGGCGCCGCGGTCACCGCCACCGGGGTCCTGGCGGACGTGCTGCGCATCGCCCGGGGCGCCCGCTCGTGAAACAGGTCCTGGCCTTCGCCCCCGCCAGCATCGGCAACTTCGCGGCCGGGTTCGACGTCCTGGGCGCGGCCATCGTGCCGGTGACGGGTCCGCCCCTGGGGGACCAGGTGGAGATCCGCTTGGCCCGGGCGGACGCCTTCACCAGCGAGGGCCCCTTCGCTCACCGCCTGCCGTCCCGGTCCGAGGACAACCTGGCCCTGCAGGCCCGGGACGCCTTCGCCCGGGCCTGGGGCCGGCCGCTGCCGCCCCTGGCCATCCGCCTGGTCAAGAACCTGCCCGTGGGCAGTGGGCTGGGCAGCAGCAGCGCCACCGTGGTGGCCACCCTGGCCGCCCTGGACGCGCTGCTGGAGGCCGGGCTGGGGCCGGACGCGCTGCTGCGGGCCGGGGGCGAGACCGAAGCCCAGGGCTGCGGCACCTTCCACCTGGACAACGTGGCGCCGGCGCTGCTGGGCGGCCTGCGCCTGGTGGATCCCGCCGGCAGCGCCCGGGCCCTGCCGTTCCCGGAGGAGCTGCTGTTCGCGGTGGCCAGCCCCGAGCTGGAGCTCAACACCCGCGACGCCCGCCGGGCCCTCCCGGCCCGGGTGTCCCAGGCCCTCGCCGTAGCCCACGCCCAGAACCTGGCGTCCCTGGTGCTCGCCCTGCTCACCGGGGATGCCGGCCTGCGCCGGACCTGCCTGCGCGACCTGGTGGCGGAGCCGCACCGCGCCGGGCTGGTCCCGGGCTTCCGGGCGGTGCAGGCCGCGGCCATGGGGCAGGGGGCCGAAGGCTGCACCCTGTCCGGGGCCGGGCCGGCGATCTTCGCGGTGGCGGACCGGGGCCGGGCCGAAGCCGTGGCGGAGGCCATGACAAGGGCCTGGGACCAAGCCGGAGTGCGCTGCCAGGTGCGCATCTGCCGCCTGGAAGAACAGGGCGCCCGGATTTTATGATTCCGGATTGGCCCACTTGGGCAACTGGCAATGCAGGCACCGGCGGGAGAGCAGGTTGCGGGTCCTGCCCCGCTGGCTGAAGGGTTCCCCGCACCTGGGGCACGGGAACTCGCCCAGCGGCATCGCGCCCCAGGCGATCATGCCCACCCACACCGCCAGGCCCACGTAGAACGGCGTGACCGCATGCCGGGTCCGGGCCAGGTGGAAGCCGACGCCGAAGCAGCCCAGTCCCACCAGGGCGGCGCCGAACAGCACCCGCCTCAGGCGTCGGTAGACCTGCCAGGGATCTGTGCGTGGGGACATTGGGGCCTCATCAGGAAGGGCTTGTGGCGGGGGGCCGTCCCCCTTAGAATCGGGTTCATACAGGTCATGGCCACCCTCTCCCTGGTGCGGCAGTCCAACCGCAACAATAATACCAACCCTCGCGCGGATCGTGCGTGGGACGGTGAGGGAATGAGCTAGAACAGAACCTGCAACCACCGGAACACCCCCGATTCGCCGCGGCGCATCGACGACGTCACCTTCTTCGGCAAGAACCCCGACAGCGCCGAACTGTTCCTGTTCTGATCCGTATCCCGACCGGTTGGTGGTAAATATGAGCTTGTCCCATCCCGGCGGCCGGTCCGCCGGGATGGAGGGAGCCCCATGCAGACCACCTTCCTCACCGCCACCGTCCTGCTGATCCTCACCACCGATCCCCTGGGCAACATCCCCCTGTTCATCTCCGCCCTGGAGCGGGTGAAGCCCGAGCGCCGCTTCTACGTCATCTCCCGGGAAGTGCTCATCGCCTCCGCCGTGCTTCTGGCTTTCATGCTGTTCGGCCAGCGCTTCATGGAGGTGCTGCAACTGAGCGACGAAGCCCTGAGCGTGGCCGGCGGCGTGATCCTGCTGCTCATCGCCATCGACATGGTGTTCCCGAACCGCCGCCCCAGGGTCCAGGACCCCGAGCCCAAGGGCGAGCCGTTCATCGTCCCCCTGGCCATCCCGCTCATTTCCGGCCCCTCGGCCATGGCCACCGTGCTGCTCCTGTCCAGCCGCAATCCCGGCCGCTCCCTGGAGTGGACCTGCGCCATCGCCATCTCCATGGCCGTCATCTACGTGGTGTTCCTGCTGGCCATCCGCCTGCAGAAGCTGCTGGGGGTGGAAGCCATCACCGCCATGGAGCGGCTCATGGGCCTGGTGCTCACGGCCATCGCGGTGGAGATGCTGCTGGGCGGGGTGAGCTCCTACATCCGGGACATCCCTGCCCGCTGAAGCACCCCCAACGTGTTGGCGCTTTCCGGGGCTTGCCTAGGTATGTTCTTGGTATATACTAAGGATATGCAAGGGGTGTTTTTTGGAAAGGGCATATGTTTTCAAGAGAATGCATTTTCAATGGGATGAAAACAAAAACATCGGGAATTTCCAGAAACATGGAATTTCTTTTCAAAGAGCGTGCGAAGTGTTTTTCGATCCGGGCCTGGTCACCGAACCTGCCCACGATGACAGTGGGGGAGAGGTCAGGGCCGCCATCGGCTACTTGGAAGACGAACCCCGTTTGCTATATGTTGTTCATATCGAAACGGCCCATGACAGCATCCGTCTCATCTCAGCTCGGCCAGTAACCCGAACCGAGCGGCAGACCTACGAGGATTGAAATGAAAAACCTGACTGATCGTGTTCAAAGCCGAATCCACGCAGGCAAGCGGGAATCCATCCAGATATCCATCAAGATGTACGTGGACGTCATCGAGGATTTGAAGCTCATTGCTGAAAACAAGGGGTTTTCCGGCTATCAGCCGTTGATGAAATACTACGTGCAGCAGAGCATGAGAAAGGACCTCGAAGAAGTGCTGGACAAGGTCTTCCAGGACCGCCTGGTCAACGCCCTGAGAGCTGCCGGCGTCGACGAGGCCACCTTACGGGAGGCCGTCAACAAGGTTCTCGCCAGCTGACGCCCGCCGGGACGGATCACCGAAGCGGTCACCGGTGGAAGATGATGAACCCCCATATCAGGAGGCCCACCAGGACCGCGAGCAGCGGCCGCCTGGGACTGGGCTTTGCCCGGCGCCGGTTGATGGTCCACATGATCTGGCGGACACCGCCGAACATCAGTGCCACCGCCAGGGCGTAGCCCAGGCCGGTGCCGATGACCAGTGCCGGATCCAGCTTGCCCTGCTTGATCACGTAGGCGATGCTGGCCAGCACAGGCACAGCCGCGTCCGCCCAGTCAAGGTTGCCATTAGGCAGATTGTCCAGATTGGGCAGATCCTCCAGCTTGTCCAGCTTGTCCTCTTCAGCCATGACCGCCTCTCAGTGGCCGCAGCCGCAGCCTTCTTCGCCGCAGGCGCCCTCGGCCTCGCACTCGCCGCCGCAATCGCCGCCGCAGCCGCCGCCGGCCAGGTAGCCCTGGGCCATGTCCATCAGGTTGTTGTGCGGCACCATCTTCACCTTGAGGGCGATGTTCACCGCCTTGATCCGGTCCTCGCGGCTGACCCCCAGCTTGTGCAGGCTGAAGTTGGCCTGCTGGAAGGCGTCCTCGTTGTTGGCGGCCATGGCGGTGGCCAGGGCGATGAGCTCGGTGACGGCCTCGGTGATCAGGGTGGCGGGGGTTTCGGCTTCCACGGACATTCCTCGAAAAGGCGGCCGGGAGACGGCCAGCGTTCCTAGATCATGGGGCCGGACCGGGGGCCTTGGCTACCGCCCCAGGGGGAAATGGGGCGGCGATCACACACCTGCGAACAGCTCCGGCCTCGCGTAGAGCCCTGGGGCGCCGCCGGTGTGCAGGAACAGCACGTTCTCGCCCCGCTTGAAGCGGCCCGAGCGCGCCAGGTCCACCAGCCCGGCCATGGCCTTGCCGGTGTAGGTGGGGTCCAGCAGGATGCCCTCCGTCCTGGCCAGCAGGGTCACCGCCTCCAGCATGGCTGCGGTGGGGAGGGTGTAGCCCGCCCCCAGGTAGACGTCCAGGCAGACCACCTGGTCCGCGGGGACGGTCACGGGGCAGCCCAGGAACCGTTCCGTCGCCCGGATCAGGTCCAGCGTCGTGGCTTCGGCCTTGGCCCTGGGGTTGAGCACGGTCATGCCGGTCACCGGGATGGCACTGTGCCCGGCGCGCAGCCCCAGCAGGAGCCCCGCCAGGGTGCCGGCGCTGCCCACAGGCAGGACGATGTGCTGCAACTCCAGCGCGGATTCCCTGGTCTGGCCGAGGAGTTCCTGGGCGCAAGCCAGGTAGCCCAGCGCGCCCAGGGGGTTCGATCCCCCCAGCGGGATGAGGTAGGGCCGGCGCCCTTCGGTCTCGGCCTGGGCGCCGGCCTGATCCAGGGCCGCCAGCAGGTCGGTGCCCCAGGGCACGGTGGTGATCCGCTCGGCCCCCAATAGACGGTAGAGCAGCACATTGCCGTTGCCCTCCGGCCGGTAGGCGCCGGGCGCGCTTTCGGCCAGCACCAGCCGGCAGCGCAGCCCCTCCTTCGCCGCCGCCGACAGGGTCAGGCGGCAGTGGTTGGACTGGACCCCGCCGCAGGTGATCAGGGTGTCCGCGCCCCGGGCCAGGGCGTCCGCCACCAGGAACTCCAGCTTGCGGGCCTTGTTGCCGCCTCCGGCCAGGCCCAGCTGGTCGTCGCGCTTGATGTAGACGGTGGGGCCGTCCGCGCCCAGGGCGCGGGAGAACCGGTCCAGGCGCTGGATGGGGGTAGGTCCGTTGGTATAGGGGCGGCGGGGGAATGCGGCAAGGTCCATGGCTCGGTTTTCCTCGTACAAGATGATAATGATGTTCTTTTCTTCAGGGTATGGCCCACCCGCCCCGCACGGACCCCGGCCCGGCGTCGGCACCCATGGGGAATGCTACCATCAGACAATGATGGAACCGGCCCCCGCGCGCACCCGCCTCCTGGACCCTCTGCGCTCCAGGCTGTTCCTCATGATCTGGATCGCCAACATGGCCTCCAACATCGGCACCCAGATCCAGAGCGTGGGCGAGAAGTGGCAGATGGCCCACCTCACCACCTCGCCGCTGCTGATCGCCCTGATCGAGACCGGGACCACCTTGCCGGTGCTGCTGCTGGGGCTGGCGGCGGGGGCCTTCGCCGACATCCTGGACCGGCGCAAGCTGCTCATCACCACCCAGATGTTCATGCTGGGCTGCGCGGCGGCGCTGTCGGGGCTCACCTTCCTGCACCAGATCACGCCCATGGTGCTGCTCACCATGTCCTTCCTCATCGGCACCGGCTCGGCCCTGAGCATGCCGGCGTTCCAGGCCATCGTGCCGGAGCTGCTGGACCGGGAGCACCTGGTGGGGGGCATCGCCCTCAACAGCGGGGGCTTCAACGTGAGCCGCGCCGTGGGTCCGGCGGTGGGCGGCCTGATCGTCGGGCTCATGGGCGCCGGCTGGGCGTTCTGCTTCAACGCCGTGTCGTTCCTGGCGGTGGTGGTGGCGCTCGTGGCCTGGAAACGCCGTCCGCCCACCTCCAGCCTGCCCGGGGAGCGCTTCCTGGGCGCCCTGAAGGTGGGCTTCCGCTACGCCCGGCACAGCCGGACGTTCCAGGTGATCCTGCTGCGGGCCCTGGGCTACTCCTGGTTCGCGGGGGTGATCTTCTCGCTGCTGCCGACCCTGGCCATCCACGACCTGAAGCTGGGCTCCGAGGCCTTCGGCGCCCTCATGGGCTGCATCGGCGCGGGCGCCCTGGTGGCGGTGGGCTTCATGGGGCCGCTGCGGCAGCGGTTCAACACCAACCAGATCCTGGCCGGGTTCAGCCTGCTGGCCGCCCTGGCCCAGGGGGTCATCGCCTACGTGCCGCACACCCCCACCGTGGCGTTCTGCCTGTTCTGTTCCGGCATGAGCTGGGTGGTCATCCTCTCCACCGTCAACACCGCCATCCAGTTGTCGGTGCCCCCCTGGGTGAAGGCCCGGGCCTTCGGCACCTACCATACGGTCTGGGGCGGGGCCATGCGCTGGGCGCTGTTCGAGGAGCCCGACCAGCCCCAGGACGGCACCGTGCGGTTCCTGGAGACCTACCTCAGCACCACCATGGGCGAGCATCTGCGCCAGCACCACCACGCCACTGCCCAGGACCGGGCGGTGCTGGCCGGGGCCTACATCCTCGCCGAAGGGGGCCGGCCCATCACCCGGCACCTGGTGGTGGTGGAGGACCATGATTCGAGCCTGCTGCACCGGATTTGGCAGGGCTGGCTGGGGGAATGATCGAGATGCGGAGGCCGACTCCCTGGCCGGGAATCCTGATCCCCGGCACCCTATTGCTCGTCACCGGATTGAAGCCAGGTGGTATACGCCTGGAACGAGTCCTTGTGCCCGCCCGAGGCCTCCAGATTGTGGATCGGCTCAATGCCCGGATTACCGGCCTGCTGGCTGAGCTCGTCAAGTTCGGCGTTCCTCTTGGCCATTTGATGGATCTTCTGGTCCGGACCGGACCGACTGCAAGCCAGGGCGCCCAGCAGCGCGGCCATGGTCAAGGCACTGACGACATATCGAGCGAACCGGACGGAAAACATGGGCGACTCCAGATGGGCAGTGGCGTTTCCCATTCCGTGGAAGTTGCTGCCCGGGGAATCTGTGCATTTCCCGTACCATGCTGTAACCTTTGTTTCTTTAACAGATTGACGTCGATCCGCCCGGTTGGGCCCCAGGTCGGCTCGATCAATATGGAATAGCACCTCATCCAAGTTGATGATTGGAGCTTTTCGGGCGCGGCTCAGGCCACCCTTTCCTCCCGCCGCACCTCGCCATCGATCCCCACCACCACCAGATGGACGGGAACCTTCCGCCCCGCCCGCTCCGCCGCCATGCGCGCGATCCGCAGCAGGCCGGCGCAGCAGGGCACTTCCATGATCATCACGGTGATGCTGTTCACTTGGGCCTCGTCGATGAGGGCGGTGAGCTTGGCCAGGTAGACCTCCTGGTTGCCGTCCAGCTTGGGGCAGGCGATGGCGAGCTTCTTGCCGGGCAGGTGCTTCTGGTTGAAATCGGGCATGGCGAAGGCGGTGCAGTCGGCGGCCAGCAGGAGGTCGGCCTGGTGGAAGGCGGGGTTGTGGGGGGCGATGAGGTGCAGCTGCACCGGCCACTGGGAGAGCTGGCTGGTGAGGTCCCGGGTGGGGGCGGCGGGCCGGGGCGCCATCACCCGGGGGGCGGAACCGGGGCAGCCCTGGTGGCCGAGGGCCGGAATGGCGATGCCGCGCTCGGCCAGGTGGGCATGGGCCTGATCCAGGAAGGCGGTCTGGCCGTGGTCGCCCAGGTGCTTGAGGTGGGCCTTCAGGGTGTTGGCGCCCAGGGGCAGGATCTGGTCCAGGGTGCTGCGCTCGTCGTACGGGGCCGCCTCGCGGGTCTCGATGGCGATGGCCCCCCGGGGGCACTCGCCGATGCAGGCGCCCAGGCCGTCGCAGGTGATCTCGCTCACCAGCCGGGCCTTGCCGTCGATCATCTGCAGGGCCCCTTCGGGGCAGCCCTTGGCGCACAGGCCGCAACCGTCGCACTTGTCCTCGTCGATCCTGATGATCTGGCGCTCCATGCCGTCCCCCGATCACCCAGGGTGACGCACTCGGCGGAGGCGCGCCTTGATCCGGATCAAGAGCGCCCTCCTTTTCTTGGGGGGCATTGGCGGGCAAGATGGAAGTCCACGTCAGGATCGAAACCATGGCCAAACGCCCCAACGACCAGCCCGAAATCATCTTCTCCATGATGCGGGTGAGCAAGTTCTACAACAGCAAGCCCGTCATCAAGGACATCTCCCTGTCCTATTTCCTCGGCGCCAAGATCGGCGTGCTGGGCCTGAACGGGTCCGGCAAGTCCACGGTGCTGCGGATCATGGCCGGGGTGGACCAGGACTTCAACGGCGAGGCGGTCCTGTCCAAGGGCTACACCACCGGGCTGCTGGAGCAGGAACCGGTGCTGGACGACAGCAAGACGGTGCGGGAGGTGGTGGAGGAGGGCGCGGCCGGGAAGGTGGCGCTGCTGCGGGAATACAACGAGATCAGCGAAAAGTTCGGGGAGCCCCTGGATGACGCGGAGATGGACCGGCTCATGGCCCGCCAGGGGGAGCTGCAGGACCAGATCGACCACCTGGACTGCTGGGACCTGGACAGCCAGCTGGAGCAGGCCATGGACGCCCTGCGCTGCCCGGACCCGGACACCTCCATCGCGGTGCTCTCCGGCGGCGAGCGCCGGCGGGTGGCGCTGTGCCGGCTGCTGCTGCAGAAGCCCGACATCCTGCTGCTGGACGAGCCCACCAACCATCTGGACGCGGAGTCCGTGGCCTGGCTGGAGCTGCACCTGCAGAAGTACGAGGGCACGGTCATCGCGGTCACCCACGACCGCTACTTCCTGGACCACGTGGCCGAGTGGATCCTGGAGCTGGACCGGGGCGAAGGCATCCCCTGGAAGGGCAACTACTCCAGCTGGCTGGAGCAGAAGCAGGCGCGGCTGGCCCTGGAGGAGAAGGGCGACCAGAAGCGGTCCAAGACCCTGGAGCGGGAGCTGGAGTGGATCCGCATGTCGCCCAAGGGCCAGCACGCCAAGAGCCGGGCCCGCATCACCCGCTACGAGGACCTGCTGAGCGAGGAGAGCGCCCAGCGGGAGCGGGAACTGGAGATCTACATCCCGGCCGGCCCGCGCCTGGGCGACCTGGTGGCGGAGCTCAAGGGGGTCTCCAAGGCCTACGGCGACAAGGTGCTGTTCGAGAACCTGGACCTGGCCATCCCTCCCGGCGGCATCCTGGGGGTGATCGGGGCCAACGGCGCCGGCAAGACCACCCTGTTCCGCATGCTGGCCGGGCAGGAGACGGCGGACGCAGGCAGCATCCGTATCGGCACGACGGTGAAGATGGCCGTGGTGGACCAGCTGCGCCAGAACCTGAAACCGGAGCAGAGCGTGTTCGAGGCGGTCTCCGGCGGCAGCGACATGATCGAGCTGGGCGGCAAGCTGGTGAACGCCAGGGCCTGGCTGTCCCGTTTCGGGTTCTCGGGTGAAGCCCAGCAGAAGAAGGTGGGGGAGCTGTCCGGCGGCCAGCAGAACCGCCTGAACCTGGCCCTCACCCTCAAGAGCGGCGCCAACGTGCTGTTCTTCGACGAGCCCACCAACGACCTGGACGTGAACACCATGCGCGCCCTGGAGGAGGCCATCGAGGGCTTCGCCGGATGCGCCGTCATCATCAGCCACGACCGCTGGTTCCTGGACCGCCTGGCCACCCACATCCTGGCCTTCGAGGGGGACAGCCGGGTGGTGTACTTCGACGGCAACTACTCCCAGTACGAGGTCTACCGCCGGGAGCAGCTGGGCCTGGACGCCCGGCCGCACCGCATCCACTACCGGAAGCTCACCCGCTAGGAGCCTGTCAGGCTCCTCGCTTCCCAGCGGAGGTTGCGCAGCCGGAGCGGACAAAGGCCGGCACCCGGGTCCGGGTCGCACTGGCTCCGCAGCGCGGCATCCAGGGCCCAGCGCAGGCCCTCGGGGTCCTGGTCGCCCACCACCAGGAGGGTGTCCCGGTCCGCCAGCACCGCCACGGGATCGCCCCGCAGCGTCAGGCGGCTGAAGAGGCTGGGGAGGAGGATCCGGCTCCCGTCCAGGCCGTCCCGCCAGGGGGAGCGGTAGCGTCCTTTGCCCACTTCCAGGAAAGCCCGCTCGCCGCCCCGGGCCAGCAGGTTCCGGCGGGCGGTCTGCAGCAGGCCGTCGAAGTCGGCGTTCCAGGCCCGCAGCTGGGCCGCGCCCAGATCCAGGTCCTGGTTCGGCAGGTCCACCACCAGGCTCACCGCCAGGGTCCCGGCCAGGGGCCGGAACTCGGGAGCGGACTGTCCGGTGGACTGGGCGAAGATCTCATAGGCGAGTCGCGGCCGCACCTTCGGCACCAGCCAGGGCAGGGCGTCGGCCAGGGCGAGGGTCCTGGGCACCGGCCGGCCCAAGGTGCGCAGGAACCGGCCCAGGCGCCGCATCCGCCCCTCCACGGCCGAATCCGGGTCGAGCCGCCGGCGCTGGGCCAGGAGCAGCTTGGCTTCCAGGGTATCCCCTGGGCAGTCGAACAACCGGGTGGGGGCCATGGGCCTGACTCCAGGAAAAGGGGAGGGCGTCCCTCCCATTCCAAAATAGGCCCGTATTGGTAAAATCGACGTCAATTGATTCGTTAAAATACCAATCAAAAGACGGTTTATATTTTTATATCCTTCTTACCTGCATAAAAATTCACTTATCCGGTTTCAACCGGTAGCCGATGCCCAGTTCGGTGAGCAGGAGCCGGGGGCGGGTGGGATCGGCTTCCAGCTTCTTCCTGAGGCTCCTCATGTAGACCCGGACGTAGGTGGCGTGCGCCCGGGAGGAATCGCCCCAGACTTCCTGGAGCAGCTGGCCGTTGGTGAGCACCTGGCCGGCGTGGCGGATGAGCACCGCGAGCAGATCGAACTCGTTCTTGGTGAGGCGCACCGGCTTCTGGTTCATGGTCACTTCCCGCATCAGGAAGTCCATGCGCAGACCCGCCACTTCCACCACCGACGGCGGCGGCGCGGACGGGTCGGCGGAATGGCGCAGGGCCACCCGGATCCGGGCCAGCAGTTCGCCCGAGCCGAACGGCTTGGTGATGTAGTCGTCCGCCCCCATGTCCAGGGCCAGGACCTTGTCCTCCTCCCGGCCCCGGGCGCTCACCACGATGATCGGCACCCGGCTGACGGCGCGCAGCTCCCGGGCGAGACTGAGGCCGTCGCCGTCGGGAAGACCGAGATCCAGGAGCAGGACATCCGGACCGAGCTGGAGGGTCAGCTTCTTGCCCTCCTCCCAGGTGGTGGCCTCCTCCACCCGGAAGCCGTGGGAACGCAGGGTGGTGTTCAGGTACTGCCGGAGGTTGGCATCATCTTCGATCACCAGGACGAGCGGATCAGGGGTCATGGGGCCTTCCGGGATCAGGGGGTGAAATCGGGGTTGAGGTCGGGAGGCATGCCTTCCACGCCGTCCAGAGGCAGGGCCATGGTGATCCGGGCGCCGCCCTGGGGCCGGGTCTGGGCCAGGATGGTGCCCCCGTGCGCCTGGCTGATGCCCCGGCAGATGGCCAGCCCCAGGCCGGCCCCGGGGGCCGCGGCGCCGCCGGTGCCCCGGTAGAGCTTCTCGAAGATCAGCTCCTCCTCGCCCACCGGGATCCCCGGCCCCTGGTCGGCTACCGAAATGAGGAACTGCTTGTCCTCCACCCAGCCCCGCACCTCGATGGCGGTGCCCGGGGGGCTGAACTTGATGGCGTTGTCCAGGAGGTTCTGCAAGGCCTGCTCCACCAGCACCGGGTCCATGGGAATCCAGATCTCCGGCAGCTCCACGGAAACGGGCCGGGACCCCAGCTGCTCCTCCAGGTGGCTGATGGCCGAACCCACCACTTCCTCCACGGCCGTCCATTCCTTCTTCACCTTGACCAGGCCCGACTCCAGCTTGGTGATGTCCAGCAGGTTGTTGACCATGCGCAGCAGGCGNNAGGGTGGTGGTGGCGCCGGTGATGGTGCCCAGGGGGGTCCTGAGGTCGTGGGAGATGCTGCTCAGGAGGTTGCTGCGCAGTTGTTCGTGCTCGGCGCGGATCCGGGCCTCGGTGCGTTCCCGGGCCAGGCTGGACCGCTCCATGGCCAGGGCGATCTGGGCGGCCATGGGCACCAGGAGGCCCAGGCGGTCCGGCGGCATGGCGGACAGGAGCGCCAGAACGCCCTGGGGCCGCTCGGTGCCGGGCAGGGGCAGCATGAGGCAGCCGGACTGGGGCAGGGTCTCGGTGCCGTGCCCCGCCGGCACGCCCGTGTCCAGGGCGGCCTGGGCGGTCCGCAGGACCTCCGGGGGGAGGCCGGTTTCCGCATCGTCCAGCCGGCCCTTGCCGTCGCAGAGCAGCACCGCCAGGGGGACTTCCAGCTCCTGGCTCAGGTAGGCTTCCACCCGCAGGCGGATGGCGGCCACCGATCCCCCTTCGGCCAGCACCTTGCCCAGGCGGTAGAGGGTGCGGGTGTGGCGTTCCTGCTCCAGGGCCAGGCGGGTCTGGGTGCGGATGCGCTCCACCAGGCCCAGGATGACCCAGCCGACCCCGAGCATCACCGCGAAGGTGCCGATGTGCTGCATGTCGGTGAGCACGAAGCTGTAGCGCGGTTCGATGAAGCAATAGTCCAAGGCCAGGATGCTCAGCACCGAGGCGGTCAGGGACGGCCAGCGGCCGAACTGGAGGGCCGCCACGGTGATGCAGAGCATGTAGAGCATCATCACGTCGGCCAGGCCCAGGTAGTGGTACACCACGAAGCCCAGGCCGGTGGTCAGGGCCACCATGCTGATGGCCACCCCCAGCTTGCGCAGGTCACCCCGAGCACGCATGCGTTTCCGGGCCGCCCCTTCCGCTGGGTCAGGGGTGGCACCGGGGACCTTCGCTGGGAGGCTGGGCATGGACCTTCCCTTCGCCATCGAACTGAGATGAGATGCCCCATTCTATCCCGCGAAGCTCACTTTGCGATCAGGCTGACATCGTCCAGGGCGAAGCTGGTCGTCCGGCCCTTGGAAAAGTCCGAGGCGACGAAGGACAGCTGGACCTTCTGGCCCCGGTAGGCGCCCAGGTTCAGGGCGTACTCCTGGTAGCCCATCCCGGCGTCCAGGTTGGACCAGCTCCCCAGAATGGCCAGGACGCCGCTGGTGCCGCGCGCCTTGACCTGGAAGCTGTCCAGGGCATCGCTGGCGGACTCCAGGGTGCCGATGTGCAGCCAGAAGGTGAGCCGGACCGAGGCGGCCCCGGCGGGGATGCGCACGGTCTGCTGGAGCAGGGCGTCGGTGTGGCTGCTCTGGAACCAGGCATTGGCGGTGCCCGAGTGGGCGGGCGCCTGGGGGCTGTTGTCGCCGATGGCGACGCCCCGGCCGGTCCAGCCCAGGTTGCCCAGCTCGAACCCGCCGTTGACGATCAGCTCGCCCGGGGCCGGCGGGGGCAGCACGGTGATGGTGCGGGTGTCGGTGCCCTGGGCTCCGGTGCGGTCCGTGGCGGTGAAGGTGACCAGGTTGGTGAGCGGGGCGGAGCCGGGATTGTGGTAGGTGTGGGCGCAGGCCGCGCCCTGGCCGTTGGAGCCGTCGCCGAAATCCCAGGCGCAGCTCAGCGGGGCGGCGGGGTCGCTGGCGCGGGCGGAGCCCCGGAACGCCACCGGGGTGCCGGGGGCGATGGTCTGGTCGGATCCGGGCTGCTCGATGACGGCATTGACGTTGTCGCCGGTGCGGCGGTTCCAGGCCTCCACCAGCTGCTGGGCGTCCACGCTGCCCAGGCCGGTGGCCAGGTCGTAGCCCGGCCGGCAGTCATAGCCCTGGGTGCCCGGCACGCAGCTGGAGCCGGCGGTGATGTCGTGGAAGGCTTCCAGGCCGGAGCCCCGGTACTGGGTGCTGCCCAGCCCATAGAGGGCGGGGGCGGCATTGCCCTGCCGCCCGTCGCGCTGCACCACCAGGGCCATGATGCCGGCGAAGGCCGGGGCCGAGCAGGAAGTGCCCCCGGTGGTCTGCTGGCCGCCGCCGGTCTCGATCACGTAGCCGTCATGGTGGAAGGCCGCGGCCAGGGCCACGTCGGGCAGGCAGCGGTACTGGTACTGGGGGGCGTTGTCGGGCACGCCGGGGGCGGCCTGCCACCCGGGTTTCGCATAGAGGACGGAGGTGCCGCCGCCGCTGGCCCACAGTCCGGAGCCGCCGGGGACGCTGCCGCTTTCGTTCCAGGCGACTTCCGGGATGTAGCCCAGGGCCGAGGAGCCGTCCGGGTTCGGGGTGGCCTGCCAGTAGATGCCCGAGCCTTCGTCGAACTGGGTCCCGCCCACCGCCACGTCGTAGGGGGTGGAGGCCAGCCCGGACACCGCCCGGCCGGAGCCGGAGCTCTCCCCTCCGCTGTCGCACCCGGCCGGGCCGCTGTCGCCGGAGGCGGCCACCACGGTGATGCCCTGGGCCGCGGCCTGGGCCCAGAGGTTCTTGTAGAAGGCCTGTTCCGCCGCGCCCATGCGCGGCTCGCACGAGCCGAAGCTGGTGCTCATGACCGGGGCGAGGTTGTGGTCCACGATGTACTGGGACGAGAGGTCCACGCCGTCGGTGGCGGCGGAGCTGGCGGAGACCACCAGGCGGATGTCGGCGCCGCGGGCCACGGCGCCCGCCCACTCCACGTCCAGGTCGGCCTCGCCGTCCTCGCCGCCGCCCAGGTCGCCCGGGTCGGGGCCGTTGATGATGATCTCGGGCGGCCCGGGCGGCAGCGCGAACGCCGCCCGGAAGGCGGCGGGGTCGGAGAGGGGGATGTGGGTGCGGCCGACGATGGCGATGCTGACCCCGGTGCCGTCGATGCCCTCCCGGTAGAGGGGGCCGAGGTTGTAGATGGCGGCGAAATCCCCCGGCGTCAGGTGGTGCCCGGCCGGGAGGGCCGGGGCGAAGCCCGCGTTCTGGGCGGCGCGGGGCAGGTCGTGCAGGGACACCACGCCCTCCACCACGTCAGCCAGGGCGCTGGGGATGGACGGGTCGCGGAGGTTTCCCTGGCGGAGCTTGCCGTCCACCTGGAATTTCCGGATGGGGGTGCGGAACGCCCGCTCCACCTGGTCCACCGTCCCGGAGAAGTTGATGGACAACCGGCCCGCGGCCACCTCCCCCACCTGGAAGCCGTTGTCCTGGAGCCAGGCGGTGACCCGGTCCAGGGCTTCCGGGGCAGGGCCGAATTCCGCCCCGAACTGCTCCGGGGCGAGCCACTGGTGGTAGCTGGGCGAAGCGGGGTCCTGCAGGTCGGCCAGCCGCTGCTCCAGGCGGGCCTCGGCCCCGGGGGCCGGCTTGAGCGCCAGGATCATGTTGTCCATGGCGTCCTGGGCATCCACCGGGCCCAGCTGCCGGGCGGAGGCGAAGGCCGGAAGCACGTTGCCGCCCCGTTCCAGGTAGTCATGGCGATGCACCGCCGGCGCGGCGGCGGCCTGGACGGTGACCGGGACGGGCGGTGGGACGTGGCCGGCCATGGCCGGCCACGCGGCCAGGACCAGGGCGAGCAGGGTCAAGGAAGGCGTACCTGTCTGTCTGCTCAAGGGTGACTCCTGAAAGGGATTTGAAAAGGCATCTGAAAAAGACTCGACCTGACTGCGCGCCACAAAGCGGGCCAGAATACGAGCGAAAGCAATGGGTGATCCTGAGTCACAGTATCGGTCATCGCTCCTGCTGTGTTGAAAAAAATCGTATACGTAATCAATTAATGGCGGGTATTCCGCGGAAGTGTCACTGAACGCCTTCGTCCAGTTGAAGAGGCCGTGCCGGTCATCGGGTAAGGCGGAGGTCACCCCCCGGTAGAGAGACCTCCATTACGACAAGGGAGAACGGGCCCGGGCGGCCATCAGGAACGCGTCCCGCAGCACCGGGATGACCGGTGCGGCGATGCGCCAGACGTCCGGCAGCGGCGCCCGGTAGTGGCTGCGGGCCCAGTGCAGGAAGAGCGGGCGGAACAGCTGGTCCTTGCGGCCCGGGAAGGCCTTGAGGAAATCCCGGGTCGCCTGCGCGGTGCGGGGGAAAAGGTGGAATCCCAGCGGCCCGCCGGACTCGCCGAACTGGGAGCAGTGCAGCCTGACGGGGGCGATGGTCAGCCTGATGGCGACGCTGGCGTGCTCCAGCACCTGGCCCAGTTCCCGTCTGGCCGCCGCGGACAGCTCCGCCCAGGACCGGGCCGGGACGGACGGGGACACGATGAGATAGCCGGGCACCGCGCAGGAAGGGCAATGCCCGATGTCGAATCCCCGCTGCCGGAGGATCCTGAAATCTTGTACAGGCGGGACATTGGCTCCCATGGAAGCAACCCCTTAGAATGGACGGAACAGACGGACAAGGAAGGACGGGCATGGCCAAACTGAGCGTCAACGTCAACAAGATCGCGACCCTGCGCAATTCCAGGGGCGGCGGGACCCCGGATCTCATGACCTTCGTCGGGCACATCATCGCCTTGGGGGCCCAGGGGATCACGGTGCATCCCCGGGCGGACCGCCGGCACATCACTCCGGAGGACGCCCGGGCGGTGGCCCGGGGGGTGAATGCGGTGGAAACCAACTTCGAAGGGGATGTGCGCGAGGAGTTCCTGGACCTGGTGCTGGAGTGCAGACCCACCCAGTGCACCCTGGTGCCGGTGCGCCCCGGGGAAGTGACCAGCAACCACGGCTGGGACGTGGGCCAGTGGGCCTTCCTGCTGGCCCCGGTGGTGGGGCGGCTCAGGGACGAGGGCGTCCGGGTGAGCCTGTTCGTGGAGGCGGGCGACGTGGG
>PLUC01000242.1 GCA_003165415.1 Holophagaceae bacterium
CGATGCCGAGGGTGTCCCGGAGCTTTCTGATCCCGTAGGCTTTGTCGATGCCGGGCTTGGTAATATCGATGGAGGTCGTGCCGCCCAGGCGCACCGAGAACTCGGGAATGAGCTTGTCCAGGAAAACCTTCATCTGCTTGCGCTTGGAGAAGTCCGGGTCCCATTTCTCCTTGGCTTCGATGGGCGCCTCCTGGCCCAGGGCAGAGAAGGTGATCTGGCTGCCCCGATCTTCTGTCTGCGCGCCCCAGGTTCTTTGGGGCTTGAAGCCAAATGCGGCGATGGTCTGCCCCAGCGAGCCAACGATCTTCTGCTTCTCCTCGACCGTGAAATCTTCCGAATAAAGCAGTTCCCAACTTGATTCATAGCGGTAGAACTTGGTGCCGCAGGTGGGAAGGATGGATAGCTGCTTCAGGAGGGCGTCCTGGGGCAGGTGACTGAGCACCTGTTTCTGAAATTGGGGCCAGTTTCCACCGGATATGATGGCAACCTTCACGACTACCAGAAGTCCGCCGAGCAGGGTGGCCATCTCGGCATCGAGCGGCGACTTGCTTTCGGCGATCGTGCCATCCAGGTCAAATACGATGAGCAATTTCATGGGTCAAACGCCTTCCGGGAGGGAAAGCTCCAGCAGCGTGATCGTGCTAGAACTGGAGCAGGAGCACACACCCAGCGCTGCCGGCAGGAGTAGCACATCACCTCTGCCGATGGCATAAGGGACGCCGTCATGCTCCAGGCGCCCGTCCCCGGCGATGCAGACCAGCACCCTCGGTGTTCCGACCGCGCCGATCTGGAAGGGTGAGGCTCCATGGATCCGCCACAATCCGAAATATTCGCAAAGGAAGATCCGCTCCCGCAGTTCCCCTTGGGCCGTTTCCACCACCGGCACCACCGGGCCCGAAGGACCACGTTGAAAGTCGATGCAAGCCAGCGCCTGTTCCAGTTGCAGAGGCCGGCCCAGGCCCGTCTTCGGATCAGCGCGCCCCCAGTCATCAAGACGGAAGGTCACATCGCTGTTCTCCTGCACTTCGAACACCACCAGGTCGCCCAGGGAATGCACCGTACCGGCTGGTATGAATATGCCGTCACCCACCTTCGGCCTGAAACTGGCGAGTTGGTCGGCCACCCTCCGGTCGGTGATTGCCTGCCGCAGAACCGCGGACGTGGTGCCTGGCTTCAGGCCCGCATAGACGATCCTTTCTGGCCCCGCCTCCAGGACCACCCAGGCTTCCGTCTTGCCAGACTCGCCCGGGGGCAGATAGGCCTTCTGCCGATCCGATGGATGCACTTGCACGGAGAGCGTGGCTTGGGCGTCGAGGAACTTCAACAGGAGCGGAAACCTCTGGAAACGCCCGGCCTGTTTCCCCATCATGGGCCCCGGCCAATGCTTCAGCAGTTGCCCGAGGGTCTGTCCCTCGAGGGGACCATTGGCGACGAGACTGGCATGGTCCTCCCGGTCACTCAGGAGCCAAGCTTCGCCGATGGGGTCATCACCGGGCAGCGGGGCAGAAAGCAGGTCGGCCAAGCGTCGGCCGCCCCAGGGGCGGTACTGGCAGATCGGCGTAAATCGCAGGGGGTACACCGGCATCGGATCCATTCGGGAATCGCGCTGGGGCATGTTTTTCCTTCCTTGCCCAAAGGGGTGGTTGCCCCCATTGGTTAGGAGCCTGCTAGCAGACTTTGTACCAGGTTGATTAATATGATAAATTGCATCATTTACGAAAACGCCCATGGCAGCGATGGTCGGTCCACAATTCAGAATGATGGACCTGCTCTCTCGAAGAACACCACTTTCATAACGTCCCGCTTCGCCGGGTTGCGAGGTACGCTCCGCATCAGTCTCGTTGCTTCCTTGTGTTACCCCTCTTTGGGTAGGCGACGCCAGGGCGGATGGAAGCGTCCCAGCCATTGGTGAGCAGCACGCCACCGATATCAACAAAGAGACAGATGACAGGAACAGAGTCCGCCATCATGGTTTCGCACAGGTCCGCACTTCGGATGCGCCGTGGTCGTGGTGGTCCAGGGTTTCCGGTCCGGTCCGGTCGAGGATTTCCCTGGCCAGGGTCGTGTCGAATCTGGCCCCATGGGCGATCAGCAGGAACCTGCCTGTCTTCAGCGCCTTTTCATAGCGCACGATGCTGTCCTTGGGGATTCCCAGGTTGTACAAGGCGGCGCCGACAATGCTCAGACCGCCTACCACGATGGCGCCTTCCAGTGCTCCGACGATCCAGGCGACCAGCGGCCCCGCCACAAGCAGCGGCCCCAGACCAGGGACCATGAAGATGGCCGACCCGAACAGAAGGCCCCACAGCCCGCCCCAGAAGGCGCCTCTCTTGCCCCAGGCCTTCATCCTGTCGTCGAGGTTGTAGTAGCCGACCACATGCTCGTCCGTGTGGATATCCTGGCCAATGATCGAAAGTTTCTTCATTTCGAAACCTGAAAGCTGCAGTTCCTTGATCGCCGCTTCCGCGGCCTCGTGGGACACGTATACAGCAATGACGGAGTTGTCATGGGACATGGTTCTCCTTTCCTGTTTGGGGGAGCTGGCATGGCGATTTACAATAAATTGCTATGGTCTATTGAGTGGTAGATTGGCATCGGATTCATTCAGATCCTTTCCATGGCGGCGTGGTAGTCGCCGCGGCGCGCAGCTTGATTGCAGGTTGCGCGGTGGTGCAGGGCCCGTTGGGCCGCCGGCACATTGGCCTGCTCGCCTCGCCAGATTGTCAAAGCCGGTTCCTGGATGGCGCGGCCAAAGGAGAACGCCAACGCCCATGGCATTCGAGACTTGAACCGTGTATTCATGGCATTCAGTCTGGCTGATGCCAGCTCACCGGATTGGCCGCCCGACAAGAACGCAATCCCCGGAACGGCGGCTGGGACGGATCGCAGCAGGCAATTCACCGTGGCGTCGGCAACCACGTCCACCGGTTCCTGACTGGGGCAGAGCAGCCCCGGAAGGACCATGTTCGGCTTCAGGATCATCCCCTCCAACAGGACCCCCTGGGTGAAGAGTTGGCTGAACAAGGTTTCCAGGACCTCCTGGGTCACCGCGCCGCACCGCTCAAGGGTATGCTCGCCATCCATGAGCACTTCCGGTTCAACCACGGGAACCAGCCCCGCTTCCTGGCACTCCGCTGCGTAGCGGGCCAAAGCATGGGCGTTGGCCTCGATACAGGCCCGGCTGGGCCGGCCTGAGCCTACGATTATTGTCGCGCGCCACTTGGCGAAACGAGCGCCCAAATGAGCGTACTCACCCAGGCGCCCCCGTAATCCATCCAGCCCCTCGGTGATTTTCTCACCGGGATGGGCCGCCAGATCCTCTTCGCCCAGGTCAACTTTGATGCCAGGAATGATTCCAGCATTGAGGATGACTTTGACCAGGGGCATACCATCCAGCTTCCGCTGGCGGATCGTCTCATCGTAGAGGATCGCGCCACTGATCGCTTCACCGAGGCTGGGGGTAGTGACAATCAATTCCCGATAGGCGCGCCGCATTTCCTGGGTCTGGGGAATCCCCAACTTGGCAAACCGTTCATCACAGGTTGGATTGCTTTCATCCAGCGCCAGCAGACCTTTGTCCCCGGCCACCAGCGCCTTCGCGGTGGCGATGAGCTCTTGGGTGTTCATTTGGGCTGGCCCCACTTCCAGTTCCTGATTTCCGGCATGTCCTGGCCGTGCTTGTCGATGTACTGCTTGTGCTCGATGAGCTTGTCCTGGACCAGCTGCTTCAGGTAGGCGCCCTTGGATCCCGTCTCCGGCAGGCGTTCGATCACATCCTGAATGAGGTGGAACCGGTCCAGCTTGTTTTGCACCCTCATGTCAAAAGGCGTGGTGATGGTGCCCTCTTCGATGTAACCCCGGACATGGAGGTTGCGGTTGGTCCGGCGGTAGGTCAACCGGTGCACCAGCCAGGGGTAGCCATGGAAGCCAAAAATGATGGGCTTGGCCTTGGTGAACAGCGAATCGTAGTCGGTTTCGCTCAAGCCATGTGGATGTTCACTCTTGGGCTGCAGTTTCATCAGGTCGACGACGTTGATCACCCGGATTTTCAAATCGGGCAGATGCTGGCGAAGCGTGTCCACGGCGGCCAGAATCTCCAGGGTGGGCGTGTCTCCACAGCAGGCCATCACCACGTCAGGTTCGGTGTCCTGGTCGTTGCTGGCCCACTTCCAGATACCCACGCCTTCCGTGCAGTGCACCACCGCCTCGTCCATGGTCAGCCATTGCGGGAGGGCGTGTTTGCCTGCAACCACCACGTTGACGTAATGCC
>PLUC01000075.1 GCA_003165415.1 Holophagaceae bacterium
GGCGGAGCCCGGTCATGAAGTCTAAAAGAACAGGAAGAATCCGTTGGCGAAATAGAGGATTCCCGCCGCCCCCACCGCCAGCCCCAGGTACCAGACCGGCTTCTTCCTCAGCAGGGCCGAGATGGATGAGAGCAGGATGGAGATCTGCAGGAAGATCACTGCGATGCCGAAGAAGCCCCCGTGCTTCTGGGCCTCGTCCCGGGTCTTCTCCAGGCCCCTGGCTTCGGCCTGGATCGTGCTCTTGTCCTGCTCGTACTTGGCCACCCGGGCGGCATACTCCTGGGTGCGCTTGGCGTAGGCCTGGGTCACCGACTTCGGGGTGGTGGCGGGCAGCGACTGCTCCTCCAGCTCGGCGTTGGCCTGGGCCAGAGCATAGAGATCGGCCTTCATGCTCTTGGCCTGGTAATAGGCCCACTGGTCCGAGGCCCTGGCCTGGGACAGCACCTGGCGGGTGGAATAGCCGCCGCCCTTGAAGGTGGCCAGGGTGGCGCAGACGGCCACGATCACGGTGGTCAGGGCCAGGTAGTTCAGCCAGGGGGCCTTGTTCTCATCACTCATGAAGCCTTTCTCCGGATCAGGTTCGCAGGTAGGAGGCGCCGTTGACGTCGAGGATGCTGCCGGTCATGGCCGGCGGCGCGTCCAGGGCGCAGAACACGGCGGCGGCGGCCACTTCCTCGGGGCTGGCCACCCGGCCCAGGGGATGCTGGGCGAGGATTTCGGCGCCTTCGGGCCCCTCCAGGTGGGAATTGGCCATGTCGGTGGCCACCCAGCCCGGGGCCACCACGTAGAAGTAGACCCCCTGCGCGGCCAGGGCCCGGGCCAGGGACTGGCTGAGGGCGTTCAGGCCGGCCTTGCTGGCGGCATAGGCCGGGGCTTCGGGCTCGCCCCGGAATGCGCCGCGGGAGGAGATGCTCACCACCCGGCCGCCGCCGGCCGCCAACATGGCGTTCCCGGCCAGGTGGCAGAGATTGGCCGGACCCAGCAGGTTGGTGTCGAGGGTGGCCCGCCAGGCCTGCTGCCAGCCGGCGTACTCCGTGGCCGCCAGCGGGTGGAACTGGTAGATGCCCGCGTTGTTCACCAGCACGGCCAGCGGCCCCAGCTCCGCGGTCACCTCGTCCCAGAGCCGCGCCACCGCGTCGGGCGATGCCAGGTCGGCCGCGAACGCCCGGTGCCCGCCGCCCGGGAGCGCCGCCGCCACCGCCTCCGCCGCCGCCCGCTGCCGCTGGTAGTGCACCGCCACCCGGCAGCCGCGCCGGGCGATCTGTTCGGCGATGGCCCGGCCGATGCCTCGGGAGGCGCCGGTGACCAGGACCGCAGGTCGGGAGAGGGAATCAAGTGGACTCATGATTCTACTTTACCGAAACTGGCCGTTTTGCGGGAACCCGCTGCGGCCCGGGCCGCACCAGAAAGCATGGCGAACGCTGAATTGACCTCAGGGGGACCGCCCGCTCGCTTTGCTCGCTCTACGTCCCCCCGCACCCCCACTTCATGCCCGGGCGGAGCCCGGTCATGAAGTCTTTCCTCCCTTCCCTCCGGCTGGTGTTCATGGGCGCCGTCATGGCCTGCGCCGCCCTGGCGGGCGACGTGTTCGTGCTTTCGGCGCCTTCCGGAACCGGCAAATCCACCCTGGCCAGGCGCCTGGTCCAGGAGGTTCCCGGCCTGGTGTTCGGCGTGTCCCACACCACCCGGCCGCCCCGGCCCGGGGAGCGGGAGGGGGTGGACTACTTCTTCGTGGACGCCGCCCGCTTCGACGCCATGCTGGCCCAGGGGCGGTTCCAGGAGTGGACGGAGATCTACGGCCACCGCTACGGCCTGGACCGGGACTGGATGAACCGGCAGCGGGCCGCGGGCCTGGACCTGCTCCTGGACCTGGACACCAGCGGCACCCGGATGCTGCGCCAGGCCGTGCCCGAGGCCGTGACGATGTTCCTGCTGCCCCCGTCGGCTCGGGAGCTGGCCAGCCGGCTGCGCGGGCGCCGCAGCGAGTCCCAGCAGCAGCTGAACCTGCGCATGGGGCAGGCGAAGCGCGAACTGTCCCGCTTTGGCGAATACCACTACCTGGTGGTGAACGAAACCGTGGACCAGGCCTTCGGGGAACTGTCAGCGATCATCCGCGCCAACAGGGCCCGGCAGGAGCGCAGGCGCGCCATGGCCCGGGAGATCCTGGCGGGGTTTTAAATGATCCTGGAAGCCGGGAAGAATGGCGTGCCATAGACCGTTGCCGATGAGCTTGCGGATGGCCCCCCACTCGCCGGCCTTGGGCTGGCTGGTGGAGCCGGACAGGGTCACCACCGTGGCCACCTCCTGGGTGGAGTGGTTCTTGAAAACCTCGGCCAGGAACTGGAGCAGATGCATTTCGATGCGTTTCCGGAGCGGCTTGGACCGGTCCTTCCCGGGATCGGAGAACTGGACGTCCTTGAGCATGGGCTTGAGGTATCCAGCCATCTTGCGGTCTTTCACGGCGATTTCGGCATAGATGGAGACCAGGCCCGCGGCCACATCCACACCCGCATGGGCCAGCAGGCAATCGTTGAGGTCGGCCAGTCTGGCATCGTCCAGATGGAGGTGGACATCGAAGTCCATGGGGTGGACGCCGGGCTGGAATCCCCCGGAAACCACGGTGGCGCCGTCGCCCATGAAGGTCCCCCGGCCATGGAACCGGGATCTTCCCAGCCGGGCCTGGTTGCTCAGGTTTTCCATATCCAGGGAGACATCCGAGATGAACAACCGGTACGGAGGCCGGGTGGTTTCGTTCACGAAGCCGAGCTGGCTATGCGTCAGGCTCAGGGTGTCCACCTGCAGCAGAAGTTTCCGCGCATTGCGGACGCTCTTGGCCAGCTTGACGGCCTGTTCGGCGTGCGCCTGTTCCAGGGCCTGGGTCGCTTTGCTGGTGATGTAGTCCACCCGCAGACCCTCGATGCGCACGTTGGCCAGGTGGATCACCCTCGCCTCCGGCGTGTCTTCCATGAACCCGTCCACGGAAAGGAGCCCCCCCGTGGCCCTCAACATGTAGTCCGAGGCGAACGGGGCGAGGCGGTCCAGGGGTATGCGGTCCAGGTGGCCCTCGCCCCGGGCGGCGATGGCCGGCTTCCGCAGGAAGTCCGCCGCGCCCTGGAACCGGACCTTGCCGGTGTCGAACAGGTCCCCTTCCAGCGTCACGGGCGAGGGAAAGGTGCCCTGGACCGCCGCGATGTTGCGCACATTGGTGGCCACCAGGTAGACCTTGGTGAACTGCAGGGGCCCCCTGGCGGTGCGGGTGGAAAGAAGCAGCAGGGACCCATCCAGGACTTTCACCCGGTCCAGTTTGACGGGATAGACGGATTCCAGGGCCTCCTGCCAGCCCCGATCCCGCAACCGCACCCGGCTTCGGGCCTCCTCCCGGATCTGGGGCAGGTTGATGTGCAGGGCCGGATGCCGGACCACGAGATTGCCGGCCAGCTTGAAGTGCACCAGTTCCCGCCACACGAGGGAGAGCTCGAGGGCGCCGATGTTCGCCACCGGCGGATCCGGGACGGCGGTCTGGACCACCTCCAGGTCGAGCACATCGAGCCCCAGGCGCCAAAGGTGGGGGCGGACCTTGGCGATGCGGACGGTGTAGCCCTTCAGTTTGACGTTCATCATCCGCTCGGCCCTGCTGCGCAGGGGTTCCGCCAGCAGGGCATCCGCCATGAAGCATAAGGCCAGGAGCAGCAGGCAAAGACCCGCGCAGATGATCCTGCCGAGGGGAAAGGGACGGCCTTTTGGGGCCGAAGGAAACATGGTCGATACAACCTCA
Organism: Holophagaceae bacterium; assembly: GCA_003165415.1. Lineage (GTDB taxonomy): Bacteria > Acidobacteriota > Holophagae > Holophagales > Holophagaceae > Mesoterricola. The sequence continues at coordinate 3,776 of PLUC01000075.1, forward strand.
CAAACGTGCGGCGGCAGGACATGATGTCCCTGCCGCCGCGTACTTGAAACGATCCAGCGTCAGTTCTGGCCAGCCGGGGCGGCAGTGATGCCGACGCCCGTGACGACCAGTTCCACCCGGCGGTTTTCCTGCCGTCCGGCCGTGGTCCCATTGCTGGCGACCGGGTTTTCCAGGCCGAAGCCCTTGAAGGAGATGGCATCGGCCGCAACGCCCTGGCTAACCAGGTAGTCCCTGGCGTTCTCAGCCCGCTGCCCGGAAAGGCGCAGGTTGAACTCGGCGCTGCCGGTGCTGTCGGTGAAGCCGTCGGCCTCGACCATCAGGCCCTTGTGAGTGGAGAGGATCCCGGCGATCTTCGCCAGCTTCTCCCGCGCGCCGGGCACCAGGGTCGCCTTGCCGGTCTGGAAGAGCATCCCGGACATGTTGACGATGAGCCCCCGGGCGGTGAGCCGGGTCACCAGGACGGCATTGAACTGGGCCAGCAGCTCGGCCCGCAGGCTTTCATTGTCGGCCTCGGAGGTCCTGGCCTGACTGAGGGCGAGGGCCTCTCCGGCGTTGGCCTGGGCGGCGTGCTGGTTGGCCTGGTCGGCCTGCTGGAGGGCGGCGGCCTGGGCGGCCTTGGCCTGATCCACCTTGTACTGGGACATCCGCTGGTCCATGGCCACCTGCTCGGCCGCCTGACGCTGCACCGAGATCATCCGGGCGTCCTCGGCACTCTGCACCGATTCCCGGGCCTCCCTGATTCTGATCTTCTTCCCGCCCTGGTCGCTCTCGGCCAGGTTCAGGTTGGTGGTGGCCTTGTCCATGGCGCTTGGCGCGTAGGCCGCGGCCCCGGAGGCTTTGGCGATGCGCACGGCATTGCGGGCCTGGTAGACGTCGAAGGGCGTCTTGTCGTCCATGACCATGGGCTGCGAGGCGTCCATGTTCAGGGTGTACTGACCGCGCTTCAGCAGGGTGTACTTGGCGTCGATGTATTCCACTTGGCCCTGGGCGCCCTTGCGGGCGACATTCTCCATCACCACCACGTCGCTGGGCTGGCTCACGGCGAAATAGGGCTCGGCGGTCACCACCAGGCCGAAGGTCTCCAGCGCGTCGACGGTCTTGAGCTTACCCTCGCCGTTCTTGAGGACGATCTCCCCGAGGTTGGTGGCCCGGCCTTCGGTGGAGATGCCCCACAGCACATAGGTCAGGTACTCGCCGCCGAAGGTGGAGGCCGCGGGCATGTCCTTGAACTTGGCGGTGATGCGGGTGCCTCCGGTTTCGCACTTGACCTTGGCCATGCCTGTCGCCCTGGGCAGCAGGATGGTGCCCTGGAAGTCGATCTTGGTGGCGGACTTCAGCTGGCCATAGTTGATGGCCTTGGCCGAGTTCTGGACCACGGTCACCCGGTACAGGGGCACCGAGCCCGGGGCGTTGGAAGTGTAGGGAGTGATGTCGGTGGTGGGGACCTGGGCCTGCATGACCAGGGTGGCCATGGCCAAAGGAATGGTTTGCCAGAATTTCATGTTGCTACCTCGTGGTTGGTGGATGGTTCGAGACAATTCAGGATTTCTGCGGGATGCCGGCACGATGCCGGTCCTTGCGGTGATGACGGTGTCAGGGCTGGCGCAGCGTCATCCGGTTGATCACCTGCTTGACGCCGGCGGTGTCCTCTGCGATTCGGGTCACATGGTCCTTCTCCGCCATGGTCACGGCCTCCCCGTGCAGGGTCACCACCCCATTCCGGGTGGTCACCTGGGTGGACATGGCGTGGGTGGCCTTGCTGAAGAGGAGGGCCGTCTTGATCTGGGCCGTGATGGACGCGTCGTCCACCTTCTCGCCCAGGCGCTCGAAAGCCTGCTTGTCGGCGGTGACCACGAGCTCGTTGCGGACCTCCGTGACCCCTTCCACATCCTTGGCGTACTCCCCGGTGAGATCCTTCTTCGCTTGCGTATCGGCGTTGCCCGTCAGGGTGACCACGCCGTTCTGGGTGGTCACGGTGGTAGCGGAGGCGCTGACGCTCTTGTGGAAGGTGAGGGCCGTCTTCACCTTCATGGTGATCCAGCTGTCGGAATGGTCCGTGGGCTGCGTGCCGGCCACCGTCAGCAGGTTGATCACGCTTTTCACTCCGGGCAGGCCGGCGACGGTCTCCTTGGCCAGGGACCGGTGATCGTCCTGGGACACGGTGCCGGTGAGGGTGACCACGCCATTGGAGCACTGGACCTTGATCGCGTCATCCTTCAGGAAGGTCTGGAAGTTGTAGCTGCTCCTGGCCGACGCTTCGATCCGGCCGTCCATTCCGGAAGCGAGCAGGGGACCGCCGGCCAAGGTCAGCACGGTGGAGGTCAGGATGAACGCCGGCAGGTTCAAGTTGCTATGGCGCATGGTGGGTTGTCCTTCTTGGCCCTTCAGGGGCGACACGGGTGTGGAGGGAATTGCCTGGGGAGACCGCCCACTGGAAGCGACGTTCCTTGGGTGAGCAAGGAAGCACTTTCCGGGCCATCTCGTTAAGTTGTTTTATTTTAAATGTTAATTGTTATAATGTTAGGGGCGCTAAAATCAGGTCGGGCATAATGAATGTCAAAGTATTTCAATTTGACTGGTGGCCAGATCCACCAAAACCAACTATCATCTCAATCAATTTGAACGAGAAAGGTGCCCATGCGCGCCGACGACCTTGACCACAAGGAGTTGTTGGAACTCGACCCGGAAGGTGGGCTGATCCGCTTCGCCGGCCAGCGCGCGCTTCTTCTGGACGCAGTGGCCATGGGACTCCTGCGCAAGTACCTGGTGGAGAATTTCGGCCTCACCGCCGCCCGCACGGTGCTCACCCAGTTCGGCTTCGCCCACGGCTGGCGCATGGCCGAGGCCCTGCAGACCGAGTTCAAGTGGGACAGCGAAGCGGACTGGCGTCAGGCCGGCACCCGCATCCATGCCCTGGAGGGCCTGTTCCGGGTGGAGTCGGGCAGTACGGATCCCGCTTCCAAGGAGGGCATCATGCTGGTCTCATCCTACGAGGCCGAGCAGCACCTCCTGCATTTCGGCCGGGCCGACGCGCCCATGTGCTGGACCATCTCCGGGCTCATCAGCGGCTACATCAGCCGCACCGCCGGCAAGGAGATCTATGTCCTGGAGGACCGCTGCGTGGGCAAGGGCGACGCCGGCTGCCACCTCCTGGCCCGCACCCGGGAGGAATGGGGGGACGAGCGCGCCGAGGAGCTGCGTATCTATCAGCCGGAGCGGCTCAAGGACTGCCTGGATGTGTCGCTGCACCGGGTCACCGAGACGTTGAAGGCGGCCGAGCGCAAGCTGCGGGAACGGCGCCGGGCGCTGGTCCAGGTGACGCCCGAAGACCACCACGCGGGAAGCGTCGCCAAGAGTCCCGCCATGCGCAAGCTGGTGGACCTGGCCCGGCGGGTGGCCAAGGTCGATTCCACCGTGCTCATCACCGGCGAGAGCGGCACCGGCAAGGAACGGGTGGCCCGGTTCATCCACGACGAGTCCACCCGGGCCCTGGGACCGTTCATCGCGGTCAACTGCGGCGCCATCACCGAGACGCTGCTGGAGAGCGAGCTGTTCGGCCACGCCCGCGGCGCCTTCACCGGCGCGGCCCACGACCGGCCGGGCCTGTTCGAGGCGGCCCAGAAGGGGACCCTGCTGCTGGACGAGATCGGCGAGGTCTCGCCGGGCATGCAGGTGAAGCTGCTGCGGGCGCTGCAGGAGCGGGAGGTTCGGCGGGTCGGCGAGAACAAGGTCCGGCCGGTGGATGTGCGGGTTCTGGCCGCCACCAACCGGGACCTGGCCCAGGCCGTGGTCAGCGGCACCTTCCGCCAGGATCTCTACTACCGGCTCCGGGTGGTGGAGCTGCACGTGCCGGCACTGCGTGAGCGCAAGGACGACATCCTGCCCCTGGCCCGCGTCCTGCTCGCGGATTCGGCGCTGCGGATGAAGCGCAAGCTCGCCGGACTCACCCCGGCCGCGGCCCAGCAGCTGCTGCGCTACGAGTGGCCGGGCAATGTCCGCGAGCTGGAGAACACCATGGAGCGCGCCGTGGCGCTGGCGCCCGGTGCCCGGGTGGAAGTGGAGGATCTGCCCGACGAGATCCGCCAGGCCTTCCCCAAGCCGGTGGCCACCGAGGGCGCGGTCCGGCCCCTGGACGAGATCGAAAAGGAATACATCCTCGCGGCGCTGGAGCTGAACAACGGCAACCAGACCCATACGGCCCGGCAGCTGAAGATCGGGGCGGCGACGATGTACCGGAAGCTCAAGAGCTACGGCATGATCGCCGGGGTGCCCTCGGTCCTGAAGGACTGAGATTCAGACCGCGCTCGTGCAGAATTTGCACCGGGTCGCGCCGCATGCCGGAGCCGGCCGGAATCCTGCCACCGCGCCGGGAGCGGTTCGGGCCATCGGCCAGGGATCCGGCCGGCCCGAGCCAAGGCTGGGAGGACCTGCCGGACCCACCCCTGGTACTCATCGGAGTGGAGGAGAAGTTCCTTCATCTTGATTGAAGGCCGCGGCCAAGGGAGGCCCTTGAATATCGAACTGTTGAATTAGCTAATGATAAGAATATGGAATGGATCCTGCATTCTTGATGGCTTGAGTTCTGGGCACATGAACCGGAGAAGGAGAAGGCATGGGCAATCAAAATTCCGTTGTAGCCGTCTATCCGTCGCACCAGGAAGCTGAAGCGGCGATCAAGGAGCTGCAGCGTTCCGGCTTTGAGATGAAGAAGCTTTCCATCATCGGCCGGGACTACCACACCGAAGAGCACGTGGTGGGCTACTACAATATCGGCGACCGGATGATGGCCTGGGGCAGGACCGGCGCCTTCTGGGGGGGCCTTTGGGGCCTGTTGTTCGGTGCCGCGTTCTTCTGGATACCGGGCCTGGGCCCTGCCCTGGCCGCGGGCCCGCTGGTGACCTGGATCGTCGGCGCCCTGGAAGGGGCCGTGGTGGTGGGCGGCCTGAGTGTGTTCGGGGCGGCCCTGTTCAATCTGGGGGTGCCCAGGGACAGCGTCCTGCGCTACGAGACCGCAATCCGCACCGGCCGGTTCGTCCTGATCGCCCACGGCACCCTGTTCGACACCACCCTGGCCAAGGAAATCCTCACCCGCACCCAGCCGGAAACCCTGGATCACCACCTGCACGAGGAATCCGAACTGCGCACCGCCGTTCCCGCGGACCTGGTGATGCCGCCCAATACCCTCGCCCACGCTGGCAAGTGAAACGATTTCCCACCCGAAAAGGAGATGACCATGCTCATCCGCGAACTGATGACCCCCAGCCCCGCCGTCCTGACCCCGCGGACCACCATGCCGGAGGCGCTGAAGCTCATGAACGAAAAGAAGCTGCACCGCATGCCCGTGGTGGACGACCGTGGCGTGCTGGTGGGCATCATCGCCGACACCGACCTGCACAGTGCGACCCCATCGCCCGCCACCCTGCTCGCCTACTGGGAGATCCCCAGCCTGCTGGCCAGGATCACCGTGGAGACCCTGATGGTGAAGGACGTGGTCACGGTGACCGAAAACACCCCGGTGGAAGACGCGGCGCGGATGATGGCGGACCGGAACATCGGCTGCCTGCCGGTCATGCGCGACGGGAAACTGGTTGGGATGGTCAACCAGAACGACATGTTCCGGGCCTTCATGGAACTCCTGGGCGGGCGCCGGCACGGGGTCCGGATCTGGGCCACCACCTCCTCCGAGAAGGGCACCGTGGCCCAGATCACCAAGGCCGTGGCCAGCGTCTCCGGCGACCTCGCGGGCCTGGGCCTGATGGAGATCCACGATGCCAAGGGCGCGCGGACGGAACTCACCCTCAAGGTCCAGGATGTCACCAGGGACAAACTCGTGGCGGCGGTGAAACCCTATGTGTATGAATTGCTTGATGTTCGCGAGATTTGAAAATAGATCGAGCATGTATGAAAAATAAATGTATACAATGGTATAATTCAAATATTTTCAAATTTTAAGTACTTTCAACGTATATTCAAAAAGGATATGCATGCACCTCCGCCCCTGCAATCCAGCGAAAATTTAGCGGCTATCTAGAGGTCGCCCGTGTCCAAAAAAACACTGAATTCCGCCCTGCGCGACCGAATTTTTGGTGGGATGAATGATGCTATCGAAGGCAGGCACCGGAAAAGCCTGCTTAAGATCGGGGCCCTGCAGGACGCGATCTTCAACAGCGCCAATTTCTCCAGCATCGCCACCGACGCCCGGGGCGTCATCCAGATCTTCAACGT
>PLUC01000020.1 GCA_003165415.1 Holophagaceae bacterium
CCTATGACGTTTCCCGGGATCGCCAGGGGTTTGTTCTCCAGATTTGACCCACCTCAGGTCCTGTTAGCCGAAATTGGACCACCCCTTTCCTTGATCCCGGCGTGATAGGCACTGGCAACCGCTGAGCCCAAGGCTGGCCAGACTCATGCAGCCCCACAGCCCTCGAGTCATTTCTTCGGGGGTGAGCATGGCCTTCCCGAAATACACGCGGTGTTCGATTTGCAACAAGCCATTCCGGCGCAGCAAGGGCGCGAGCAGCAAGCAAAGGGTCTGCACCGCGACCGAATGCAAGCATGAGGCCCACCGCAGGGCCTGCGCCAAATGGCGGAAGGAGCACCCGTTCCGGGACCGCGAGGTCCGTCTTGCCAAGCGCCTCATTCGCAGGACCACGCTCGAGGAATGGCTGCGAGATCCTGTGGCGGCGATCGACTGGGCCCAGGCCAGGGACGATGTCGGCCTGCCCACGGCGGTCCTGGTGGAGGAATTTTCCAAGGTCCTGGTCGTTTGGGCGCGAGAAACGGTCCGGCAGCTAATCGCTGAGGCCAAAGGGTTAGGACCCAAAACGTTGCCCGTGCGCACGCGAGAAACGGTTTCGGCAAAACTCGAATGAAATCAACAGGTAGACGCGATCGTTCGCCCCTCCCTCCGCGAGACGAAGGTGCCTCATCCCCTTCCTCCTGGCACGCTGGTCCGGCTCATCCAGGGAGGGCCCCGTGGACCTCGAACATCACCAGATCGACCTCCGCTACGAGAACCTGCGCAAGCGGGATCCGGCCAAGGAGCGACAACTACTCGCCTCACTGGATGAGTCCGGGCAGGCCTGCCCTGTGGTGGTCCTGGCCCAGAAGGGCGACGTCCCCTTTGTCCTCCTGGACGGCTACAAGCGCCTGCGGGCCTTGAAGCGGCTCAGGAAGGATACGGTCCGCGCCACCATCTGGGAGTTGGACGAAGCGGAGGCCCTCCTGCTGGAGCGGATGATGCGGACGTCCTGGTCGGATAGCCCCCTGGAGCAAGGCTGGCTGTTGCGGGAACTGAAAGACCGGTTCGGGATGAGCATGGCTGAATTGGGGAGGCGTTTCGCCCGGACCCCGAGTTGGGTCTCCCGGAGGCTCGGGCTGGTACAGGACCTGCCCATTCCCGTGCGGGAACAGGTCTGCCAAGGCCGGATTCCGCCTCACACGGCCATGAAGGTCCTGCTACCGATGGCGCGGGCCAATCGAACGGATTCCCTGCGCTTCCTGGAAGTGCTGCTGCGGGAGACGTTCTCCACGCGGGAGTCGGTGGCACTCCAGGCCGGCTGGCTCAAGGGCGACCCCCAGGTTCGTGAACGGATCCTGGCGAACCCACGGCTTTTCCTGCGGGTCCGCGGAGGGAACCCCGCTGCCTTGAGGGCCGACCTGAAGGCATTGTCGGCAACCGCCCGCCGGGCCTTGGGCCGGGTCGGAGAGGAGGCCCTCCTCGACTTGGCCCCCCGCGCCTTTCGTCGGGCCCAGGCGGATTGCCAGGCGCTGTTCGCCCGTCTCGAGAAGGAGGTCACCCATGCTTGATCAGGAAAAGAGGACCGCCATCCTGGTCCTCCACGGCCAGGACCTGTCCGTGCGGGCCATCGCCAGGGCCTGCAGGGCATCCCGCTCCAGCGTCCGGGCCGTGATCAAGTCCGCGAGCGCGGAAGTACCGCGCCCGGAGCGCAAGGAGCAGGCCGAACCCTGGCGCGACGAGATTCTCTCGCTGTACAAGGACTGCAAGGGCAACCTGGCGCGGGTCCACGAGAAGCTCGTGGACCAGGGTGCGCACGTCACCTACCAGGCCCTCACGGGCTTCTGCCGGCGCAACGAGATCGGCTCCAAGGCCGCGGTGCCTGCCGGTCACTACACGTTCGCGGCTGGCCAGGAGATGCAGAACGACACCTCCCCCCACCGGGTGAAGATCGCCGGGAAGGTGCGCCTGGCCCAGTGCGCGTGCCTCGTCCTGGCCCATAGCCGCATGTGCTTCATGGCCTACTACCCCACCTTCGACCGGTTCTGGTGCAAGACCTTCCTCACCGAGGCCTTCCGCTACTTCGGGGGGACCTGCAAGGAATGCATGATCGACAACACCCATGTGGTGGTGGCCCACGGCTCCGGCCAGACCATGGTGCCCGTCCCCGAGATGGAGGCCTTCGCCACCCGCTTCGGCTTCCGTTTCCGGGCCCATGCGATCGGGCACGCCAACCGGAGCGCGCATGTTGAACGAAAATTCCGACATATCGAGCAGAATTTCCTGGCGGGCCGTGAATTCCAGGATTGGGACGACCTGAACCGCCAGGCCCGCGAATGGTGCGACCAGGTGAACGCCAAGGCCAAGCGCGACCTCCACGCCCGGCCCATCGACCTGTTCGTCCAGGAGAAGATCACCCTCAACCCGCTTCCAGCCTACGTCCCGGAGGTCTACCGCCTTCACCACCGGGTCGTGGACGTCGAGGGCTACGTGCGCATTCAGCGCAATGCCTACTCCGTGCCCTACAAGCTGATCGGCCGACAGTTGGAGGTCCGGGAAAGCCACCATCGGATCGACGTGTACGACGGCCCGCGCCAGGTGGCCTCCCATGCCCGGTCCTGGGACGGTGTCGACCAGCGCGTGACGGTCAAGGAGCATCGCCCCCCGCGGGGTGAGGGACGTTCCAAGGCGGGGCCCTTCCCCGAGGAGAAGGAGCTCCTTCGGGAGGAACCGGGGCTGGCGGACTTTGTCGCCGGCCTCAAGGCCCACTTCCCGTGGAAAGTCACCCGAGTCCTCAAGCGTCTGCATGGCCTCGTGCGGGACTACCCCAGGGCGCCGCTGCTCGGGGCCGCGATTGAAGCCATGGCCTACGGGATGTTCGATCTCGAACGGCTGGAGGGGATGATCCTCCGCCGGGTCCGGCACGACCACTTCGGCCTGGAGGATTCCCATGAATGACGACCTGGCCCAGATGCTCGCGAACCTGAAGCTGGATCGCATGGCCGAGATCCTCGACAGCGAGGTGGCCCGGGCCCGGAAGGGGAATGTCGCCTACGAGGAGTTCCTCGCGCGCCTGCTGCGCGACCAGTATCACCATGGCCAGGAGAAGGCGTTGGCCGCCCGGATCCAGAAGGCCAAGATCCCGGAGAAATGGTCCCTGGAAAGCTTCCCGTTCAAGCAGCAGCCCGGCGTGAACCAGCGGGAGATCCACGAATTCGCCGAGCTGGACTTCGTGTCCAAGGCCGAGAACATCGTGTTCATCGGGCCCGCCGGCGTGGGTAAGACGGGTCTCGCCACGGGCATCCTGCTCAAGGCCATCCAGAACGGCTACAGGGGGCTTTTCATTCGCGCCCACAACCTGATCGAGGACCTCTACGCCTCGATCGTGGACCACCACTCCCGCAAGCTGCTCGATCATCTCTCGCGATTTCATGTGTTACTAATCGACGAGCTGGGATTTCTGAACCTGAAGACCGAGCAGGCCAACATCTTTTTCAAGCTGATGGAAGAACGATATGGCAAGTTCCCCACAATCATAACTTCGAATCTCGACTACCCGAGCT
>PLUC01000130.1 GCA_003165415.1 Holophagaceae bacterium
GTCAGGCCCCCTTCCTGCGCCAGCTTGTCCAAGGCCAGAGCCACTTCCGCCACCGGCTCATACTGGCAGGTGAAGGTCACGCCGAGGGTCGGCATCACCCTGATCGTGTTCTCATCCACCCGCTTCAGGGCTTCTTCCGGGGTCATGCCCAGCCGGCCGCGCTCCAGGGGGATCTCCCGCAGTTCGACGTCGAAGTAGCGGGCGAACTTGTGCCAGCAGACCTGCACTGGCCCGGTGACCAGGTTCGGCCGGTCGGCATGTTTGCCCGCTGCGCGCATGCGCTCGCGCCACTTCCACTTCAGCGCCAATCCACCCAGCATGGAGGCTTCGCTGGAACCGGTGGTGGAGCAGCCTATGGTGCTGGCCGCCTTGGGTGCGTTCCACAGGTCGGCCAGGATATGCACGCACCGGCTCTCCAGCTCGGCCGTGGCGGGGTATTCGTCCTTGTCGATCATGTTCTTGTCCAGGGACGCGTCCATGAGCGGATGAATCTCGGCATCCAGGTAGGTGGTGCAGAACGTGGCGAGGTTCTGCCGGGCATTGCCGTCCATGATGAGTTCGTCGCTCACCAGCGCATGGGCGACGTCCGCCCGCAGACCCTCCTGAGGCATCCGGTACCTGGGCACCCGCTGATCCATCGCCTCGGAGCCATAGATGTCTGCATCTATTTGGCCGAGGATATCTTCTCGCTTGCACAGGGCCACAGGGACCTCCTCTTCGGATGCCCCTCAAACGCAAACCCCGTGCCGCGAGGCCCCCATTGGCCGGCCCGACCGTGTGCGCGTTCGCAAGTATCGCATTTGCAACCTTCCCGAGGCATCCGGGAGCAATCCACCGGGAGCGGACAGGGTGCTGGAAGGGTCGCCACCTTCGCCGCGGAAAGGTCCTTGATTCATGGCCCAATTCATTTTGATTGCAAAGCGTTTCATTTCGACTGATACCGGCACTGCCCCAAATAGGGGGGAGACCGGCCCCATCTCGGGGATGCTGCCACTCGTCCGAGTATCCGGAAACGATGCATCGGTGGGTACCGCTTCCTTCAGGACGTCGTCGGCAAGGCCGCCAGCTTCGCTGAAATGGGAAGGCCACCGCACAGTTCCCAAAAAGAAAGACCGATCATGCCATTTTGATCGCCAGGCTCAGATCTCAACTGAAAAGTAAATGTAAAATGCTTATTTCTTTATTACATACAGATTGGACCCAAACTTGCATGTCCTGGGTCCAGATCTTTGGCGGCCCCATCCCACCGAGTGGGCCCAGATAGCGGAATCCTTCCGCCCACGGCATTCCGGTTCCCCAGGCGGTCCTGTTCCCCTGGTCCATTCACCGTCGTCTTGCCGTTGAACTTTTCCCAACCCCAAGGAGTTAGCACCATGACCGAAAATAGAATCAAGATTGCGCCCAATACACTAGCGTATCCGGATGAGCAAGCCCTCAAGCTTATCGTGGAGTTCGCGATCCCAGGCGCTCCGACGGAAACCATTGATCTGAAGATCCTGGAAGACAGCATCCACCTGACAGCGCCAGCCAGGGACTTCGAGTATGTGGCGGCACTGACCCTGGCTTGGGCCGTGAAACCGGGAAAAGCCGAAGCGACCTACCAGCATGGCCTGCTCAGGGTCGAGATTCCTTTCAAAGATCCCATGGAAGATGCCGTGAAGGTCGTCATCAAGACAGCTGCCGTCTCCACCCCGGTTCCGGAGCTCAAGCCGGCAGCGGTATAGGTGACCCTGGTCCAGGTCCCGCGCCCGGCATCTGAAGCCGCGGCGCGGTGACCGCAAAACGTCTAGCCTGTGGAGGTAATCGCAATGAGAACGCGCAGTGCATTATCCAGCCTGATCTTCGTCATCATCATTGTCGTCGGCGGTGGAATTGCAACGATGAATTTTAGTCCAACGGCTCCTGTTGTACCGATTTGCATATGGGGCATTACTTTTCTGGTTGCCATCCTAGTTTCTCTTGCAACAAAGGTCGCGGATCAGTGGGATAGGGCGGTGATACTGCGCCTGGGCCAATTCCACGCACTTAAAGGGCCGGGCCTATTTTTCATTATACCGGTTATAGATGCGATTCCTTACTGGATCGATACCCGCGTTATCACATCCGCTTTCAAAGCGGAAAAAACGCTCACCAAAGATACGGTTCCGGTGGATGTGGATGCTGTGCTGTTCTGGAAAGTCCTTGATCCAAAGAAAGCCGCATTGGCAGTTGCCGATTTCCAGAGCGCTATAAGTTGGGCCTCCCAAACAGCCCTGCGCGATGTGATCGGTAAAACCATGCTTTCGGAAATGCTCGAAGGCAGGGATAAGATCAGCGGCATTCTTCAGAAGATCATTGACGAACGCACCGAACCATGGGGGGTCAATGTGATTTCTGTGGAGGTCAAGGATGTCCTCATTCCTCAAGCGCTGGAAAATGCCATGTCAATGCAGGCCCAGGCAGAAAGAGAGCGTCAAGCCAGAGTCATTTTGGGAGATTCAGAGCGACAGGTAGCAGAGAAATTTTCCGAAGCCGCCAAAAGCTACCAGAATGATCCCGTTGCATTCCATTTAAGGGCAATGAACATGCTTTATGAGGGCTTAAAGGGGAATTCCACCATTGTGATCGTTCCCAGCACAGCCGTGGAATCCATGCAGCTTGGCGGTCTTGCCGGGCTGACCGCCCTGACCATGGGGATTGGTCAGGACAAATCGAACATTGGGACGAAGATTTAGCCCAAAGTTTAAGATTCCTTGATCCCTGGCTGGGCAATGGGAGGAGGCGCGCGATCTCCTCAAAAACACCACCAGAAGAGGTAGGCAAAATTCTGAATGGCCCTCCGATAGGCAGGATGGGCAATCCATTCGTCCAGCGTGAGCAGTCTGCTGTGGGTCCGATCCTCATCCAGGGCTTCCTGCAGCTCTTTGGCCAAGGCCTTGCTCCTTACCATCAGGTCCAGTTCCAGGTTGCGCTTGAAGCTGAAGGAATCGAGATTTGCAGTGCCAATCAAGACAAGATCCTCATCCAGCAAGGCGACCTTGGCATGGAACACCCGCCCCCGGCGCTCCCATATGCGGACCCCCGCCCGAAGCAGTCGGCCGAAGGTCGCTCGGCTGGAAGCCTGGGCGCAGGGGTGATCCGTATCTCCTGGCGC
>PLUC01000139.1 GCA_003165415.1 Holophagaceae bacterium
ATTTCTGGCGGCCTCCACTAGAAGGTGTAGGTGATGCCCAGGTTGAGGGCGGAGTAGGTGGCGTCGCTGAAGTTGTTGGTGGTGTAGCGCGCTTGCAAACCCAGATGGCGGTCCAGGTCGTATCCCGCCCCGATGTCGAACCCGAGCCCGCTGTTGTTCTGGGTGTAACCCTGGAACGAGGTGCGGTAGTTCTGCTCGGACAGCCCGCCGAGGATATACAGCCCCCGCTGGCGGCGCTCGAAGTGGTAGGTGTAGTCGGCCGCGATGGCCAGATCGTTCACGGTGACGCCGTCGTTCTCACCGAACCAGGTCGCGTCGACGCGCGCCATTACCCCGTGGCCCCGGCCGAAATCCCACCGGACATGGCCGCCCAGCTGCAGGCCCGCGTCGGCGTTGTCGGTGAGGTCGTTGTCCGGCAAGGCCAGGGCGCCCTGGACTCCGAATCGGACATCCTGGGCTGAAAGGGAAAGGGCGGTTCCGAGGATGAGGATCGCTAAGATGGGTTTCATGCTGGCTCCTGGGTGATGACTAAAAAATATGGTGGGTCAGTTGCATGCTTGAGAATGCACTTTGCGGGCCATTCTCCAACTATTTGCAAATTGGCATAGTTACATAGACCCGATGACATTCGGGCCATACTGAACAAGTTCAAAATGATATACCGCACCATTCATTTCGAACCTAGCAGCGCCGTCAGCAGTTCATCCAGGGGCACGCTGGCGATGGTGGCGGCCCGGTCGCTCATGGCATAGGGAAGGACCAAGTTGCCGCCGTGGATGAGCGACCCGCAGCTGTAGACGACATTGGGCACGTAGCCCTCCCGCCCGCTGCCTTCGGGCTGGATCAGCGGTTCGCGCAGGCGGCCGAGGACCTTGGTCGGGTTCTGCAGATCGAGCAGCACCGCGCCCATGCAGTACTTGCGCATGGGGCCGACGCCGTGGGTGATGACCAGCCAGCCGGCTTCGGTTTCGATGGGCGAGCCGCAGTTGCCGATCTTCACGGACTCCCACAGCTCCGCGGGACGCAGCAGCACGGTGGAATCCACCCAGTAGTGGGGGTTGTCCGAGAGCATGAGGAACAGGTTCTCGTCGTCCTGGCGCGAGAGCATCACGTAGTTGCCCTCGATGCGCCGGGGGAACATCGCCATGCCCTTGTTCTGCACGGCGCTGCCGTTGAGGGTGAGCACGCGGAAGTGGAGGAAGTCGTGGGTCTCGATGAGCTGGGGCAGGATGGCGTGGCCGTTGTAGGCGGTGTAGGTGGCGTAGTACATCACCGCGCCGTCGTCCTCAGTGAAGCGCACGAAGCGGGCGTCCTCGATGCCGTTGCTCTCGTTGCTGGACACCGGGAAGATGGCCCGCTCGCTCATGGCGTACCGGGGCGGGAAGTTCATCTCGTAGTTGGAGTCGGCGAGCCACTGGACGCAGCGCAGCGTGTTTTTCAGATCCTGGGTGACTGGCCGGCCCTCGCGCCGGACCCGGGCCAGGCTCCGGTCCAGGTCGCTGCGGTTGAAGTCCGGCCCCAGCGGCTCCATCACGGAGGCGGCGTGGCCGTTGTCGAAGCCCATCTCGTGCAGCTTGACGATGAAGGACGCCCTCTGGTAGCTGGGGTTGGGCTCGATCTCCGGCACCGTGACCAGGCGGGTGACCGGGTCCAGCTGGATGCCGCCGTCGGCGACGATGAGGCCCGAGCGGAATTCCACCGAGGAGATGTGCCCTTCGCCGGTGGCGCGCAGGCTCATGATGAAGCGCAGGGCGCCCTCGGGCAGGTCGTCCTGGTCCGGATGGGGGACCATGGACGGATTGAACAGCGCGGCGGATTCCAACGCATACTCCCCGGAGAACAGGGCGCCGATGAGGAGCTTGCGGGCGTGGGAGATGGGCTGCTGGGTGAACAGTTGGGGGACCACCCGCAGGTAGTTGGCCAGCAGGGGCAGTTCCAGGTCGAAGTGCCGGGCGTCGAAGTCCTTGAGCACGCCCGCCAGTTCGCGGAGGGCCTCTTCCTCGCTCAGGGCCAGGGCGCGGCCGATGATGGTGGTGATGCGCAGCGGGCTGGAGGGGATGAAGGGGCGCAGGATCACCCGGGCGCTCTGGGGCACCAGCAGCAGATCATGGTGGCGGACCGTGATGGCGCTCATGCGGAGCCGATCATGTGCTGGGCGAAGCTCATCTCGGCGCGGGCCAGGTGGAAGGCCAGGGTCGATTCCGCTCCCTGGTTCTCGCTGACCCGGTCCGGGTGCAGCCCGTCGCCGCAGCCGCCGCTGCCGGAATCGTAGACCGGCAGGCCGAGATCGTTCCTGCCCAGGAACCATTCGAAGGCCCGTTTCGCTTCCCGGGACCAGGCCGGGTCCTGGGTGGCGCTGCGGGCCTCCAGGCACGCGGAGACCATGGCCTGGGCCTCCAGGGGCTGCTGGTCGAAGTCGGCATGGGCGCCGTCCCGTTCATAGAATCCCTGGTTGCCGATGGGCCGGAAGTGGCCGGCCGGAGCTTTCTGCACCGACACCAGCCAGCCCAGGGCCTTGAGCCCGATGGCCAGGGCCCCGGAATGGGGCAGCTCCTGGCCGCTGAGGATCAGGGCCTGGCAGAGCCGCGCATTGTCGTAGGTGGCGCTGGGCTCGAACCAGGGCCAGGTGTCCGTGGCGCAGGCCTCCCAGAGCCCCACCAGGCGGAGCGTCAGGGTCTCGCGCAAGGCCTTGGCGACCGCGTGGGCCGGGGTCTGGGCCAGGACTTCGTGGATGCCCAGCAAGGCGAAGGACCAGGCCCTGGGCGAGGAGAAACCTTCGATGGCGGCCAGTCCGCGCTCGAACATCTGGAGACACAGCCTCCGGTGTCCCTCGTTGCGGGAGCGGCCGGCTCCGGTTCCCAGCGCCCACACCGCCCGGGCATGGCTGTCCTCGCTGCCCGAGTCCTCCAGCCACTGCCGGCCGTGGTTCATGAAATTGCGGAAGCGCCCGGTGTGGGGGTTGAGGGCGGCGCAGAGGAAGGCCAGGTAGCTGGTGGCCAGGCGGTCCAGGCCTTCGGAGGGGGGCTGCCCGCCCAGTTCATCCAGCAGGGTGCAGAGGATGAACGCCCGGGCGTTGTCGTCGGTGCAGTAGCCTTCCAGGAAATTGGGCACGTTGAACAGGGCGTGCTGGAGGATGCCGGTGCCGTCGCTCATGCGCATGATGTGATCCAGCCGGAGCGGGGGCAGGTCATAGGGCCGGCTGGCCAGGGTCCACTGGGCGAAAGCGGAGCGCGGAACCACCCGCCGTTCCTTGCGGGCCCGCTTGAAGGCATCCAGGTAGCGCTGCCCCGTGGCCGGCCAGATCCATTCACGGCCCATCTGGTAGGCCTGCTCGCGGGTCTTGCGCATGAGCTCTGGGTCGTCCAGGAACGCGCACACGCCCTGGGCGATGGCGTGGGGATCCCGGAACGGGACCAGGATGCCCCGGCCGTCGGCCAGCAGTTCCTGGGCGTGCCAGTAGGGCGTGGACACCACCGCCTTGCCCGCGCCGAACACATAGGCCAGGGTGCCGGAGGTGATCTGGGCCTCGTTGAGATAGGGGGTGAGGTAGATGTCCGTGGCGCCGATGAAATCCTTGAGGTCCTCCAGGGACACGAAGCGGTTGAAGAAGATGACGTGCTCCTTGACCCCGCGGTCCTCGGCCAGCCGCTCCAGGCCCAGCCGGTAGCTTTCGCCTTCCCGCGCCACCAGGTGGGGATGGGTGGCCCCCAGCACCAGGTAGACCGCCTGGGGATGCCGCTTCACGATCTCCGGCAACGCCTCGATGACGTATTCGAGGCCCTTGCCCGGCCCCAGCAGGCCGAAGGTGAGCAGCACCTGGCGGCCTTCCACGCCGAACTGGGCCTTGTAGAAGCTGGAGTCCATGAAGGGCATGTCCGGGATGCCGTGGGGGATGAGGTCCACCTTGTCGGCGGTCACCCCGTAGGTCTCCTCCAGGATCTCCTGGCCCCTGCGCGCCATGACCACCAGGCGGTCGCTGCGCAGGATGAGTTCCTCCATCACCCGCCGCTGCTCGGCATTGGGCTCGCGCAGGATGGTGTGCAGGGTCGTCACCACCGGCATGCGCACTTCCTTGAGCAGGGCCAGCACGTGGCTGCCGGCGGAGCCGCCGTAGATGCCGAACTCGTGCTGCAGGCAGAGCACTCCGGCGTTGCTGAAGTTCAGGAAGTCCGCCGCGCGCCGGTATGAGTCCTGGTCCTTCTGGTCCAGTTCGAAGCGCACCCGCGGGGGATAGGCGTAGCCTTCCTGGCGGTCGTTCACGGCGCCCGCGAAGCAGTCGGCCCCGGGGGCGGCGCCGGCCACCGCTTCGCAAAGGTCGTGGGTGAAGGTGGCGATTCCGCAAAGGCGCGGCAAGAAGCCGCCAAGGAAGGCAATCCGTTCGGGCAAAGGGGCATCCATCAATGGTTCCTGCCTATAAAGTATGGAAACTTTTGCGTTTGCGGCCACCGGTGGGGGCGGCCAAGGGGTCGATGGTCACGCGCACCTTGAGCTGGAAGCGGCTGCGGGCATTGAACCGGGCCAGGGCCGCGCTCAGGTCCAGCGCCATTTCCGCCGCTTGGATGGTGTGGTCCGCCACCAGATCAGACAAGTCCACGCTGCCCAGGTAGGCGTCGTCGAGGGTTTCGCTCCGGTTCAGGGCCGGGCTGCCGGAGAGGCGGGTGGCGATATCGTTGAGCACCCCCTTCATCACTTTGGCGCTGGCGCCTTCGGTGAACGTGGTGAACGCCACGATGTCCGCGAACAGGATGGTGATCTCGGCGCGGCACTCCTCGACCAGTTCGCCCGGCACGGGAGGGTCCCTTTCGGGCCGCCCCTTCAGTACCTCGGCGAGGGAATGGGGCACCAGGTCGGACAGCAGTTGCTCCGAGACCTTCTGCTCGGCCACGACGCGTTCGCAGAGCTTCAGGGCCTCCAGGTGCAGCAGCCGCACCTCCAGCAGGTTGTAGACCCGGAGCAGCACCTCGGCGAGATCGAACGGCTTGCTGACGAAATCCCTGGCCCCCGCCTTCAGCGCCCGCAGCTTGTGCCCGGCCTGGGCGGTGATGACCAGGATGGGCAGATAGCCGCCCGTTTCGATCTGCTTGAGGTTCTCCATGACCTGGAAGCCGTCCATGATGGGCATCTGCAGATCCAGCAGGATCAGGTCATAGCGGTTCAGCAGGTGCAGCTCGCACACCCGGGTCGGGTCCATGGTCGAGGTGATGGCGGAATACCCGGCGCTTCGCAGCATCTGCTTAAGCAGGAGGACGTTGGCTTCCTGGTCGTCGACGATCAGGATGTTGCCGCGAAGGACGTCCGTTGAATTTATCATTTGGACCACGATTCCTTGTCCGCACGCTGCGCATGGTGTTCCGCCTGGGCCAGCGCCACATTCAGCGCCTCCATGACCTCGGCGACTTTGATCGGCTTGGTGAGGTAGCGGAAGAAGCCCGCGTCCATGCATTTCTGGATGTCCCCAGGCATGGCGTTGGCACTGATGGCCAGCACCGGGATGTGCGCCGTGGCGGGATCCTCGCGCAGCAGCTGCAGGGCCTGGATCCCGCTGATGCCGGGCAGATTGATGTCCATCAGGATCACCGCCGGCTGGTGCTGCTGGGCCAGCCGGACGCCAAGCGTACCGCTCCCCGCGCTCAGCAGGCGCAGGTCGGGGCGGCGGGCGATGAGCTGCTCCACCAGTTCCAGGTTGGCGGCGTTGTCTTCCACATAGAGCAGGGTGCGCAGGGCTGCCCCCGGCCTGGGCTGGGCCATGGACGTCACCGGGAGGGCTCCCGCGGCCTCGAGCCGGGGCGCGGCCGCGGAGTCCAGGTCGAACCAGAACTCGCTGCCCACCCCCACCGTACTTTCCACCCCGATGACGCCGCCCATCATTTCCACCAGCAGCTTGCTCATCACCAGGCCGATGCCGGTGCCTTCCTCGGTGCTGGTCTCCTGCCCCAGCCGGTTGAACGGCTGGAACAACTGGGCCAGCTTGTCCGCGGGCAATCCGGTGCCGGTGTCCTTGACCCTGATGCGAGTGCGTTCCGGGTTGGTCTGGCCGCAGGCCACCACCACGCTTCCCCCCGGGCGGTTGTACTTGATGGCGTTGGAAAGGAGGTTGAGCAGGATCTGCTTCAGCCGGACTCGGTCGGCCAGGACGTAGCGGGGCTGGGCGAACCGGGGGAACACCAGCTGGAGCTCATGCTTCTGCCCCTGCTGCTCGATCATGGCCAGGCATTCGGCCATGACCTCGGCCAGGGACACCGGCTCCACCGACAGCGACAGCTTGCCGGACTCGATCACCGCGAGGTCGAGGATCTCGTTGATCAGTTCCAGCAGGTACCAGCCGGCGTGGAGGATCTGGTGGATGCTGCCTTTCTGGGAGGCGGTGGGCGGCGGGGTCTCCGTTTCCAGCAACTGGGCGAAGCCGAGGATGGCGTTGAGCGGGGAACGAAGTTCGTGGCTCATGCTGGAGAGAAATTCCGACTTGGCGAGGTTGGCCTTTTCCGCCACGAACTTGGCACTCTCCAGCTCGGCGTTCTTGTCGCGCAGATGCTGGGTGAGCTTCTCCCGTTCCGCCTCGATCTGCTTGCGGACCGTGTTGTCGGTGCCGATCAGCAGGTAGCCGATGACCGCGCCCTGGGCGTCGCGCAGGGCCGTGACCGAAACCACGGCCGGGAAGCGGCTGCCGTCCT
>PLUC01000101.1 GCA_003165415.1 Holophagaceae bacterium
GCGACCTTACGGCTGCTTGTGCCCAGCACGGACGCCTAGTCAAACCGAGGCCCCACGGTGCTCGCAGGCCCCGGGGCTCAAGTCACGGTTCGGGGGGCACCAGGGGGCCTTCCCCGCCCTGGCTCTGGCGGCGGATGATGCCCTGGGCGAGCCGCTGCAGGAACGGGCCCCGGGCCGGGTTCCAGACCATGGCGCTGGCGGCCTTCCAGTCGCCGGCCAGCTCGAACAGCACGGCGCCGTCCATCTGGGTGCCCAGGAGCAGCACCGGCGCCTTGCCGCTGGCCAGCTCCACCAGGGCCTTGGTCCGCCGGCGCTCGTCCAGGCCGGTGCCGCTCATGTGAAAGATGGCCAGGGGCGGGGCCGAGCCCAGGGCGTCCTTCAGGGCCTGGGCCGAGAGGGGGATCCGGGTGAGCGGCTGGACCGGCGCGAGCACCGCCCTGAGGGTCTCCTCCAGATCCTCGTCCCCGCTCACCAGCAGGATGCCCGTCGCGGCCTCCCCGGCCTTGAGCTTGCGGTCCCCCAGCAGGCTGCGCTCCCGGCGCAGGGCCAGGCGTTCCTGGTCCTCCTCCCGGCGCTGGAACACCCACCGGGACAGGGGCGTCTCCACCGCGTCCGGCAGCTTGGGGGTGAACTCGAGCCCGATGATCCGGGGCCCCATGTGCCGGATCTCGCCCCGGGCTTCGATCTGGAGGTCCTCGGCCAGGGGGATGCTGAGGATGAGGATGGAGCCCACTTGCATGGTGGTGGAGGACAGGTCCCGCTGGGCGTGGATGCGTGCGCCCCGGGTGTTGAGGTCCACCAGGGCGGCCTGCAGCAGCTCGCCCCTGGGGGTGCCGTAGGTCACCACGATCCGGCCCACCCGGTCGACCCGGTATTCGTTCCGGTGGTCGTTCTCCTGGAGCACCTTGGGGATGGTGAGGCGGAGCGTGCGCCGGCCTTCGTGGAGGCCCAGGCCCAGCAGCTTCACCGGAGCCTCCATGAAGCCGAGCCCCATGGGGAACCGGAGCTTCAGTTCGGCGCCGCGCAGGCCGAAGGAGGCGTCCTCCCGGCTCATGGTGGCGGCCACCTGGAGTTCACCCCCCTCCAGGGCCACGAAGAAAGATTCGAAGCGCAGGTAGGAGGTCACCAGGATGACGAGCTCGTTCCGGGCGCAGGCCTGGGCCAGCACCTCCTGGATTGCGTCCGATCGTTTAAGGGCTGGGGGGGCCAAGGGGTCTCCGATACTTTCCTTGTCGTGCTTCGGGGTGCCTTTAGTTTAAGATCAGCTTCCTGGTGGAAGGAACCGGAATTACATGTCCCGCCCAAGTACGCTCCTGCTCTACAGCGCCCCCAAGAGCGGATTCGGGGATGAGTGGATGACCTTCCTGCCCATCGGGCTGGGCTTCCTCCAGGCCATGCTGGCGTCCCGGGGTTTCCCCTGCCGGCTGGCCAACCTGAGCGGCAAGGGCCGCCGGGAGATCCTGGACTACCTGCGCCGGGCCCAGCCCCAGGTGATCGGGGTCTCCATGTTCACCTTCAACCGCAAGCGCAGCTCCGACCTGCTCCAGATGGCCCGGGAGGCCTGCCCGGAGGCGCTGCTGCTGGCCGGGGGCCCCCACCCCACCCACCTGGCGGGGGAAGTGTTCGAGGACTGTCCGGCCCTGGACGCCATCGTCAAGGGCGAAGGGGAACTGCCGCTGCTGGGGATCCTGGAGCGGCTGGACGCGGCCGGCAAGGACGGCTGGCGCTCCGCGGCCGATGGTGGGTGGCGCTCCGCGGCCGATGTTGGGTGGCGCTCCGCGCCCGGATTGATTCTGCGCGAGGGCGAGACCGCTTCGGTCCCGCCCATGGAGGACCTGGACATCATGGGCGCGCCGGTGGAGCACTTCGCCGCGGATTTCCTGGATGACCCCGGGCAGCTCGCCTACCTGAGCACCAGCCGGGGCTGCCCGGCCACCTGCAACTTCTGCAACACGCCGGAGTTCTGGGGCAGCAGCGTGCGCTTCCGCAGCCCGGCGGCGGTCCTGCGCGAGATGGTCCTGCTCCGGCACAAGCACGGGCTCACCTACTACAGTTTCCGAGACGATACCTTCACCGCCAACCGGAGCCGGATCCTGACCCTCATGGAGCTGATCCGCCAGTCCGGCCTGCACCCCCTCTGGAACTGCCAGAGCCGGGTGAACCTGGTGGACGAGGACCGGCTGGTGGCCATGAAGCGGGCCGGTTGCGAGTTCATGCAGTTCGGGGTGGAGCACGGCAGCGAGCGGGTGCTGGAGCTCCTGGACAAGGGCACCAGCATGAAGCACGCGCTCCGGGCCCTGGGCCTGGTGCGCAAGGTGGGCATGAACCTGGGCATCTACCTGATCACCGGCATTCCCGGTGAGCGCTGGGAGGATGTGGAGACCACCGCCGAACTCATCCGCAGCACCCGGCCACATGATGTCCAGGTTTCGCCCCTGGCCCTCTATCCCGGGACCCGGCTGTTCGACCGTTATCGGCAGGAGGGCCGGATCAGGAAGGATTTCTTCAGGGGTTCGGGGGATGCGGAAATCTTTGCCCGGGTGGACGCGCACACCGAGAGGGCCCTGCGCCACCTGACCGAGGTGAGCGCCAGGACCCGCCCGAAGGCCGTCTACACCCCCGCCGAGTTCGCCGAACAAAAGAAATGGCTGGGGTTCTGTGCCGTCACCAACCTCCTTTGCGGGGAAGCCGCGTTCGATGCAGGCCGGCCCCTGGAGGCCGAGGCCGAATACACCGAATTGATTCGCATGGAGCCCGGCAATGCCTGGGGCTTCATGAAACGGGCCCTGCTGCGCCGCGGCCAGGGCCGTGCGCCGGAAGCCCGGGCCGACCTGGAGGAGGTGCTCGCCCTGGCGCCGCGCAACCCCGAGGCGCTGGCCCTGCAGCGGCAATGGCGGGCCAGGCCGGGGAAGGCCAGGCGCTGGGCCCCGGCCCAGGGTCCCGCCGCCGAGATGAAGGGAGCCGAGGCTTTTCTGGAGGCGGGGCAGGGGACCCCCCGGACCAGGCCTTGAATTTATAAAATTATTATTTAGAACTTTCAACATCCTGCTTGCATCCGGTAGATGGCGCGCCGATCCATCCACAATCCAAGCTCAACGGGAGTTCTATATGAATTACAGAATCATTGGTTTCAACCTTCTGCTGGCGGCCGGGCTCGCCTCTTCCTTCGCCTTCGCGCAGGATCCGCTGCAGCATTCCTGCCATTTCGGCCTGTTCAAGCGGGGCGAAGCGGAGTCCAAGGACCATCCGCTGCCCCTGCCGGCAATCCAGAAACTGGAACAGCTGGTCAACAAGAACAGCTTCAAGATCCGCGACCTGCGCGACAACAACCAGTTCGTGTATCAGGTGTACGCGGCCTGTCCGACCTCCGGGGCAGCGGCCTTGAAGGATCTGGGGGAGGACTTCCCCGCCGACGGCACCACCCTGGTGGCGCCGGTGGACCTGACCGGCAGCGGCGTGTCGGACCTCATTTTCGCCCGCAAGGACTGGGGCGGTTGGAAGGTGCTCAGCAACGGCACCCGGCTGCCCAAGCCGTTCCAGGGGTTCGTGGCCGGGCTGTACGAAAAGGGCCAGGAATCCTCCAAGTCCGAAACCATTCCCGCGGACACCCGCGACCTGGTGGTGGACAACGACCTGCTGGCGGTGGTGGGCGATTTCCTGGGCAACGGCACCGAGCAGCTGGCCTACACCCGGCCCGGGTGGACCCAGATGTACGTGGTGGGCTGCCACGGGGTGACCCAAATGGCCGTCGACCTGACGGGCATCCAGGCAAACGGCCCAGGCGCCCGGGTGCACTGGCTGTTCCCGTTCAAGGCCAACACCAAGGGCATCCACCACACCCGGATCGCCTACTACCGCATGGGCGCCACGGAACTGCCCACCTTCGCCCCCAGGGGCATGGCTTTCAAGCGGGTCCAGGTACCCCTGAAGGGCAACTGGGAGCGGCTGAGCCAGAACGTGCTCGACTGGCCGCAGAAGGCGCCCAGTCAGCTTGAGCAGAAGGTGGAAGAGGGCAAGGAAGCTCTGGCCAAGGTGGTCGGGCTGGAAAAGTGAGGACCTGAAGGCTGAGCCGGCCGGCATCGGCGACCGCCGAGGCCGGCCGGCATCCTTTAAGGATGCGCTACCGGCCCTGCCATTGGGCCGCCCAGTTCATCACTTCCAGCGGTGTCATGCGGTTCAGGTCCAGGCCGTTCAAGGCTTCGCGCAGAGGGTCGGGTTCGGGCTCGAACATCGGCAGCATGGGCTGGAGGGCTTCTGCGCTCGCGCGGCGGCCCTTCCTGGCCGGTACCGGGGCGGCTTCGGGCGCCCGGGCCAGGATGCGCTGGGCGGCGGCGATGACCGGCCGGGGCAGGCCGGCCAGGCGCGCCACCTGGATGCCGTAGCTGCGGTCCGCGGGGCCCTCGGCGATGCGGTGCAGGAACAGGAGGTGCTCTTCCCATTCCTGCACTTCCACATGGAGGTTCTGGATGCGGGGATCCTCGGCCAGGCTGGTGAGTTCGAAGTAGTGGGTGGCGAACAGCGTGCGCGGCTCGCCGCCCTTCAGGTCGCGCAGGTGCAGGGCGATGGCCTCGGCCAGGGCCAGGCCGTCCCGGGTGCTGGTGCCCCGGCCGATCTCGTCCAGGATCACCAGGCTGGCGGGGGTGACCTGGTTCAGGATCCGGGCGGTCTCGGTCATCTCCACCATGAAGGTGGACTGGCCCTTGGACAGGAAATCCGAGGCGCCAATGCGGGTGAAGATCCGGTCCACCAGGCCGAAGCGCATCAGGTCGGCGGGCACGTACGAACCCACCTGGGCCAGCACCACCAGCAGCGCCGCGGTGCGCAGGAAGGTGGACTTGCCGCCCATGTTGGGGCCGGTGACCACCGCCATGGCCCTGGGCGCGGGCAGGGACAGGTCGTTGGGGATGCATTCCCGCCCCATCCGGGCTTCCAGCATGGGGTGGCGGGCCCCGGCCAGGACCAGTTCCCGCTCCTCGCTCAGCTCCGGCCGGGTCCACCCGGACAGCCGGGCCCGCTCGGCCAGGGCGCAGAGCACATCCAGCTTGGCCACGGCCTGGGACAGGCGGGTGAGCGCGCCGCGGTCCTCCAGCACCAGGGCCAGCAGCTTGCGGAACTGGGCCTCCTCCAGCCGCAGCAGGTCCGATTCGGCGCTCAGCAGGCGCTGCTCGAAGGCCATGAGCTTCTCGGTGGTGAAGCGCTCGGCGTTGGCCAGGGTCTGCTTGCGCAGGAAGTGGGCCGGAGCGGCCGCCAGGTTGGCCTTGGTGATCTCGAAGTAGTAGCCGAACACCCGGTTGTACTTGATCTTCAGGGAGCCGATCCCGCTGGCGGCGCGCTCCTCCTCCTCCAGTTCCAGCATCACCTGCTTGGCGTCCCGGGCCAGGCGGCGCACGGCGTCCAGCTCCGGGTCCACGCCGTCGCGGATCACCGAGCCCCGCTCCAGTTCCAGGGGCAGGGCGTCCTCGAGGCTGCGCTGGAGGGTGGCCAGCAGGGCCGGGCAGAGGGGGGTCGTCTCCGGCCAGAGGTCCAGGTCCTGGGCTTCCCGGAACCAGCCGCCCTGCTCGATGAGGGCCGGCAGGTTCTGGGCGCGGGCCAGGCCGTCCCGGAGCTGGCCCAGTTCGGGCGGCGCAGCCAGGCCCAGTGCCACCCGGCCGAGGATGCGGTCCAGGTCGGGCACGGCCGCCAGCAGCTTCTGCAGGGGGTCGCGGTGGCGGTCCTCGGTGAGCCATCCCACCTGCCGCCAGCGCAGTTCCAGGGCGGTCCGCTCCCGCAGCGGCTGGTCCAGCCAGGCCTTGAGCAGGCGGGTGCCCTGGCGGGTCCGGCACTGGTCGAGCAGGACCAGCAGGCTGCCCGCCCGGGTCCCGTCCAGGGTGTTGGCGGTGATCTCAAGGTGACGGGCGGAGGTGGCGTCCAGGAGGGGTCCGACCGCGCCCAGTTCCAGGCTCACGCCCTGGATATGGGCCGGCCGGCCCTTCTGGGTGGCCTCCACCTGGTCCAGCAGGGCCCCCAGGGCGCCGATGGCCGCGGGGTAGGGGTCCAGCCCCACGCCCTCAAGGTGGGTCCAGCCGAAGAAGGCCAGGATCTGGGCGCGGGCCCGTTCGGTCTCGAAGCGCCAGGGCGGCAGCGGGGTCCGGGCGGCGTCCAGTTCGAAGGGCTCCGGGCTGCCTTCGGCGACGATCAGTTCCTGGGGGGCCAGCCGCTCCAGGGTGGCCGCCAGCAGTTCCCGGCCCTGGCCGGGAATGACCCGCAACTGCCCGGAGGCGAGTTGGAGCATGGCGATGCCCCAATGATCTCCAAGCTGGTGCAGGGCGGCCAGCCAGCGGGCATCGTCGTCCAGCCAAGTGCCCGGGGTGATGATCC
The DNA here is from genome assembly GCA_003165415.1 of Holophagaceae bacterium. GTDB lineage: Bacteria > Acidobacteriota > Holophagae > Holophagales > Holophagaceae > Mesoterricola. The sequence continues at coordinate 6,358 of PLUC01000101.1, forward strand.
GGGTGATGGACCTGGGCAGCAGACCTTTCACCTCGTCGGCCTTGGCGGTGGGCTCGGCGATGGCGGCGGAGAAGCCGGCGGCGAGGAGCTTGGGCAGATAGCTCTCCAGGGCGAAATGGGGCACCCCGCACATGGGGGTCTCGAACTCGGTGCCGCGCCCGCGCACCGTCAGGGCGATCTCCAGCACCGGCGCGGCCCTGACCGCGTCCTCGCCGTGGAGTTCGAAGAAATCGCCCATGCGGGTGAACAGGATCGCTTCGCCGGCCTCGCGCTTGAGGGCCGCAACCTGCGTGAGCATGGGCGTGGACATGGGCTCCCTTGGATGGACTACCAAGTCTAGCAGTCAGGGAGACCCTCCATGCGCTTGGGCACTTCGATCGCCAGGACCCCGTTCACCATGCTCACCAGGCTCTTGGCTCCGTCGACCCCTTCCGGGAAGTTGAACCTGCGCAGGAAGCAGCCGAACCTGCGTTCGAGGGCATGGCAGGCGGTGTCGCGGGCGAACGACTCCCCCTCCCTTTCGCCGGTGATGGTGAGGGAATTGGCGGTGAGTTCAATGTCGAGATCGCCGATTTCCAGGCCCGGGAGGTCCGCCAGCAGCAGGTACTCCCCCGTCGTCTCCAGCAGGTCGAAGTCGGGACTGAAGATGGGACCGATGGTCGTCGGCAGGTCCACACCGGGAAAGGGGTCACCCCGCATGAAATCTTTTTCTGCTCTCGTCTGTGCATAAGGATCTGAATCAGGTGCGTAGTAGGTCTGCCTTTGTTTATCCATGAAGCTCTCCTGATTCGTTAAAATATAAACGTGGCTGGCCGCAGGCTAGGATATCCTATGGGAAGCGATCGGCCCAATGTCAAGGATAGGCCAAAAGGCAATGGATACCAATGAACATAAAAAATGGCTATAATTGCAAGACAAATGAAATTAGTTGTTATGTAATATAATGTGTAATTTAAATGACCTGTTGACCATCAGCTCCCCTCACAGACCCGGTCCAGGGCCTGGATCAGCGGTACCACCGCCGCCTCGTCCATGGAGCAGAAGGCGATCCTCAGGTAGCGGTCGCCCTGGCTCACCACCCCCACGCTCTCCTCGTGGATGAGCCTCTGGCGGATGGCCTCGGCGTCCAGCCCCGGGCGGAGTTCCAGCAGGCAGAAGCAGCCGGCGTTGAAGGGGAAGACCTTCCAGTTGCGGGTGGGCCTGGCCAGAGCGGTCTTGAGGGCCCGGTAGCGGGCGGCCATGAGCAGGCGCAGCCGTTCGAACTCGCCCTCATGGCGGGGATCCGCCAGTTCGATCTCGGTCAGGAGCTGGCTGAGGCTGGAGGGGCTGCCGATGCGGGAGCGCATGAGGCCCATGCACTTGTCCATGAGGATGGCGGTCGCTTCCCTGGCCGTGCCGAAGGTGAGGAAACCCACCCTTCCGCCGAAGAAGGAGAGTTCCTTGGTGATGCCGTCGCACTTCAGGGGGATCAGGTTCGGGCTGCGCTCGAGCAGTTCGAAGAACAGGCTCTTGGTGGCGGCGTCCGGATCGAACACCAGGCCGTGGTAGGCATCATCGCAGTAGACCACCAGCGGACGGTTCCGGGCCGCTTCCACCAGGACTTCGGCGATGGCCGCCAGCTCGCCGGTGGTCGGGCTGTAGCCGCTGGGATTGCTGGGGAAGTTCAGCAGGACCTGGGCCTTGCCCGGCTCCGCCGCCAGGGCCTCGGCCAGGCCCTCCAGGTTGAACGTCCCATGGGCATTGTAGAAGGGGAACCCCTTGAACCGGCCCTCCAGGCCCACCTGGAAGATCTGTTCATAGTTGTCCCAGTACAGGTCCGGGAGGATCAGGGTGTCGCCCGGGCTGAAGAACAGCTCGGCGCCCATGGAGAGCGCGTGGCAGATGCCCGAGGTCACCATGGGCAGGGCGACCGCCTCCATCCTGGCGTCTTCCTTCACATGCTTGGCGTGCCAGGCCTTGCGGACCGGCTCCCGGCCCCCCACCGGCGAGTACAGGAAGGCGTCCCTGGGATTCAGGGCGGACAGCTTTTCGGCCAGCGGGGCCAGCGGAAAGGGGTTGCCGGCGCCATCGGTGATCTGGCCGACGGTGGCGTTGATGCGGCAGCCTTTGCTCTGGATCGCCTGGAAGGGGATGCCCTTGGGGGAAAAGGCCCGACGGCCCAGCGGGGAAAGGGCTGCAAGGATGGCGGGGTTGAGCGCCTGGAGGCGATCGTTGCGTTCCTGGGCTTCGGCGTGGATGGCCATGGGCTGCCTTTCGTTGTCATTGAACCCTGGATGATGATGGAAGTCACATGAACTACCCCCAGGATAGAGACCGCTGATCGCGGAATAAAGCCATGAAATTCAGCGGGTTTATGGAATCCGCCCCTGGTCCGGCCCGGTCCTCACGCATTGCGCCGGATGGGACCCATGTCTAGACTTGACAAGAAACAGTGTCTGAGGGCACAAGCCTGACCGAAGAGGCAAGTCCGATTTCACGCCACCCGGGAGAAAGTTCTTATGACCGCCGTATTGAACGTCCCTGACTATATCTCCAACCCGAAGGCGGTCGCCTGGATCCAGGAGGTGGCCGATTCCTGCCAGCCGGACCGGGTCTACTGGTGCGACGGCTCGGATGCGGAGTACGACCGCCTGTGCGCGGAAATGGTTGCCGCCGGCACGTTCAAGAAGCTGAACCCAGCCAAGCGCCCCAACAGCTACCTGGCCCTGTCGGATCCCAACGACGTGGCCCGGGTGGAGGACCGCACGTTCATCTGCTCCCGCCGGAGGGTCGAGGCGGGCCCCAACAACAACTGGATGGACCCCGGCGAAATGCGGGAGAAGCTCAGGGCGCTGTTCAAGGGCTGCATGAAGGGCCGCACACTCTACGTAATCCCCTTCAGCATGGGTCCCCTGGGCTCCGACATCGCCCACATCGGCATCGAGCTCACCGATTCGCCGTACGTGGTGGTGAACATGAAGATCATGACCCGCATGGGCCGCAAGGTCTGGGATGTGCTGGGCAGCGGCGCCTTCGTGCCCTGCCTGCACTCGGTGGGCAAGCCCCTGGCGCCGGGCGAGAAGGACGTGCCCTGGCCCTGCAACGCGGACAACAAGTACATCGTCCACTTCCCGGAACAGCGGGCCATCTGGTCCTTCGGCTCCGGATACGGCGGCAACGCCCTGCTGGGGAAGAAGTGCTTCGCCCTGCGCATCGCCAGCTGCATGGCCCGGGACGAAGGCTGGCTGGCCGAGCACATGCTCATCCTCGGCCTCGAGGCCCCGGACGGGGAGAAGACCTACGTAGCCGCAGCCTTCCCCAGCGCCTGCGGCAAGACCAACTTCGCCATGCTGCAGGTGCCCGAGCAGTTCAAGGGCTACAAGGTGACCACGGTGGGTGACGACATCGCCTGGATCAAGCCTGGCAAGGACGGCAAGCTCTACGCCATCAACCCCGAGGCCGGGTTCTTCGGCGTGGCCCCGGGCACCGGCATGAAGTCCAACCCCAACGCCATGCTGTCCATGACCGAGAACACCATCTTCACCAACGTGGCCCTGACCGAGGACGGCGATGTGTGGTGGGAAGGCATGACCGACGAGGTGCCGGCCCATCTCACCGACTGGCAGGGCAAGCCCTGGACCCCGGACTGCGGACGCAAGGCGGCGCACGCCAACAGCCGCTTCACCGCTCCCGCGAAGCAGTGCCCCTCCATCGATCCCGACTGGGAAGACCCCAAGGGGGTGCCCATCAGCGCCTTCATCTTCGGCGGCCGCCGGGCCACCACGGTGCCCCTGGTGGTGCAGTCGGTGAACTGGAACTTCGGGGTCTACACCGCCGCCACCATCGGCAGCGAGATGACCGCCGCCGCCGCCGGGACCATCGGCGAAGTGCGCCGGGACCCCTTCGCCATGCTGCCCTTCTGCGGCTACCACATGGGCGAATACTTCAACCACTGGCTGCAGATGGGCCGCGAGATCCAGAACCCGCCCCGGATCTTCTGCGTCAACTGGTTCCGCAAGGGCAAGGATGGCAAGTTCGTCTGGCCGGGCTACAGCGAGAACTTCCGGGTGCTGAAGTGGATCGTCGACCGCACCCACGGCCGCGGCTACGCAGCGGAGACGCCGCTGGGCTGGGTTCCCCGGGAGAAGGACCTGGACCTCTCCGGCCTGGAGGGCTTCGGCAGCGAGGTGTTCGAGCAGGCCATGGCCATCCGTCGGGACGAATGGCGCCATGAGGTCCTGCTCCAGGAGGAGCTGTTCGAGAAACTCTACGACCGCCTGCCCAAGGAGTTCTTCCACATGCGGCAGCTGCTCCTCTCCAGCTTCTGGCGTTCTCCCGAGAACATGGGCCTGGCGCCGGAACGGTAGCGCTCCCGAACCTCGAGCAGGTTCCGCCGGCATCCGGCGGGGCCTGCTCGAATGCTGTCTGGGACCATGGTTAATTTTATATACTAAAGAAATCTTAGTTGACAAGCATCAGGTAGTGATTATCCTTTTGCTTGGAGGCTCTCCATGGCCATGCTCCCCTTGACTCAGAAAGCGAACGAAGCCCTTGTGGGTGCCCGGGACAAGGCGGTGGCGGGACAGCATCCCGAGCTGCTGCCGCAGCATCTGTTCGCGGCGCTGCTGGCGCCGGACCTGGGGCTGCGGCCGGTGCTGGAACGGGCCGGGCTGGCGCCGGAAGCGGTGAATGGGCTGGTGGACGAGGCGGAGCGGCTGCTGGACGCGCTGCCCAAGGCCATCGGCGGCAGCCAGCCGCAGGCCGGGCCGGCCTTCCGGAGTTTCCTGGACCTGGCCAGCGACACCGCGCGCGGGCTGGGGGACCGGTTCGTGGCCACCGACGCCATGCTGCTGGCCTTCGCCAACGCCGCCACCGACGCCAAGAAGCTGCTGGCCAAGTTCGGACTGAACCGGGAGCAGCTGGAGACGGCCATCCGCGAATCGCGCAAGGGCAACCGGGTGGAGGATGAGCGGGCCGAGGAGAAGTTCGCGGCCCTGGAGAAGTACGCCCGGGACCTGACCGAAGTCGCCCGGTCGGGCAAGCTGGACCCGGTCATCGGCCGGGACGAGGAGATCCGCCGGGTGCTGCAGGTGCTGTGCCGGCGCACCAAGAACAACCCGGTGCTCATCGGCGAGCCGGGCGTGGGCAA
>PLUC01000265.1 GCA_003165415.1 Holophagaceae bacterium
CTCCGCGAAAATCGCTGTTCAGGGGACCATCGCCGGAACGAACAAGGAATTCCTCGACCCCAAGGTCGTGGGGGTGGATGACCGGTGCGCGCTGGGCCAGTGGATCCACGGCGAGGCGAAACAGTACTCCGGCGTGCCCGAGTACGGCAAGCTGGTCCAGGAGCACAAGGCCTTCCATGCGTCCGCGGCCAAGGTCATCGAGATGGTCGCCGCAGGCAAGCTGGAGGAAGCCAAGACCTGCGTGGACAAGGGTGAGTTCTTCGACGCCTCGCTGCGCACGATCAATGCCATCCGGCACCTGCGGACCAAGGTCGCTCCCTAGGATGGGACAGGAACGGCGTCAGGCCTCGTTCCAGAACGGGGCGAGGCGGCGGACGCCCTCCCGGATCTGGTCGGGCTCGCCGGCGTAGCTGAGCCGGATGTGGCCGCGGCCGCCTTCACCGAAGGCCATGCCGGGCACCACCACCACCCCTCCCTGGTCGCGCAGGCGCACGCAGAAGGCCATGGGGTCCGCCAGGGCGGTGCGGGGCAGGGGCTGCCAATGGTAGAAACCCCCGGCGGTGCGGCGCGGGCTCGGGCCGAAGGCCAGGGCGAAGGCCCCGGCGAAGGCTTCCCAGCGCACCCGCAGGTGGGTCCTGGCCTCGGCCAGCACCGCGGGCGAGGCCTCCAGCAGCGCCATGGCGGCGAGCTGGGCCGGCCGCGCCGGCGCGGTCACCATGTAGGCATGCACCAGGCGCGCGGGGGCGAGCCAGGCCGGATCGCCGATGGCCCAGCCCACGCGCAGGCCGGGGGCGCCCCAGGCCTTGCTCACCGAGCCCAGCACCAGGCCGGTGTCGCTCACGTCGCGCAGGGACGGCCCGCGCTCGCCCAGGCACAGCTCCCGGTAGACCTCGTCGGACAGCAGCAGGATCCCCCGCGCCGCGCAGGCCTGGGCCACTTCGCTCAGGGCCTGGGCCGAGGTCCCGGCCCCGGTGGGATTGCCGGGGTGGTTCACCACCGCCACCTTGGCCGAGGGGGTCCGGTCCAGGGCCGCCCGGAACCGGACCGGGTCCAGGGTGAAGTCGGGGGCCAGGGCATAGCTCACCGGCTCGGCCCCGGCCATGTGGGCCAGGGCGGGATAGGCCAGGAAGCCGGGGTCGGGCACCAGCACGGCATCGCCCGGATCGAGCCAGGCCTGGAACAGGGCGTAGAGCACCCCCTGGCTGCCGCAGCCCAGCATCACCTGGCTGGCCTTGGCGCCGTGGAAGGCGGCCACCGCCTCCTTCAGCTCCGGCAGGCCGGTGTTGGGGCCGTAGGCGCAGGGGCCCTGCTGCTGGGCCAGGGCCAGGCAGGCCGGTTCCGGCAGCGCCCAGCCTGGCTCGCCCAGGCCCATGGGCACGGCCCCGGGAGGGGCCCCCTCGCTGATGGCCCGGATGGGGCTGGGGCGGAGCTGGCTGGTCCGGTCCGATTGTTTCATCGCGCACCTCCTGTGATGCAACGCATGCGTTGCATCCCCTTCGAGAGCGATGCCCTGCGCTTCTGCGTAGCGCTCATCGCAGGGCCTCCTCGAGGGTGGTGGCGGCGTCGGTGCCGCCGTCCCGGTACTTGACGATGCAGGGAGCCGCCAGGGACAGGCCGGCGGCCTTGGCGTAGGCGCCGGAGGCGGGCCGGGTGCCGGGTACCACCACGGCGCCCTCGGGCACTTCCCGGGTGAGCTCCCGGCCGTTGACCAGGTCGTAGATCCGGGTGGAGGCGGAGAGCACCACGCCGGGGGCCAGTACCGCCCGCCGGCGCACGATCACCCCCTCGAACAGGCCCACCAGGCCGCCCACGAAGGCGTCGTCCTCCACCACCACCGGCACGGCGCCGGCGGGCTCCAGCACGCCGCCCACTTGGGCCGCGGCCGACAGGTGGACCCGCTTGCCGATCTGGGCGCACGAGCCCACCAGGGCATGGCTGTCCACCATGGTGCCTTCGTCCACGAACGCGCCCACGTTGACGTAGGCCGGCGGCATGATCACCACCCCGGCGCCCAGGAAGGAGCCGCGGCGCACGGAGCTGCCCCCGGGCACCATGCGCACCCCATCGGCCAGGCTGAAGCTGCGCGGGGGAAAGGCCGTGCGGTCGTAGGCCGGGCTGGGCCAGCCGGGCACCAGTGCGGTGTGGGTGGAACGGAACCCGGCCAGGATGGCGGTCTTCACCCAGGGATTGGCGTACCAGTTGCCGCCGGCGTCCCGCTGAGCGGCGCGGGCGGAGCCCAGTTCCAGGGCCAGGAGCAGGGCGGCGTGGGCCTCGGCCAGGTCCGGGTCGGCCAGGATGGCGGCCATCTCGCGCTGGTAGAAGGTCTGCAGAGACTCGATGCGCATTACGCAACCCCCACGCCGGCCTTGAGGATTTCGGCCAAGCGGGCCCTGGTGGCGGCGCTGGCGGCCACCAGGGGGAGGCGCAGGGTGTCCGAGCAGATCCCCTTCAGGGCCAGGGCGGCCTTGGTGGGGATGGGATTGCTCTCCAGGAACAGGGCGTCCATGAGCGGCAGAAGGGCCTGGTGCTGGGCGATGGCTTCCGCGCGCCGCCCGGCCAGGGCCAGGTCCACCAGCCGCTTGGCCTCCGCGGGCAGGACGTTGGCCAGGACGCTCACCAGGCCCGAGGCGCCCACGGCCATGGAGGCCAGGGCCAGGTTGTCGTCGCCGGAAAGCAGGACCTTGCCCTGGGGCAGGGTGCGGGCGATTTCGGCGATCTGGGCCAGGTTGCCGCTGGATTCCTTCACCGCCACCAGCTGCGGGTTCTGCCAGAGCAGGGACAGGGTGGCGGGCAGCAGGTTGAGGCCGGTGCGGCCGGGCACGTTGTAGATGATCACCGGCAGGCCGGGGGCGGCCTGGGTGACGGCCTGGAAGTGGGCCACCAGCCCGCCGGGGGTGGGCTTGTTGTAGTAGGGGGTCACCACCAGGGCGCCCTGGACGCCCAGCGCCTGGGCCCGGCGGGTCCAGGCCGCGGCCTGGGCGGTGGCGTTGGAGCCGGTGCCCGCCACTACCGGCACGGTGCCGGCCTCCTCCAGGCAGGCGGTGATCAGGGCGTCGCGCTCGGCCTCCAGGATGGTGGCGGCCTCGCCGGTGGAGCCCAGCACCACCAGGTTGTCGACGCCGCCGTCGACCACGTGCCGCACCAGGCGGCGGAAGGCGGGGAAGTCCACGGCGAAATCGGGCGTGAACGGAGTGGCCAGGGCCACGGACAGTCCGGTGAAGAGGGTCATGACGGGTCTCCAAGTTGGAAGAGCGGATCGAGGGTTTCCTGGGCGCACTGATCGAAGGTGAACAGGCCCTTGCGGCCGCGCACCCAGCGGGCCGCCAGCAGCGCGCCCCGGGCGAACACGGCCCGGGAGCGGGCCCGGTGGGTGAGTTCCAGCACCTCGGCCGGGCCGTCCAGGCCCACGGTGTGGGCGCCGAATTCCGCGCCGGCCCGCAGCACGCCCACGCTCAGCTGGTGCGGCGCGGCGGTGCCCATGGTCCAGGCGGTCTTGCGCGGGCAGCCGGCCATGACCGCGGCGGCCAGGCGCTTGGCGGTGCCGCTGGGGGCGTCGGCCTTCTGCCGGTGGTGGTGGTCGCTGACGTAGGGGTCCAGGTCCGGGTCCAGGGCGGCGAACCGGCCCAGCACCAGGGACAGCCGGGCCATGAGCGCCACCGCCAGGCTGAAGTTGGGCGAGGTGAGCACGGCGATGCGATTGCCCACGCGGGCCTCCAGGTCCGGGAGGGTCCAGCCGGTGACGCCGATCACCAGGTCGGTTCCGGTCTCCAGGGCCCAGGCCAGGTGCTCGGGCACGGCATCGGCGAAGCTGGCGTCGAAGGCCAGGTCCACCCCGCCGGGCACGGGCTCGTCCTTGTCGATGTGCCAGGCCAGTTCCATGTCACTGGCCGCGGCCACTTCCTGGGCGATGGCGGAGCCGAGGCGGCCCCGGCCGAAAATGGCGACCTTCATCTCGCACCTCCTGTGCTCGACCCCTTCGAGAGCGATGCCCTGCGCTTCTGCGTAGCGCTCATGGCTGGGCCTCCCCCACGGGGCGTTCCATGAGCGCGGCGTGCAGGGCCCGCAGGGCGGGCTTGGCATCCTCCTGCCGGACCACGAAGCTCAGGTTGATCTCGTTGGCGCCCATGCTGATCATCTCGATGTTGATCTCCCGCAGGGCCCCGAAACAGCGGCCGGTCACCCCGGGGGTGAGCTTGAGCCGCTCGCCGACGATGGCGATGATGGTCCGGTCCCGGGCCACGCCCACGGTGGCGAAGGCGGACAAGTCCTCCAGCAGGGCATCCAGCGGCGCGTCCGCGTCCACGGTGAGAGAGACGCTCACCTCGGCGGTGGCGATCAGGTCGACGCTGATGCGGTGGCGGGCGAACACCTGGAACAGGCTGGCCAGGAAGCCGCTCTGGTTGAGCATGTGGGCGGAGGAGACGGTGAGCACGGTGATGGGCCCGCGCGCGGCCAGGGCGGTGACGGGCCGGCCGGTGCGCACTTCGGCGGTGATGGTGGTGAAGCGGCCGTGGGGGCGCCGGGTGTGGCGCACGGTGACCGGGATGCCGGCCTCCACCGCGGGCTGGATGGTGGCGGGGTGCAGCACCTTGGCGCCGAACGCCGCCAGTTCCGCCGCCTCCATGAAGCTCAGTTCGGCGATGGGCTGGGCCTCGGGCACCACCCGCGGGTCGCAGGTGAGCACGCCCTCCACGTCGGTCCAGATCTGGATGTCGGTGGCGCCCAGGGCGGCGCCGAACAAGGCCGCGCTGTAGTCGCTGCCGCCGCGGCCCAGGGTGGTGGTGTGGCCGCTGGCGGTGGCGCCGATGTAGCCCTGGGTCACCACGGCCCGGCCGGGGCCCAGGAACGGGGCCAGGTGCTGGGCGGCCAGGGAGTTGAGCTCCTTGAAGTGGGGCAGGGCGGAGCCGTGGCGGTCGTCGGTGCGCACCACGGTGCGGGCGTCCACCCAGGCGGCGCCCAGGTGCGCGGCCAGGATCCGGGTGGACAGCCGCTCGCCGATGCTGGCCACGGCGTCCATGCTGCGCGCGCTCAGTTCCCGCAGCAGGGCCACGCCGCGCAGGAGCAGGTCCAGTTCCGCGCCCAGCGCGGCCAGGGCCAGGTCCAGTTCGCCGGGCAGGCCCGCGGGGAACAGGTCCTCGGCGATGCCCCGGTGGCGCTGGATGATGCCCCGGTGCAGCTCCAGGGCGGCGTCCAGGTCGCCGGCCTCGGCGCGGCGGGCGGCTTCGAACAGGGTGTCGGTGGTTTTGGCGGTGGCGGAAAGGACCACCAGGGGCCCGTTGGCCAGGGCCTCGGTGGCCAGGGCGGCCACCTCGCGCATGCAGGCGGCGTCTGCCACCGAACTGCCGCCGAATTTCATGACGATCATCGAAGCACTCCTTGGGCCACGGCCAGTTCGGCGTTGAGCACCGAGCCGCCGGCGGCGCTCCGTTCCGTATTATGCCCCAGTAGGGGCACGTCCTCGTCCATGCGGAACGAGGCCGCGTTGCTGAACACCAGGGCGCCGGCCCGGGCGAAGGCGGGCTCGATGTCCTGGGCCGCGGCGTTGTCCAGGGCGCTGAACACGATGGGCGCCAGGGCCGCCGCGGGATCTGAGGGCAGCAGGGTCAGGTCGCCCAGGCCGGCGTAGGGCTCGCCGTCCAGGCGCCACTCGCAGGCGTCCCGGTAGGCCTTGCCGGCGCTGCGGTCGCTGGCGGCGATGTGGGTGACTTCGAACATGGGATGGCCCGCCAGGCGGCGGACGAAGCGCTGGCCCACGACGCCTGTGGCGCCGAGGACCGTTACCGGAATGCGGGGCATGCAACGGCTCCTGTGGGATTCAAAGGGGTGGTGGGCATCACGAAGACCTCCAGGTGCGAGGGAAGCCTTTGAACCCAACCATGAACCCCAGGGGGCCAGGATTTCGTCTTCAGGCACTTCGCGGCGCATGGGCGTCGCGACAGCCGCAGGGTGTTAGCCCTGGCGTCCAAGGCGCGCGCTGATGAGACGCAAGCCCTTCGGCGATCCACCCCTTTCGCCCGCGCTCACCGGGCTCATCGCCCTCCTTCGGGTTACTGATGGGAACCGCTCCTCCATCGGTAGCATAACCCTGGCACAGGCGCGGCTTTCTGGCAAGGACTTTCGGGGTGGAAACCATGCTCTGGCTCAACAAGATGGTGCTGGGCAACACGATGCTACGCTGGGTCCTGGCCGGGGGCGCCGCCCTGGGGCTGGCGGCCCTGGCGCGGCTGGGGCAGCGATGGCTGGCGCCGCGGCTGGCCGCCAGGGCGGCCCGCACCGGGGCGCTCCCGGACCGGTGCCTGGCCGACCTGCTGGCGCGCACCCACCTGCTGTTGGTGCTGGCCTGCACCCTGGCCCTGGGGGGGCAGCTGCTGGATCTGCCCCCTGGGCCCGAGCGCTGCCTGGACCTGTTCCCCCGCCTGGCCCTGCTCCTGCAGCTGGCGGCCTGGGGGCACTGGGCCATCGGCCTGTGGGTGGACCGCCGGTTCCTTGGGGACCAGGGCACCCGGGCCAGCCGGGCGGCGGTACTGGGCTCCATCCTGCGCCTGGCCCTGGGCTCCCTGCTGCTGCTCCTGGCGCTGGACGCGATGGGCTTCAACGTCAACACCCTGCTGGCGAGCCTGGGCATCGGCGGCATCGCGGTGGCGCTGGCCCTGCAGAACATCCTCGGCGACCTGTTCGCCTCCCTCTCCATCGCCCTGGACCAGCCGTTCGTCATCGGGGACTTCATCAAGGTGGGCGAGGATTTGGGCACCGTGCAGTTCATCGGACTCAAGACCACCCGGCTCGCCAGCCTCTCCGGGGAGCAGATCATCATCGCCAACGGCGACCTGCTCAAGAGCCGCATCCAGAACTTCAAGCGGATGCAGGAGCGGCGGGTGCTGTTCGAGTTCGTCATCCGCCACCACACCCCGGCGGAGCAGGTGCGGCGGATTCCGGGAACGCTCCAGCGGATCATCGAGGCGCTGCCCACGGTGCGGTTCGATCGGGCCCATTTCAAGGAGTTCAGCGATTCCGGCCTCAAGTTCGAGGCGGTCTACCACGTCCTGGATCCGGACTACAACCTCTACATGGACCGCCAGCAGGCCATCAACCTGGGGATCCTCGACGCGTTCCGGGAGGAGAACATCAGCTTTTCCGTTCCGGGCCGGACCCTCCTGTGCCACCCGGAGTAGAATGGCAGCATGACTCACCCATCCTTCCCCTCCACCGCGGCCACCCGGCTCCTGAGGGAGCTGAAGATTCCCTTCACCGAGCACCAGTACCGCTACGAGGAGCACGGCGGCAGCAAGGTGTGCGCCCGGGAGATGGAAGTGCCGGAGCACGCCGTGGTGAAGACCCTGGTCATGGAGGACGAGGGCGGCAAGCCGCTGGTGGTGCTCATGCACGGGGACCTGGAGGTGAGCACCAAGGCCCTGGCCCGGCAGATCGGGGCCAAGTCCGTGCGCATCTGCAAGCCCGACGTGGCCAACCGCCACTCCGGCTACCTGGTGGGCGGCACCAGCCCGTTCGGCACCCGCAAGGCCATGCCGGTGTACGTGGAAAGGACCATCCTCGACCTGGAACGGATCTTCATCAACGGCGGCAGCCGGGGCTTCCTGGTGGCCATCGATCCGGCCGGCCTGGAGGCGGCCTTGAAGCCCACCCCGGTGGAGGTGGGCCTCAAGTCTCCTGAATGACCTTGACCTTGTAGCTGAACCGCGGGGTGAATTCCCCGGGGGCCTGGGCGTCGTCCGCGGCGGGAGTCACCCGCGGCAGCTCGGTGAAGACGCCGCGGTAGCCCTCCGAGCCCCGCTTCAGGTTCCACCGGGTCAGGGTCCAGGACCCGTCGCCCCTGCGCATGCGCAGCTCGAAGGGGGCGGCCCGGGGATGCTCCAGGGCCAGCCGGAGCCGGTCCAGGTCCTCCGGGTGGATCATCGCCTCCAGGCCGGGCAGGTCCCGGGGCAATGCGCCCGCGGCCAGGCCCAGGGCCTTCAGCCCCTTTTCCGAAACCACCAGTTCGTCCTGGGTGAGGTACCAGGGCACCATCCGCCCCGCCCGGGCCGCCTCCATCAGGTCCGGGGGCAGGGCCAGGGCCTCCGGCAAGGGATCCATGGACTGCTCGCGGTCGGTCACGTCCATGAAGCTGAAGACTCTGCCCACGGTCTCCCGGCCCATGCGGTGGGAGCGGGCGAAGGCCTGGATGGTGCGCTGGTCCTTGCTCTCGAGGTAGCCCAGCGGCTTGCGCCCGGCATGGTCCCCCAGGGCCCTGGCCTCGCTCAGGAAGGTCTCGGGGTCGGCGAACTGGTCCTGGAGGAACCGGAGCACCCGCTCCAGGTCCATGGGGGCCATGACGTATTCGGGAATGCCGCAGAGCGACAGGAACTTCCGGTTGTAGATGATGATCTTCCCCGCCAGGTCCACCATCAGAATCCCTTCCGAGGTGGTTTCCAGGACGGTGCGCAGCAGGGAGACCAGGCGCGCCCTTTCCGCCTCGGCCTCGCGCAGCAGAGCCTGGTTCTGGGCCTCCTTCAGGGCGCGCCGGACCGCGGGCGCGAGCCGGGCCACGCCGGACTTGGGCACGACCTCGGTGGCGCCCAGGCGCAGGCAGGCCACGGCCAGGTCCTCGTCCGCGGCGGCCGGCAGCAGGATGACGGGCAGGTTCGGACAGCGCTGCCTGGCCAGGGCCAGCGCCTCCTGGTCCGGAAACTCGGCCTGGGGATCGGCCACCAGCAGGAGATCGAAGCTCCACCCCCCCTTCAGCGCGTTATGGAAAGCCTCATGGCCCTTGACCCAGACCAGTTCGCAGGGGAGATACTCGCGCTCCAGGAGGCCGGCCACGTTCTCAACATCATCCTCACGGTCCTCAAGATACAAGATCCGGATATTGGTGTTCATGATCTTCCCTGTGAGGGCGCCTTGGTGAAGGTTGGGGCTGTGGCACCAGTATAGGTCTATTTCCCCAGTTGCCCCAAATCACTTGGGAAGGGCCAGCAGGGCACGCTTGAGCTGGGCTTGGCTGGCGCCCTGGGGAGAGCGGACCTGGGCCCGCTTCAGGCACTCCTGGGCCAGCCTGCGCAGGCGCAGCCGGTCCTGGGGCGACACCTTCAGTTCCTGCACCCGGGCCAGGCCTTCCAGGGCGCAGGCGTTGGCGGAGTCCGGGTTCCGGCTCTGGGCGCTCTGGGCCAGGGAAAGGGCGTTGCGGACACTTTCACCGGGGTCCAGGTCATGGGCTGATTCCCACTGGGCGCGGATGAGCCAGGTGCCCGCGAAGGTTTCCTGGAGGGACCAGGAGGGGGTCTGGCGTTGGAGCTGGATGGTTGCCATGACGGCGTCCAGGGCCGGCCGGGGGTCGACGCCCCGGGCGGCCTCGACCCGGGCCTTGAAGTTCAGCACCTCCCACAGGTAGTCCCGGTACAGGAAGGGCGTGTGGCCGGCGGTCTTCAGGGCTTCGGCGAGGGCCGGATCCGGGTCGCCGCCCCGGAGGAAATTCCGTTCGGCCAGCTGCCAGTTGATCAGCATCCGGTCCACCCGCAGGGCCACGGTGAGGGGCTCCCGGGCCCAGGTGTCCAGGAAGGCCTTGGCGGCTTTCAGCTCAGGCTCCGGGTCCTGGCCGAGCTGGGCCAGGCGCCTGGCCCGCATCCAGCGGAACGCCACCCAGTCGTCCTGGAGATCCGGGCTCTCGGGGTTCAGTTTCAGGGCACGGTCGCAGGCGCTCAGGATTTCAGCCGGGAGGAAGGGCTGGCGCGGGTTCCCCCACTCCAGGTCGAGCGCCGCCAGCCCCCGGGCCGCCCTGAAATAGGCATGGTACAGGCGGGGGTCGCTCTGTCCGGTGGGGAGGGCCTCCCGGGCCGCGGCCAAGGCCTCCTGGAAGCGGAGCCTGGCCGTGGCCAGGTGCCCCTCCTCCCGTTCCTGCCGGGCCAGGGCCGTCAGGCAGATGGATTCCAGGATGGCCCACTCCCAGCGCCAGGGCGAGGCCAGGAAAGCGGCGTGCCCGAGGGTGGCTCCGCGCAGGTAGTCCTTGGCCAGGCAGGCGAGGAGGGCGTCGTCGCCCCGGCTCTCCTGGTCCAAGTCCATGGTCTGGCGCAGGATGGCCTGCTCCTGCCCGGCCAGGGGCCCGGGGGCCGCCACCGGCGCGCCCGGGTCGAACTGGGCGGATTCCTCCACGGCGCGGGCGGAGGCAAGGGCGGCCCAGGCCAGGCGAGTGGCCGCCTCCGGGGCCTGGAAGCCCTCGGCCCAGGCCTGCGCCAGCTCGTTCCGGGCCGCCGCGAAGTCGCAGACCAGGAAGTTGGCGGTGCCCAGGGCGAAGTGGCCTGCGGCCTGTCCCCGGGGCGGCGGGGCCAGCATCTGGTTCCGGTCCCGTTCCATGCGGGCCCGGATGCGGGCATAGCTGGGCCGCAGATCATGGACGGGCAGCGTCTGCTCCAGGCGGAAGTCGGCCGCCAGCGCCTCCGCCTCCATGGCGAACTGCCGGGCCAGGTGCCGCTGTTGGTGATTGAACCTGGCCTGGCGCCCGGTGAAGGCCAGCCAGCCCGCCGAGGTCAGGAGCGCGGCGCCCAGGACTATGAGCGCAAGCCGGTTCTGCCGCAGCCATTGGCGCCCCCGGTAACCCAGGCGGTGCGCGGCGGTGCGGTTGGCACCCCGCACGGGGACCCCGTCCAGGTATCGCAGGAGGTCCTCGGCCAGCGCGTTCGCCGTGGGATAGCGGTGCTCCGGGTCCTCCTCAAGGCACTTGGCGATGATGGTCCGGAGGTCCCGGGGCAACCCGGCGAGCTCCTCGTTCCGCAAATCCTGGCTGCGCGCTCCGGAGGAACCGGTGGGGCCGGCGGGGGGGTGGCCGGTGAGGGCGAACTGGAGGGTGCCGCCCAGGGCGTACACGTCCGTGGCCGGCGAGATCTGGTCGCGTTCGCCGCGGAACTGTTCGGGGGCCATGTAGGCCGGGGTGCCCAGGACCCCGCGGGAATAGGTGAGGGCCGGCTCGTCCAGGGCCATGGCCAGCCCGAAATCGCAGACATAGGGGGTCAAATGTCCTTCGGTGTTGCGCTCCAGAAGGATGTTGGAGGGCTTGAGGTCCCGGTGGATGAGGTTCAGGCGGTGGACGACGTGGACGGCCTGGGCCACCAGGGCCATGATGGCCACCGCTTCCCTGACCGTGAGCTCGAGGCGGGCCTGCTCCAGGTTGGGTCCCGGGACCAGCTGCATGGCCACCCGGAGGGTTCCCTCGAAGTTGTCCACATCGTAGATCCGGCAGATGTTCGGGTGGACCACCCGGGCGTGGATCTGGGCCTCGTGCATGAACCGGATCAGGGCCGCCGGCTCGATGTCCTTCAGGATCTTCAGCGCCACATTGCGGCACAGCACCACGTCCCAGGCCTCGTGGACGTTGCCCATGCCGCCCCGGCCCAGGAGCGGGCCCAGCACATAGCGGCCCTGGCGAGGACACTGGGCGTTGAGCCACAGGGGCTGCAACTGCAGGCTTTCCGGGGACATTCACCTCACCTTTGCGGCTTTCAGACAAAATGATATGAAATTCCTTGGGTAAAGCAATAAAAATACGGCCTGGGAGGCCGTATTTTTACTATTTATTGATTTAATCACCTTCAGGGAAACCTATCCCTCCGGCTCGTCCTCATCCGGTTCCAGCCGGTCCTCGTGGCCGGACTGGCCCAGGGTCTCGGTGTCCAGGCCGTGCTCTTCCTTATAGTGGTGGGGCGTGACCTTGCCGTCCATCCAGGCCCAGTTGATGGGGTAGACGTCCGGGTCGAAGATCACGAAGTAGAAGTGCCAGACCAGGATCGCCAGGGACGCCAGGATCGCCTCGAAGTAGTGGACGGTGGTGGCGACGTCGATGACCCAGCGGGGCACCAGCTCGGTGGTGTAGAGCTTGAACCAGATCAGCAGGCCGGTGGCGGCCATGAGGAAGGTGCCCCAGATCACCGCCCAGTACTCGGCCTTCTCGGCGTAGCCGAACCGCTTGAACTGCGCCTTGGGCATGCCGGGGACCAGGTAGTGGCGCAGGGTGACCAGCACGTCGGTGACGTCCTTGGCCTCCGGGAACATGTCCAGCACGAACTTGTGCCCTTCCTTGGTGAAGATCACGAAGGCCAGGTGGGCGATGGCGCCGACGATCATGACGCAGGCGGCGGCGCGGTGGCCGGTGCGGCGGACCAGCTCGCTGGAGCCCATGAGCCAGCTGAGGCCGGAATCCGGATACTTCAGGGCGAAGCCGGTGATCACCAGGACGATGAAGCTGGAGGCCAGCAGGCCGTGCTGGATCCGGGCGGCCAGGGTCATGCGCACCAGGGTGCGGTTGGGATCCTTCAGGGAGGCCATGGCCTTCTTGCGGATGATCAGCAGGTTGTGGCCCACCATGCCGCCGATGACGGCGATGATCAGCATGATGTAGGTGGTGCGCACCCAGTGGTCGATCTTGCCGCCCAGGTCCGAGACCTGGTTCTTGTCCTCGTGGATGGTGCCCTGGACGAACTTGGCGCTGGCGTTGGGGTGGCACTTCTGGCAGGTGGCGATCAGGTTGGCCTTGTTCACCGAGGACTTGGGGTCCGAGGCCGGCAGGATCCGGTGGTTGCCGTGGCAGCTGGCGCAATTGGCGGCCGTGGTGGAGCCCATGTTGGCGGCCATGCCGTGGTAGCTGTCCAGGAAGGTGGACACCCGGTTGTTGGGCAGGTCGAACTTGGCGTTCATCCGGGCCGAGCCGTGGCAGCGGATGCAGACCTGGGCGGAGTCCTTGGGGCTGGCGCTCTTCAGGCTCTGGATCTGGTGCTCCGAGTGGCAGTCCGTGCAGCTGGGCGCTTCCCGGACCCCCGCGGCCATGGCTTGGCCGTGGATGCTGCCGCGCACTTCCTCCACCACGTCGGGGTGGCACTGGCCGCAGGTGGCGAAGAGGTTGTCGCGGTTCACCGGGGACAGCGGGGCGTTGACCTTGATGATGTCGTGGACCCCGTGGCAGTCCGAGCACTGGGCCGCGCCGGTGTTGCCGCCCTTGCGGGCCATGCCGTGCACGCTGGCCTCGTAGGTGGAGGCCGGCTTGTCGTGGCAGGTGGCGCAGACCACCGGCCCCACCGGCTTGCCGGGATGGGACGCGAGATCCACATCCGTGTGGCAGCTCGCGCAGCCGTTGCCCGCGTGCACCGAATCGCCGAACTTGGCGGAATCCACGAACGGCGGGGCCTTGGGCCCCTTGCCGGACTTCCTGGGAGGGGTCTTCTCGCCGTGGCAGGCCAGGCAGGTGGCGTCGTCGGCAGAGGGCGCGACGGCCGGAGCTTTGGCGCCCAGGGCCAGACCGGCCACCAGGACGACGATTAGGGCGGACTTGAGATTTGGCCAATTCATCGGCGGACTTCCCCAACAAAAGACTAGGTTATCCGATTTAGCCTTCCGGCTCACCCCTCTTATTTTTCAGGGAGATACCCACCCCCGGCCGGTCGCGGGGCGATCCTTCCGGCAGGCTGGAGGCGGGCTGGAAAATCAAGGCTTCTCCACTTTCCCGGGGAATCTGCTAGCATAGGACTCCGCGCCTCTAATCGGGGCGCATCCTTTTATAGGCGCCAGACAGACCCCCCGGCCTCCCGCCGGAACCCGCCTTTTCCCGCAACGGACATCAGCGGTCGGGGATTTTGCCAGTCCCGGCCGGGACCTCCATCCCGGCATCGTCATCCTGGGCCGAGGCCCTTACCCATGAGAGTGATATGCCAAAGCACGTACTCGCCAAACTGGAAACGGAACTGAAAGTGCTGAAGCAGGCCCTGCTGGTGGAAATCCCCAAGGAGATCGCCAGCGCGGCCTCCCAGGGCGACCTTTCGGAAAATGCCGAATATGAACAGGCCCTGGCCAAGCGCGACATCTACCAGAACAAAGTCGTCACCATGGAAAAGCGCATCGCCGAGGTGGCGAGCCTGGACATCAACCGCCTGCCCAGGAACAAGGTCGCCTACGGCACCCGGGTCACCCTCCTGGACCTGGATTCCGAGAAGGAAGTCACCTACAAGCTTGTGCTTCCCGAAGAATTGGCGGATCATCCTGACCACTTGAGCATCAGTTCCCCCATCGGCATGGCGCTGGTGGGCGCGGTGGAGGGCGACGAAGTCAAGATCAAGATTCCCGCCGGGATCAAGCGTTTCGAAGTGCTGACTTTGGTAACTGTCCACGAGCAGTGAATCCTCAGTGCAAGGGAGGCGTCACGGCCTCACAATGGGGAGGCCGGTTCCGTCCGGGGAGTGTTCATGAACAACAAGACGAAGCGGGAACAACAATGCTCTTTCTGCGGCAAGGCCCCGCACGAAGTGGAACAGCTACTGGCAGGACCAAGCGCCTACATCTGCAATGAATGTGTTGAGGCCGGGCAGCTCCAGCTGCGCATGAGCCGGCAGGGCAAGCCCGCCGGCAAGCATGAACCGAGGTTGGCCCGTCCCAAGGAGATCAAGGCGTTCCTGGACGACTACGTCATCGGCCAGGAGGGCGCCAAGAAGCGCCTTTCCGTGGCCGTGTACAACCACTACAAGCGCATCCTCACCCCCCAGAAGAGCCTGGGCGGCAGCGAGGTGGAGCTCACCAAGAGCAATATCCTGCTCATCGGCCCCACCGGCACCGGCAAGACCCTGCTGGCCCAGACCCTCGCCCGGATGCTGGACGTGCCCCTGGCCATGGCCGACGCCACCACCCTCACCGAGGCCGGCTACGTGGGCGAGGACGTGGAGAACATCCTCACCAAGCTGCTGCAGGTGGCCAACTACGACGTGGAGCGGGCCCAGCGGGGTATCGTCTTCATCGATGAGATCGACAAGATCGGCCGCAAGAGCGAGAACCCGAGCATCACCCGGGACGTGAGCGGCGAGGGCGTGCAGCAGGCCCTGCTCAAGCTGGTGGAAGGCACCGTGGCCAACGTGCCGCCCCAGGGCGGGCGCAAGCACCCGCACCAGGAGTTCATCCAGCTGGACACATCCAATATCTTGTTCATCTGCGGCGGCGCCTTCGTGGGCATTGAGGAAATCATCAAGCAGCGGGTCCGGGCCAAGGCCATGGGCTTCGGCGCCAAGCCCACCTCCAAGGACCGCAAGGACGAGCTGCTGGCGCTGGTGGAACCCGAGGACATCATCAAGTTCGGGCTCATCCCCGAACTGGTGGGCCGGCTGCCGGTGCTGGCCACCCTCCAGCCCCTGGACCGGAGCGCCCTGGTGGCCATCCTGACCCAACCCAAGAACGCCGTCATCAAGCAGTTCGCCCGGCTGTTCGAGATGGACGACATCGAGCTCACCTTCGAGGCCGGCGCCCTGGACACCATCGCCGACCAGGCGCTGCAGCGCAAGCTGGGGGCCCGCGGGCTGCGCTCCATGCTCGAGCAGATCCTGCTGGAGCCCATGTTCGAGCTGCCCTCCGAGGACCGCACCGTCCGC
Source organism: Holophagaceae bacterium (assembly GCA_003165415.1). GTDB lineage: Bacteria > Acidobacteriota > Holophagae > Holophagales > Holophagaceae > Mesoterricola. Next base: position 15,387 of record PLUC01000265.1, read on the forward strand.
GCCACCCTGCACCTCACCCGGCAGCAGGTGGAAAAGGAACTGGGCCTCACCTCCCTCTCCATCCCAGCCGCCGGCTGACCTTTGGCCAGATGAGCGTCCCTGCCAAGACCCTGACCCTGCCGGCCATCCCCATCCGGGACATGGTGCTGTTCCCGGGCAGCCGGCTGCCGTTCCTGGTGGGCCGGCGCTCCTCCGTGCGGACCATGGAACTGGGGGTGAAGACCGGCGACCACCTGGTGATGCTCACCCAGCGCGACCCCAGGGAGGAGGAGCCCAAGCAGGAGTCCCTCTACCCCATGGGCACCCTGGCCCTGGTGGAGTCCCTCATCCAGATGCCCAAGGACCACTACAAGGTGGGGGTGCGGGGGGTCGCCCGGGTGAAGCTGGAGCGCTACCTGGACGAGGGCGACGTGGTCCAGGCGGAGGTGACCATCCTGGCCGAGCCCGCCTCACCCGAGAGCGCGCTGCTGCCCACCTTCCACGAGGCGGTGCAGGCTCTCCTGGCCCGGAACCCGGACCTCACCCGCGCCCTCTCCATGGAGGGGATCCAGGAGCTGCCCCTGGGCGGCGCGGTGGACGCCGTGGCCAGCGCCCTGCCGGTGGAGGTGCGGGAGAAGCAGCAGGTGCTGGACCAGCTGGAACTGGAACCGAGACTGCACACCCTGCTCAGGATGCTGGAGCTGGACGCCGCCCGGCACGGCATGGAAGGGGAGGAGGACAAGACCCGCCGCGGGCCGGAGCACAAGCCCTTCGTCCTGGGCGAGCGCATGGGCGGCGCCCAGCCCTCGGGCCGCAAGGGCGAGAAGGACGAGATCAGCCGCCTGCGGGACCAGATCCTCAAGGCGGAGATGGGCGAGGAGGCCGAGAAGAAGGCCCTGGAGGAGCTGGACCGGCTGGAGGGCATGGCCCCCCAGAGCGCCGAATCCACCGTATCGCGCAGCTACATCGAGTGGCTGCTGGCCCTGCCCTGGAACGTCTACGCCGACGAGCACCTGGACCTGGAGGAGGCCGAGCGGATCCTGGACGAGGACCACTCCGGCCTGGAGAAGGTCAAAGTCCGGATCCTCGAGTACCTGGCGGTCATGCGCCGGCTGCGGGATTCCTCCAGCCGGAAAGGCGGCCGCGCCCCGCTGCGGGGCCCCATCCTCTGCCTGGTGGGACCGCCGGGGGTGGGCAAGACCTCCCTGGCCCGCTCCATCGCCCGGGCCCTGAACCGGCCGTTCCTGCGCTTCTCCCTGGGCGGCGTGCGGGACGAGGCGGAGATCCGGGGCCACCGGCGCACCTACATCGGCTCCATGCCCGGCCGGATCATTTCCCTCATGAAGAAGGGCGGAGTGCGCAACCCGCTCATGCTCCTGGACGAGATCGACAAGATGGGCGCGGACTGGCGCGGCGACCCCAGCTCGGCGCTGCTGGAAGTGCTGGACCCCGAGCAGAACTTCAGCTTCCAGGACCACTACCTGGACGTGGGCTTCGACCTGTCCCAGGTGCTGTTCCTGGCCACCGCCAACGTGCGCCACCAGATCCCCCAGCCCCTGGAGGACCGCCTGGAGATCCTGGACCTCTCCAGCTACACCCTCCGGGAGAAGCGCGCCATCGCCCAGGCCCACCTGGTGCCCAAGGCCCTGGAGCGGCACGGCATGGAGAACATGGACATCCGCTTCGAGGATTCCGCCATCGACAAGATCATCCAGGACTACACCAAGGAGGCCGGAGTCCGGCAGCTGGAGCGGGAGATCTCCGGGGTGCTGCGCAAGCTGGCCCGCCAGAGCCTGCAGCCGGCCGCCGCCGACGGCGGCGACTTCGACGGCCGGGTCACCCCCGAGCGCCTGCCCAGGCTGCTGGGTCCCGAGATCTTCCTGGAGGCGCCCCTGGGCCGCCAGCAGCCCCCCGGGGTGGTGCACGGCCTGGCCTGGACCCCCACCGGCGGCGACCTGCTCACCATCGAGGCCGCCCGGCTCCCGGGCAAAGGCAACCTGCGGCTCACCGGCAAGCTGGGCGAAGTGATGCAGGAGAGCGCCAACCTCGCCCTCTCCTTCGTGCGCATGCGCTCCGACAGCCTGGGCCTGGCGGAGGACTTCCTGGAGAAGGTGGACCTGCACGTGCACCTGCCCGAAGGCGCCATCCCCAAGGACGGCCCCAGCGCCGGCATCACCCTGGCCATGGCCCTCATCTCCGTGCTCACCGGCATTCCGGTGCGGGCCGACCTGGCCATGACCGGCGAGCTGACCCTGCGCGGCATGGTGCTGCCCATCGGCGGCCTCAAGGAGAAGCTCCTGGCCGCCCACCGCATGGGCTGCACCACCGTGCTCATCCCCCTGGAGAACGCCCGGCACCTGGAGGAGCTGCCGCTGGAGGTGCGCGAGCAGCTCACCATCCACCTGGTGGCGCACATGGACGAGGTGATCCGGCTGGCCCTGGTGCGTCCGCCGGTGCCCTTGGCGGCGATGGCGGCTCCGGAGCCGGCGTAGATCGTTTCGATGGGTAACCCATCCATTTGATGGGTCCGCTGCGGTCCGGAGCGGACGCAAGTGATTGATAATAAATCAACCTGTCTTTCGGAATGAATAATGCACGCCCCGTCCGCCCCGGTGCGGCCGGTCCCTGAGTCAGAGGGCCCGGACCGCACCCGGAGAGGAGGCAGGCCCATGCATCCGCGTCACCGCGCCCTTTTGTGTCTGGGCATCGCCCTGACCCTGTCCATTTGTTCCCGCGCCGGCGTGCTTCCACGGCGCGCCTGGTGGTGTATTCCCACGCCACCGAACTGAAGAAGGACGCGGTGCCCTCCGCCTTCGGCGGCCAGGAATGGCCGCTGGGGGCCGCCGCGGCGGCCTGTTTCGGGTTCGCGGTGGCCATGCCGGACCTGCCCGGCGGCGGCGCGGATTCCGGTTCCTACCACCCCTACTGCCATGCCAAGTCCCTGGCGTACGCGGTGGCCGACAGCGTCCCGGCGAGCCTGCAGACCCTGGAAGGGTTCGGCTACGGCTGGGACGGCCATCTCTTCCTGATGGGCTATTCGGAGGGCGGCTACACCACCCTGGCCACGGTGAAGGAGATGGAAACCCATGCCGGCGACTACGCGACCGCCCTCACCGGATCCGCCTGCATGGCCGGGCCCTTCGACCTTTCCGGCGCCATGCGCGCCACCTTCATCGATCCCGCCGTGCTCTACCCGAGGTCGTACTACCTGCCGTATTTCGTCCTGGGCTACCACGGGGTGTACGGTCCGCGCCTGGACCCCCTGGCCGTGTTCGCGCCGATCCTTCTGGAGACCGGTGCCGACGGCAACATCCTCGCCTGGGCCGACGGCACCCAGGACGGTCTGGAGGTGGACGCGGAAATGGGGAAGCGCCTGGGCATGGCGCCCGACGCCATCTGCCTGCGCAGCATGTTCAACCCCCCGTGGCTGGCCCGGGAACTGGATGATCCCGGCTACGCCACCAGCGGCACCCATGCCCTGCTGGCGGAAAACGATCTGTGGGACGGCTGGGCGCCCACCAAGCCCATCCTGTTCCGGCACAGCCCGGACGACGTCAACGTGCCCTACGCCAACACCCTCGTCACCCTCGACCACCTGGGGCAGGAGATCCGACAGCGGGGCGGCGACCCCGCCATCCTGGTCTCGCTCCCCATCGGCCAAGCGGGGGATCACATCTCCCACACCGAGGGGGCCCTCATCGCCATCCCATCGGCCTTCCCCTGGTTCTATTTCGGCATGCCGGACCTGGATACCTTTACCCGCCTGCGCTGGTAGCGTTAGTCGTTGTAATGGACGTCCACGGAGACCGTGGACGGTTCACCGAGTTTTTCCCTCATGATGTCGACCAGCTTCTTCTTTTCGGAGGCCGCGATGTCGAGGTCGATGGTGATCCGGCCCTGGGTCCTTATGTTCTTGCCGTGCACGTAGATCGATTCGATGTGCACGGAGTTGTTGCTTTGGTTGTTGTAGTACACGGTTCCAACAACGTCGTCTTTATTGTCATGCCCTTGCGTATCCACGAAAAGCCCCGCGGGTCCCGCGTCCTGCAGGACGGCGGCAAAGCAGAACGTCAGGCCCACTCGCCCGCCCATGGGGCCGGGCCCCCCGGCCTGGAGCGGCGTCCCTCCCACCATGAGCAAAGGAAGCAATCCAAACAGAACGGGTTGAATGCGTGGCAGGTTCATACGGCACCTATCGGGAAATGGATGGCAGGGGGGACGGCGCGTTCTGACCTCAGGGGGATCGTGAGGGAGGAGGGCCGTGGGTTCCAGCATGGTCCGGGGACCCCCTTGGGGTGGATCATGCATGTCTAATGCCATGGCTTAACCATTTTCAAGTTAACTATTTGAATTACCACAAGGCCTCGAGGACCGCCTTGGCTCCATCAAGATGAAATATCATCTCATTCACATTGAAATTCCCGAGGGAAAGACGACCGGGTTCGCGCCTGCCCCTGGCGAAATCAAATTGATGCAGGCCACAATCCATTTTGATCGATACGGGTTTTCGCTCACCCCATGCCATCTTTGTAATTATTTGAAAACAAATGTAGTTAAATTGTGGCACAGAAGGGGCATGTTAGGTCGTGCCAGCCGAACCGAGATTCGTGCGGACAGGCTGGGCGTTCCCGCAACCCTATTCCCATCATGGAGTCCATTATGAAATCTCGCTCTCTCCTCTTCCTTTCCGGCTGGGTGGTCCTCGGCCTCACGCTGCTCAGCCTGAGCATCAGCTGCATCATCCCCAGAGGGGAAGGACACCGCGGCGGCTGGCACGGCGGCGGCGGTGGTCAATGGCATGAGCGCGGCTAGCAACCTTTGCGGAGCTTGCTCCGCTACGGTTGCTTGTGCCCGGGACGGCGGCTGCGTCCCGGACGGATCCAACGGTACTAGCCTTTCGACTGAACCATCCCCAAAGGAGAACATCATGGCTTTCATCACCTTCATCCTCGGCGCGATCCTCGGCTTCATCGGCGGCATGATCGTCTCCGCCGGCAATTGGCGCAACGCCCTGGCCAAGCTCGGCGCCAGCGCCACCAAGGCCTCCCAGACCCCGGCCGCCCCCCCGGCCCCCGTCGCCGAGATTTCCGAAAAGTAGGCCTCCTGGCCCGGTCGGGGCGCGGATTGCGACTCGATCAGGGCCGAGGCCGGAAATGTGGCAGTCGCATGGGTTCCCCCAAGGGGCCCCGGCCTTGCGACAATGGGGCATGACCTTCGCCCATCTCCACCTGCACACCGAGTACTCCCTGCTCGACGGCCTCACCCGCATCCCCGACCTGGTACAGAAGTGCCGGGCCTCGGGCATGGGTTCGGTGGCCGTCACCGACCACGGCAACATGTTCGGCATGATGAAGCTGGTGGACGCCTGCGAGAAGACCGCCGACGCCGACGGCAACCTGGCGGTGAAGCCGATCCTGGGTTGCGAAGTGTACGTGGCGCCCCGGTCCCGGCACGACCGCAAGCTGGACAACGCCGCCCTCAACGCCGAGGGCCTGGAGGACTGCCTGGACCCCTCGGGCTCCCGGGACGCGGGCTACCACCTGGTGCTCCTGGCCAAGAACCCGGTGGGCTTCCGCAACCTGTCCAGGCTGGTGTCCGCGGGCTTCACCGAAGGGTTCTACTACAAGCCGCGCGTGGACAAGGAACTGCTCCGGGAGCACAGCGAGGGCATCATCGCCCTCACCGCCTGCCTGGGCGGCGAAGTGCAGGCCCGGCTGCTGTCCGGCAACATCGACGCCGCCGAGCGCATCGCCCGGGACTACCAGAGCATCTTCGGCGAGGACTTCTACCTCGAGATCCAGGACCAGGGCTTCGAGGCCGAGCGGCTGATCATCCCCATGCAGTACGAGCTGTCCCGGCGCACTGGCATCCCCCTGGTGGCCACCAACGACTCCCACTACCTCAACCACGAGGACGCCGACCTGCACGACACCCTCCTCTGCATCGGCACCAAGACCTTCAAGAGCGCCCAGAAGCGCATGCGCTTCTCCACCGACCAGTTCTTCGCCAAGACCCCGGAGGAGATGGCCGCGGTGTTCGGGCAGCACCCGGAGGTGCTGGAGCGCACCCTGGAGATCGCCGCCAAGATCGACGTCTACCCCATCACCCGCAAGCCGGTCACCCCCCAGTTCCCGGTGCCCTCCGGCCACACCCTGGAGAGCTACTTCCTGGAGACGGCCCGGGCCTGCTTCGAGCAGCGCATCGACGAGTGCCGGCCGCTCTGGCAGCGCGGCGTGCTCAAGTACTCCGAGGACAAGTACCGGGCCCGGCTCGCCTTCGAGCTGGACACCGTGCTCAGCATGGGCTTTCCCGGCTACTTCCTGCTGGTCTGGGACTTCATCCGCAAGGCGCGGGAGATGGGCGTGCCCGTGGGCCCCGGCCGCGGCAGCGCCGCCGGCAGCATCGTGGCCTGGTCCATGCACATCACCGACATCGACCCCATGCAGTACGACCTGCTGTTCGAGCGGTTCCTGAACCCCGAGCGGATCTCCATGCCCGACGTGGACATCGATTTCTGCCGGGACGGCCGGCAGAAGGTGATCGACTACGTCACCGAGACCTACGGCAAGGACCGGGTGAGCAACATCATCACCATCAACCAGCTCAAGACCAAGGCGGTGATCAAGGACGTGGCGCGGGTCTTCGAGAAGGACTTCGCATTCGCCAACAACCTCACCAAGCTGGTGCCCCAGGAGCCCGGCAAGCCCATCACCGTGGCCCAGGCCATTCGTGAGAGCGACAAGCTGCGCGAGCTCTACGAGTCAGACCCGGAGGTGAAGAACATCCTGGACCTGTCGGCCCGGCTGGAGGGCCTGGCCCGGAACACCGGCGTCCACGCCGCCGGCGTCATCATCGCCCCGGACGACCTCACCAAGTTCGCCCCCCTGGCCCGGGACAAGGACGGCAAGGTGATGGTGCAGTATTCCATGATGGAGGCCGAGCGCGCCGGCCTGCTCAAGATGGACTTCCTGGGCCTGGAGACCCTCACCCAGATCGCCAAGACCCAGGACTACATCGCNNCGGCGGCATGAAGCAGCTGCTGCGCAACCTCAAGCCCGACCGGTTCGACGACCTCATCGCCCTCAACGCCCTGTTCCGTCCCGGCCCCCTGGGGGCGGGCATGGGCGAGACCTACGTGGAATGCCGCCACGGCCGCAAGCCGGTCACCTACATGTTCCCCACCCTGGAGCCCATCCTCGCCCCCACCTACGGCGTGATCCTGTACCAGGAGCAGGTGATGCAGATCGCCAGCCTCATCGCCGGGTACTCCCTGGGCGAGGCCGACATGCTGCGCCGGGCCATGGGCAAGAAGGACTTCGCCAAGATGGCCAAGGAGAAGTCCAAGTTCATCGACCAGGGCGCACGAAGGGGTTATGACCGTGCGAAGGTAAGTGAACTGTTTGACCTGATCGAGTTCTTCGCGGGATATGGCTTTAATAAAAGTCATAGCGCCGCCTACGCGCTCGTCGCCTTCGAGACCGCCTACCTCAAGGCCAACTACCTCACCGAGTTCATGGCCGGCCTGCTGTCCACCAAGTCCAACCGCACCGACGACGTGGTCAAGTACATCCAGAACTGCCGGGAACTGGGCCTGGAGGTGCTGGGGCCGGACATCAACCAGAGCGAGCTGGACTTCACCATCACCGGGCGCAACCAGATCCGGTTCGGCTTCGCCGCCATCAAGGGCCTGGGCGAAGCGGCCCTGGAGGCCATCCTGGCGGCCCGGGCCCAGGAGGGGGGCTTCAAGGACTTCTTCCACGCGTTGAAGGCCACCGACCTGCAGAAGGCCAACCGGCGCGTGTGGGAATCCCTCATCAAGGCCGGCGCCTTCGACTCCATGGAGGCCAACCGCGCGGCCCTGGTGGCGGGGCTGCCCTCGGCCCTGGAGAACGCGGGCAAGGGCGGCATCGACACCGGCATGACCTCGCTGTTCGACGAGGCGGAGATGGCCAGCCTGGCCGACAACTGGGCCGTGCCCGAGGACGTGGAGCCCTGGTCGCGCAAGGAGCGGTTGCGCAACGAGCGCGAGACCCTGGGCCTCTACGTGTCCGGCCACCCGCTGGAGGAGTTCAAGGACGCCCTGCAGGTGCACACCGTGGGCTCCATCACCGCCCTCAAGGAGGCGGTGGCCGCCGGCCGGGTCAAGGACCGGGACGAGGTGAGCCTGGGCGCCATGGTGAGCAACGTCGCCTTCAAGACCAACGCCAAGGGCGAACCCTGGGCCATCCTCTACCTGGAGGACCTCACGGACAAGGTGGAGGCCCTGCTCATGGCCGCCCACTTCGACCCCGTCACCCGCCGGCGCACCCGCACCTTCGAGCTGTTCCGGCACCTGGCCCTCACCGACGCCCTTCTGCGGGTGAAGGGCGAGCTGAAGGTCGAGACGGCCGGCGGCAACGGCGGCGGGCCCGAGGACGAAGAGGAGGAGCAGACCGTCATCAAGCTGTTCGTCACCGGCCTGGAGAACCTGGAGGACCTGCAGGGCAAAGGCTTCAGCGGCGTCGTGGTCAAGCTGCCCAAGGGCGAATACCCGGAACGGCTGCTCCCGCTGCTGCGCATGTACCACGGCAACCTGCCCCTGCAGATCGAGTTCCAGGGCCGGGACGGCACCGTGGCCCGGGTCCGGGCCGGGTCCGAGCTGAACCTGCGCTTCGATCCGGACCTTTCGGAGCGCATGGCCAAGGAGGCGGGCTGCGGCTTGAGCTGGACCTTCTGACGCTCCCATCCGGTGGGGAAGGGCGGAGCTTTGTATGAAATTAACATTTTTATCCGATTTGATGTTTTCATGGGTCAACGAACCCGGATCCCGGAAGCGACCCTGAATTTTCACAGACAACTCCATTTAAAATCAATCCAAACCGGCTTGCGCCGCGTAGACAATAACTTATATTGAGACTCAATCAAGGCGTCCCCGGATGCGACGTTTTTGACAATAATAAAATTTTTGTTTTTTAATCGATATGCCTCATCCTCCCGGGATGGGCGCATGGCCGAACAAGGAGCGGGCATGCTACGCGCACTGTTGATTTCCGCCATTCCGTTGACCACGCTCTTTGCCGGGATGCCAACCCCCGACAAGAATGCCTTCCAGGGCAGCCAGGGGCAGCTGGATCTTGCGGAGGTCCCCATCGCCCAGGACACGGACAGGTCGGGGGCCAACGAATTGCAGCAGCTGCGGGATTACGCCGAGAAGGGCGACCTGAACGCCCAGGCCAGGCTGGGGGTGATGTACTACTGGGGCCAGGGCGCCCCCCTGGACTGGGAGCAGGCCCAGATCTGGCTGCGCAAGGCTTCGGAGCGCGGCAACATGGACGCCCAGGCCAAGCTGGGGGCCATGTGCTTCCTGGGCCAGGGCGGGCCCAGGGATCTGCAGGAGTCCATCAAGTGGTTCCGGGCGGCCGCCGACCAGGGCGAACCCTACGCCCAGGGCTGCATGGGGGTCATGTATGCGGTGGGCGAAGGGGTGCCCAGGGATCTGGTCAAGGCCTACGTCTGGCTGTTCAGGGCCCAGGCCGGGGGCGACACCGATGCCGCCGAGCCCTTCCAGCAGGTGAAGAAGCACCTCACGCCGAGCCAGCGCAAGGAAGCGGAGCGCCAGACCAACGATGCCCTGAAGAGCCGGGCCAACAACTGATCCACCGGCTTCTGTCCAGGTTCCGGGAAGATGGCCACCGTCTCCGGCTACCCCGGCGGGAGCCCGCGGAGGCGGGTGGAAATGGGTAGGAATCCCGGAGCGCGATCCCGTACACTCGGGTACCACGCCCCAGGAGGGCCCATGAGTTCCAGCCTGTCCACCGCCATCCCCGACTATTCCGCGACCGAACGCTCCCAGGTGCCGGACGCCTTCAAGTGGCGGATCGCGGATATCTTCCCGGACGAGGCCGCCTGGCGCGCCGGCTTTGAGCAGGCGAAGGACCTGGCGGCAGCCCTGGATCCCCTGGGCCGTGCCTGGACCACTGCCCCCAAGGCCATGGGGGACTTCATGGAGCGGCTGGAGCAGGTGAACCGGCTGGGCGGGCGGCTGGCTCATTTCGCCAGCCTCCAGGGCGACATGGACCTGGGCGACACCCGCTACCAGGCCATGAAGGGGGAGGTGCAGAGCTTCCTGGTGGACCTGGGGGCCAAACTCGCCTTCATCGATTCCGACCTGCTGGCCCTGGGCGAGGAGCAGGTGGAGAGCTTCATCCAGGCCGATGTCCGCCTGGTCCCGCACCGGGTGGGCTTCCTGAAGATCCTGCGCATGAAGGACCACATTCTTCCCGAAGGGGAAGCGCGGGTGGTGGCCACCGCCGGATTGTTCGGCCACGCGCCCTCGGGCGCCGCCGGCATGCTCACGGACCTGGACATGCCCCGGCCCGAGGTGACCCTGTCCACCGGCGAGCAGGTGCTGCTCAGCACCGCCAACTACCAGAAGCACCGTGCCGCCAAGGATCCCGGCGACCGCCAGCTGGTGATGGAGACCTACTGGACCAGCCAGAAGCGCTACGAGAACACCCTGGCCACCCTGCTGGACGCCGGCATCAAGCAGGATCTCTTCCACGCCCGGGTGCACCACTATCCCTCCTGCCTGGACGCCGCCCTCTATCCCGACGCCATCGACCCCGCCGTCTACCGCAACCTGGTGGCCACCGTCCGTGCCAACCTGGCGCCGCTGCACCGGCTGCTGCGCCTGCGCCGGAAGATGCTCGGGTTGTCGGAGCTGCGCTATGCCGATCTCTACGCCTCGGCGGTGGGCTCGGTCACCCGGACCTATCCGTACGAAGAGGCCAGGGCCCTGGTGCTCAGGGCCGCCCAGCCCCTGGGCGCGGCCTATACCCAGGTCCTGGAGGGGGCCTTCGGCGGCGGCTGGATCGACGTCTACCCCAACCTCGGCAAGCAGTCCGGGGCCTACTCCAGCGGCGTCCACGGCGTCCATCCCTTCGTGAAGATGAACTACGACGGCACCTTCCACAACGTGTCCACCCTCGCCCACGAGCTGGGCCACGCCATGCACTCCCACCTGTCCGAGCAGGCGCAGCCCTACGCCACCGCCGACTACCCCATCTTCCTCGCGGAGATCGCCAGCACCTTCAACGAGAACATGCTCATGCACACGCTCCTGGAGACGGAGCGGGACACCACCCTCAAGCTGTTCCTCCTGGACAGCTACCTGGAAACCCTCCGGGGGACCCTGTTCCGCCAGACCCTGTTCGCCGATTTCGAACTGGCCATGCACGAGCGGGTGGAGCAAGGCCAATCGCTCACGCCGGACTGGCTGAACGCCAAGTACCTGGAGCTTACCCGGCTCTACTACGGCCACGAGCAGGGGGTGGTGCTGGTGGACGACTACATCCAGGCCGAGTGGAGCGGCATTCCGCACTTCTTCTACGATTTCTACGTCTACCAGTACGCCACCGGCATCGTGGCCTCCATGGCCCTGTCCGAGGCCGTGCTCACCGAAGGGGAAGCGGCGCGGGAGCGTTTCCTGGGGTTCCTCAGTTCCGGCAGCAGCCGGTTCCCCCTGGACACCCTCAAGGCCGCCGGCGTGGACCTGGCCACCCCCCAGCCCGTGGCGGCGGCGCTCAGGGCCTTCGATCGTCTGGTCGGCCAGATGGAAACGCTCCATGGAGGTTGAGGCCAGGGAAGCCTTCGTGCACAATCTCCCTTGACGGCCGCCGGCACCGAAGGGAGTTTGGCCATTGACCTTCATCATCTTCATCACCCTGATCGCTGGTCTCCAGATCATCCACCGGCGCCTGCTGCACCAGTTGCTGCCGCGCAGATGCGACCGCTGGACGCTGGCGGCGCTGGTGCTCATCCACCTGCCGCTGGCGTTTTACATGGGCATCCGCCTCACCGGCCACGGCAACGCCCTCCCCTGGCTCCGGCCCCTGGCCCGGGGCGGCGCCTATTTCCAGATGCTCACGGTCATGGACCTGCTGGTGTGGTCCGCGGCCAGCCTGGTGTGGCGCTGGACCCACCTGTGGCGGACCCAGGGGAAGGAGCCCCCCGAGAATCCCCAGCGCCGGAAGTTCCTGCGTCAGACCAGCGTGGTGGGGGTGGGCCTGGCCGGCTACGGGGTGCTGCGCGGCAGCATCGAGGCCCATTCCGATCCGGACATCATCCGCCTGGAGCTGAGCTTCCCCGACCTGCCGCCCGGACTGGACGGCCTGCGCCTGGTGCAGATCTCCGACCTGCACGCCGGCCCCCTGGTCCTGCCCTGGCAGGTGCAGCGCTGGCGCCGGCTGGCCGAGGGCGAGCGGCCCGATCTCCTGGTGATCACCGGGGACATGGTGGACAGCCTGCCCCATGAAGCGGGTGTCGTGGCGGACGCCTTCCGCGGCTTTCGCGCGCCCCTGGGTTGCTACGCCATCCTCGGCAACCACGACTACTTCACCGACCCCCGTCCCATCTGGAGCGTCCTGGAGGGCATCGGCATCCAGTTCCTGGAGAACCGCCACGCCCTGGTGACCCGCAAGGACGGCACCCTCGCCCTGGTGGGCCTCCAGGACCCCATGGCCCGGCACGGCCATTTCCTCGACATCGCCTACGGCCCCGGCCCCCTGCCCGACCGGGCCGTCCAGGGCATCCCCGACGGCGCCTGGCGCCTGTGCCTCAGCCACCGTCCCAGCGATTGGCACCTGGCCCGCAGGACCGGCGCCCCGCTCACCCTCTCCGGCCACACCCACGGCGGCCAGGTGAACCTCATCCCCGGCCTATCCAGCGCCCTGCTCCTGGGCCAGTACACCCAGGGCCTGTACCAACAGGACGGCCAGTCCCTCTACGTCAACCGCGGCCTGGGCGTCGTCGGACTGCCCATCCGGGTCGGCGCCCCGCCCGAGATCACCGTCATCACCCTGCGCCGCGGTTAAAACCTCTTCCCCAAAGGCTCGCGGGAGGTTAACATTTCAATTCACGTTCCCGTGGCTCCATCGTCTAGCGGTTAGGACGGCGCCCTCTCACGGCGTTAACAGGGGT
>PLUC01000017.1 GCA_003165415.1 Holophagaceae bacterium
TCCTGGTCGCGATCAGAACCGCCTCGGTGAGGACGGCCCGCACTTCGGACAGGAGCGGGAATCCCGCCCCGGCCTTGACGAAGTACTGGACCACCCCGGTGTCCTGGCAGGAGGGGCGGTCCAGTGCCTCGGCCTTGGCCAGGTTTTCGAACATGGAGTCATAGACCACTTTCGCCAGCGGGTGGTCCTCGGCGTCACGCAACTGCCGGAGCTTGCCCAGCACATCCTCGGGGAGGTGCTTGCTGATGTAGTCGGTGAATCGGGCCATGGTGACGGTCATGGACCGAACGGCCTCCTGTTTGTCCATCCTGATCTCCTCTCAATCTTATGACCCGAAGGTAATCTATAAGTTACCTGCCACCAGGACGAAAACAATTGGGTAAAATGTGAATATTCAGGACACGAAACATGAACAATCTCCCCCCGCTCGAAGATCTCCACTTGTTCTGCACGGTGGCCAGGAACCGGAGTTTCATCGTCACCGCCAAAGAATTGGGGGTATCACCCGCCTATGTGAGCAAACGGATAGCATTGCTGGAGGGCGCGCTGCAAGTGCGGTTGCTGCACCGCACGACCCGCCACGTGGGCCTGAACGAAGAAGGCGAGACCGTGCTCCGCTGGGCCCAACGGATCCTTGAAGACGCCGAGCAGATGACCGAGGCGATAAGCACTACGAAGATGACGCCCCGAGGGCTGCTGCGCATAAGCACCAGCGAAGGTTTTGGGCGGAAATGCATCGGGCCGGCGCTTTCCAGACTGGCCCTGAGTCACCCTTCCTTGCACATCCAGCTTGAACTGTTCACCAGGCCGGTAGACCTGATCGCCGAAGGTTTCGATCTCGATTTGACCGTCGGAGGGGAACCCCAGCCGAACCTGATCGTCAAGCGCATCAAGGGCAATGCAAGGGTTCTTTGCGCAGCCCCGGCCTATGTGGCGAAGCGCGGTATGCCCGCCGGTATTGATGACCTGGAAAAGCACGATTGCATTGTCGTCCGGGAGCGCGACCAGAGTTTCGGAATCTGGAAGCTGGGTGGCCCCGGGGACGTTGAGACTGTCCGGGTGTCCGGGCCCTTGTCGTGCAGCAACGGCGAAATCGCGACCCAATGGGCTCTGGATGGACATGGCATCATCCTTCGTTCGACCTGGGATGTGGGTGAAAAACTGAGCGAGGGCTCACTCGTTCGAGTGCTTCCGGAATACCAGCAGGATGCTCCCATTTCGGCGGTCTATCCGATTCGGCTGACGGAATCAGCGAAGGTGCGGGTCTGTGTGGAATTCCTCCAGCATTGGTTTGGTACGGTTCCGTGAGCGTTGCCTGATCTGTGCGCAGTCCTGTCCTTCGCCAACTGCTGACTCCCGGGGCCTTCCTCGAGGGCTGTCCTTGCCGAGCCCCCACTTCGGGAAGCCACCTAGGTCGGGAAATCGGCCAGGGGCGGAAGCAGGAAGTCTGCGGGCAGGCGCAGATTGAACTGGGTTCGCAGCAGCGGAACCACCTCTTCATCCTGCAGTTGCCGGGCCTGGACAGCCCCCTGGCGGGTCTCGGTGAGGGTGCGGCCTTTGATTGAGCACCCGGCGGCACTCCGGGGTGGGGGTCTGGACGGTCAGGAAGCGCACGAACCGGGATTCGGGGTGGGTGCTGGTGTAGTGGTTGGCCACCACCCAGTCGATGGGGAATACCTCGTCCGGGTAGATCTCGTAGATATCCCGCCAGCCTCCCTGGACCCAGGTCTGCAGCACCCCCAGCCGGCCCTCCGCGGCCACACGGTGCCGCTCTCCGTGGCGCTGGATCTCGCCGCCGTCCAGGGGCACCGGCCCGAGGATGCCGTCCCCGCCGAAGCCTACGTCCACCAGCCAGGGGGCGCCCGCCAAGTCCACCCGCAGCACCCCGTGGGTCCGCCCCAGCCGCTGGCTGGCGCCCGGTGGGCGGACTCGGGCTTCCAGGGTGATGACCGCGTAGCCCAGCCGCGCAGGACTGCGGCGAACAGGGTGTTCTGCTCAAAGCAATAGCCGCCGCGCCCAGCGTCGACGATCTTGGCCTGGAGGTTGGCCAGATCCAGCCGGACCGGCCGGCCCAGGACCGGGTCCAGGTTCTCGAACGGAATCGCCGCCAGATGCCGGAGATGCAGTGCCTCCAGAGTCTTCATTGCCAGCCGGTCCGGCCCCTGGTGGCCGATGCGACGTAAGTAGCGGTCCAGGTCAAGGTGGAAGGATTGGGCGGAGGCGGCGGGGGAGGCCATGGCGTTCTTTCCTTGAGGGGTTGGCGGGGCTCGCAGAATTATGATGAGCACCCAAGTTTCGGTATGTTTTTTCCTGGTGCCCGCCATTTGCCGTAACGCAATCATTTTTTTTCGGACCATGGCTTGGCCCAGGGGCCCAAGAATGTTGCCCCCCTTCGGCCATGCCCATGATCCGGTTCGCCACCACCTCACCCCTGGCCTCGTTGAACGGGTCCATCTGGATCCGGATCGCCCATCCCGGCCATTCCACCCAGGCGAAGGAGGTAAAGGCGTGCCAGGCGTACTGGCAGTCCGGCAGGTTGATGACATAGAGAAGGGCTCACGGATTCAGCAACATATGCCAAGCTCACCGCAAGGGCACGGTGCCATGAAACCATAAACGGAAAAGGAAATTGGGCTTCCTTGGGCATTCCAAATTGATGCGGTCCTTGCTTCATTCTGACTGGCAAGCTCATTTGGAAGAGGGGAATAGAAGCTGTAAGCATTTTAAAAATTAGTTTTATAACACGGTATGGTTATTGCTTTCAAATTACGAGGAGAACAACAATGAAAACCGGGACGAAGGACAAAGCGGAAGGCAGTTTCCACGAGGCCAAGGGGAAAATCAAGGAAGTCACAGGAAAGCTCACTGGAAAACCGAATCTAGAAGTTGCAGGCAAGAACGAAGAGGTAACTGGCAAAATTCAGAAAAAGGTTGGCCAGGTCAAAACGGTTCTGGGGAAATAGCGAAGACAGGGATTGAAGCAGGGTGATGCAAAGTTGTCGGAGGAGGCTTTTATGAGCTTGGTGATTCTGATTGTCGTGCTGGTTCTTTTATTCGGTGGTGGAGGTGGTTACTGGTACAGTCGAAGACGGTTATAGGCATTACGAGTAGTTTCCTGCTCACCGCGGTGCTCATCCCGTGGCTTGGCGGCGCGATCCTAAACGGCTACGGCAGAAGGAAAGTGGAGCGGGCTTTCGCCGAAGCCCACCCCGGGTACGTATTGCGGATCGGAGCACTGGATTACTCGCTGGGCGCCAACCGGCTGGCGGCGCAAACCGTCACCCTGAGTACCCCCGATGCGACGCTTGCGGTCGGTCGGATCACGCTGGCCGGCGTCCGGTGGGCGAGGCTGCTTCTGGGTCGGGCCGCTCCGGCCAAAGGTTTTCGCCAAGGCCAGCCTCGATGCGACCGGCCTCAGCATGGAATTCACCCATGCCCACTATGGGATCCACACTGCGCGGCTGAGGGCGTCGGTGCCGGGCTCGGAATTGGTCGCGGATGGGACCGAGCTTAGGCCCTTGCTCGGAGATGAGGCACTGTTCGCGGCGGATGCTTTTCGAACGACACGGTTTCACGTGGTCGTCCCCGAGTGCCGCGTCATGGGATGGGCGTTTGCCGATTGGATCCAGGCCGGGGCTTTCCGGGCCCGGGAGGTTCATGTCCTCCATCCATCCTTTGACTTATTGGCGGACCGCGACAAGTCGGTGCGGCCGTCAGGACCCAGTCCGCTCATGGTCGACGAGGCGCTGGCTGCGATCCGGCCGCCGCTTCAACTTGACCTGCTCAGCATCACCGACGGCAACCTGACCTATGGCGAGCGGGTGGTCGCTGGCGCCGCCCCCGGCGTGCTGACCTTCACGGCGTTGACCGGGTAACCGGAACCGAAAAGGGAGCGGGCAACCGGGTGGCTTCCTTTCTGCTGAACACGTTCAAGATCCGGCATAGCAACGGTCCGGATGCAGTGGGCGTGGTGAAGGTGGGCAAGGTGGACTACCGGAAAAAGCGGGATGATACGTTCATGCAAGTTGTGTGGTGCTCCCTTCGAAGCGGGGTCCTGGACATCATTAAATAAACACCCGACCCTATCCGCTCAATTGACTAGTACTACTGTGTTAAAAAA
>PLUC01000047.1 GCA_003165415.1 Holophagaceae bacterium
TGCGGGCGGACAAGTCCGAATCGTTAGTCGTCCTCCAATGGCTGAACTCATGGCTGAGTCATCTTGACGGCGCCTGCCCATCGGTCCGGCTCCATACTCTGGTCCACCTTCCAAAAAGACTAGGCGGCGACCAGGGTGGGGTGGAGCCTGGGTAAGCTCTTGTCGGCCCAGACCTGGACCTGTCCGAGGCCAACCTGGGATTTCAACTCTCGGTGAAGGACTTCAATTTCCCAGCAATCGAGATACGCCTGGATGAGCGCCTGGGCGCTGGTGATCAGGTCCGTGGTGATGAGGTAGGCGGGCTGGTCATATTTCAAAAAAACCATGGAACGGGGGCCAGAGGATGGGGCCGGACCGATGGGTAGGGCCCTTCAAGATGACGCAGCCAGGGGTTCAGCCATTGGAGGACGGCAAACGATTCGGACTTGTCCGCCCGCAGCTTGCGAGGACGGAAAGTCCGAATCGTACCTATGGGTCGGCGCCTTGCCGGGGGGGCCCGGTTTGGGGCGGCGCGAGTCGTCTGGGGACGGACGACCCGTTGGGGGGCTGTCAGCAGACAAAGCCGGATCGGGACCCGGGCGCTCCAGTGGGGTTAGATGCGTCCAAACTGCAGTGCGTGCTGCGCTTCCGCCAGGCTACTTCGCGGGGATCGGCAGGGTGCGCACCAGGCGCTTGCAGGTGTTGCAGAGGATGGTGTAGGTGTCCGGCTGCTCGAAGCGGTAGACGAAGCCGGGGCCTTCCATGGGGGTCTGGTCGGCTTTCTCCAGTCTGCCGAAATGGTACTCGGCGATGCGCACGCTCTGGGGGGCGGTGAGGTCAGCGCCGCAGTTGGGACACGAAATGGCAGCCATGCTTGCTCCTGAGTGAAATCTACTTGATGAAAAGGTACCAGATCCCGAAAACCAGGAGGCCCAGAAAAAGCAGCCCGGCGACGAGGCGCAGGATCACCCTTCCGATTCTATAGGCAACCCAGAGCAGGAGCACGAGGCACAGGACGCCGATGGTCATCTGGAGGGGGGTCAGGGGCGGGCCCGAGACCCGGGTCACCGTTACCACTTCCGTCCCGTGGGCATGGGCGGAAGGCTTGGCCTGGGCTGTCATTTTTGATCTCCAATCATTGCAGCATCGATCCCTAGTGTATCCTGCGGCCGCGCGCGGCGGCGGATGCTGGTACCATGGATTTTCCCCCCAACCGGATTCGACCCCGGGTACTTCGCCGACGCCATAACGCTGGAATCCACCGCTCATGCTCATCGACTATGCAGCCATCACCCACCCTGGCCGGGTCCGCAAGAACAACGAGGACGCCTACCTAGTGAGCGCTCTGGACGGGGAGGAGCCGCTGGTGAACGGGTTGCGCCCCCATTCGCCCATCCGCCAGAACGGCATTCTCGCGGCCGTGGCCGACGGCATGGGCGGGGCGGCCTCCGGCGAAATCGCCTCGCGGGAAGGGCTCGCTTCCCTGGCGGTGAACCTGTTCGGCCATTGGGGCCGGTTCCCCGCCGCCAAGGCGGTGGAGGCGGATCTCCTGCGGGCGCTGCGCCATGCCGCCGAGGGCGCGTCCAGCGCGGTGGCCCGCTATGCGGACGTGGAGCGGGCCTCCCGGGGGATGGGGTCCACCCTCACCGCCGCCGTGGTCTGGAGCGGCTACGCCTACATCGCCCAGGTGGGCGACAGCCGGGCCTACCTGCTTCGCGGCGGACGCATGGTCCTGCTCACCGAAGACCAGACCCTGGTGCGGGAGATGATCAACCAGGGCAGCCTCACTCCGGAGCAGGCCCGGTTCCATCCCCAGCGCAGCATCATCACCCAGGCCCTGGGCGGCCCGGATCCGCTCCGGGTGGTCCTGGGCAAGGTGACCCTGCGCCGGGGCGACCGTCTGCTGCTGTGCACCGACGGCCTGCCCGGCGAACTCCCGGATGCCCGGCTGGAGGAGTTCCTGGCCCTGGGCCTGCCGGCCCAGCAGACCCTGGAGAAGATGCTCGACGAGGCCCTGGCGCGGGGCGGCCGGGACAACATCACCGCGCTGCTGCTGGAGCTGAGCGACTCCGCCTTCCCCTTGCCGCTGGCCGGGGAGGCCGTCCGGGTGGTGGAGCCGGCGCTGTCGGCGGACCCGGTGCCGACGCGGTTCCTGGCCCGGCTTGGACGCATCCTAGGGAGAAACTCATGAGTCTTCTGCAAGGCACCCTTTCGCTCAGGCGCTTCCTGGTCATGGGGCCGGTGCCCACCGAGGCCGATCTGCTGGAAGGGCTCCGCCAGGATGCCTTCCGCCCCTTCGAGGACGGCCTGGAGGAGGAACGGCTGGGCTGGTGCGATTGGCGCAACCTGCTCATCGCCCCCCCCGACGGCGACTGGGTCACCCAGGAGCGGTTCGCCATCTTCGCCCTGCGCATGGACACCCGCAAGGTCCCCGCGGCGCTGCTCAAGGCCCAGGTGGACCTGAGGCTGCAGAGCCTGCAGAAGGAGAAGGACCTGGCCTTCATCGGCAAGGAGGCCCGGATCTCCCTCCAGGACGAGGTGAAGGCCGACCTGCTGCGCAAGGTGCTGCCCACCCCCCGGATTTCCGAGGTGGCCTGGGACCTCAAGGGGGGCATGCTCTGGACCACCGCCGCCTCCACCCGGACCCAATCGGCCCTCATCGGCCTGTTCATCAAGTCCTTCGGCTGCGAGCTCCAGCCCCTGGCCCCGCTGCTCCTGGCCGGGCGCCTGCTGCCCCGGATCCCAGTGGAGTCGCTCATGGCGCTGGATCCCTTCGACCTGAATCTGGAGACCGCATGAAGCCCATGGAACTCGTTGAACAGGGCCGTTTCCTCGGGGAGGAGTTCCTGCTCTGGCTGTGGATGCGGGGGCTCGCCGAGGGCGGCACCAGCGGGCTCGAGGGGGACCAGTCGGCCTGCTTCGTGGACGACTCGGTGCAGTTGGTCACCGAACGGGGCGACGTCAAGGAGCTGAGCCTGCGCAAGGGCAACCCCGCCGAAAGCCGGGAGGCCTTCGAGGCCCTGTCCCGGGGCATGCGGCCGGCCAAGGCCAAGGTGCGCCTGCTGTCCGGCGACATGGAGTGGACCTTCACCCTGGGCGCCGCCGGGCTGGAGATCAGCACGCTGAAGCTGCCGCCCACCCAGTCCAAGGACCCCCAGGGCCGGGTGGCGGACCGGCTGTTCCTGCTGGAGGAGGGCATGGCCCACCTGGAGCGCCGCTTCCAGGTCTTCCTCACGGCCCGCACCCAGGATCCGGATGAGCTCCAGGAGACCCTGCGGGCCTGGCTGCGCCAAGGCCTCGAAGGGCTGGCGGTGGGGGCCGGCGCCGACAACCTGCCATGGCAGGGCTGAAGGCCGGCTGGCGCTTCGCTCTGGCCGTTCCCGCGGCCCTGGCGGGCTGCGCCGCCCCGACCCGGGCCCCGGCCCCTCCGGTGTCCGTCGCCCAGGCGCCTCGGGCGCCCATCGCCCTGGCGCCGGCCCCGGCCGAAGTGAAAGCGCCGCTCCCCGGGGGCGGCTCCGCCCGGATCCGGCTGGTGTTCAAGCAGGGCGTGCAGGTGCAGACCGAGGGCCTGCCGCCGGCCTTCCTGGCCAGGAGCGGGACTGGGCCCTGGGCCCCCTTCCAGGAGCTCAGCGCGGAAGGCAAGCGCTGGGTCCTGGGCGCCCTGTTCCCCAGGGACACCTGGGATCCGGAGCAGGTGCGGCACCGGGTGCGCTGGCCGCAGCTGGAGTCGGTGTGGCTGATGGCGTCGCTGTTCCTGGGCCACGGCCAGCGCTACGACCGGCTGCAGGCGGCCAACCCGTCCAATCCCGACAAGCTGCAGGCGGGGGACCTCTGGCTCATTCCCGTGGTCATGCTGTCGGCGGACCTGGGCGGGGAGGTCCCGGCCCCGGCGCAGGCCGGCACGCCGGAGGCTCAGCCTAACGACGAGGCGCGGATCGCGGCCTACCGGGAGCTGCTGCAGTTCGGCCAGGACCGGGAGGGGAAGTTCGCCGCCTACCACCTGCGCAAGGGCGAGGCCCTGTACTCCAGCGTGGTAATGCGCTACACCGACCAGGTGGATCCCCAGGGGGTGAACGACCTGGCCCTGGAGATCGCCCGCCGCAGCGGGATCGCCGATGTGCGGGGGATCCAGCCCGGCCAGGTGGTGAAGATCCCCCTGGAGGACCTGGCCAGTCCGTTCCAGCCCGAGGGCACGGTGGCCCTGGCGGAGGAGCGGGAAGTGCGGGCCGAGGTGCGGCGCATTCCGCGGGTGGCTGCCGGGGCCCGGCTCAAGGGCATCCGCATCGTGCTGGATGCCGGCCACGGCGGCATCGACAGGGGCGCCGCGGCCAACGGCGTGTGGGAATCGGACTACGTCTACGACATCACCATGCGGGTCCGGCGGCTGCTGGAGCAGGGCACCCAGGCCGCGGTCTCCTGCACCATCCAATACCCGGGCCTGGGCTTCAGGACCAGGGACCGGATCAAGGCGCCCACCAGCCAGGCCGAGATCCTCACTACGCCGCCCTTCCCCAACGACGGGGAGAGCCCCATCGCCGTGAGCGTCCACCTGCGCTGGGTGCTGGCCAACCACCTGTTCGCCGTCTTCGACCGGGCCGGAGATCCCAGGAAGACCCTGTTCATCAGCTTCCATGCCGACAGCCTCTACCCCACCGCCCGGGGCACCATGGTCTACGTGCCCGGGGCCGTGGGCGTGCCGGCCTCCTTCGCCCTGCCCGCCGCCCGGACGGTGCGGGTGCAGGAGCTGGGCGTCGGCTCCCGGGTGCGCTTCTCGCCCAAGGAGCGGCTCCAGGGCGAGGCCCGCGGCCGGTTGTTCGCCGAGAGCCTGCTGAAGGCCCTGCAAAAGGAGGGCATCCCCACCCACGAGAACCGCCCCATCCGCAACGTGGTCCTGCGCGGCGGCAAGAGCTTCATCCCCGCCGTGATCCGCTACAGCACCGCCGCCACCAAGGTGCTGATGGAGGTACTGAACCTCACCAACCGGGAGGACGCGGCCAACCTGCAGGATCCGGCCTTCCGGGAGCATTACGCCCAGGCGGTGGTGAAGGGGATCCAGGCCTACTACAGGAACTGAGATGATCATCCACGTCCGCGTCAACCAGATCGGCTGGGTCCACCTGTGGCCTTCCCGGGAGGCCTTCGAGGCCGGGGAGGCCTCGGTGCATTTCTTCAATTCCCGCACCGATCCGCGCTGGGCGGAACTGGCCCTCACCGACGACCAGCGGGCGCGCCTGGCCGCGGGCGAACTGGTGGAACTGGAGGATCCCGGCTACCTGGACTAGACTCCATGTCCGGGCTCTGCCCGGACATGGAGTCTCTGCAGTTTGGACTTTTCGTC
>PLUC01000048.1 GCA_003165415.1 Holophagaceae bacterium
CGGAATGTCCAAACTGCAGAACAGCCGTTAGGTCGCTTGCAACCTTACGGCTGCTAGTGCCCAGCCGAACACTTAATCGAAACGTGATCCAACGGTGCTAGGTTGGAAGGAGTCCCCCGGGAGCGTGCCCGACCCGCTTCCCGCCTTCCGTGAGCAGAGAATGAGCCGATTCTGGAGCGACGTCGTCCACACCCTGACCCCCTACGTGCCCGGGGAGCAGCCCAAGCTGGACAACCTGGTGAAGCTGAACACCAACGAGAACCCCTACGGGCCCTCCCCGAAGGCGCTGGAGGCCATCGCCGGGGCCAACCAGGACACCCTGCGGCTCTACCCGGACCCCAACGCCGAAGCGCTCCGGGCCGCCATCGCCCTTGCCTACGGGATCGAGCCCCGGCAGGTGTTCGTGGGCAACGGCTCGGACGAGGTGCTGGCGCTGGTGTTCCAGGCCCTGCTCAAGCACGGCCGGCCCCTGCTGTTCCCGGACATCACCTACAGCTTCTACCCGGTCTACTGCGCCCTGTTCGGCATCGACTACCAGGCGGTGCCCCTGGACCCCGCCTTCCGGATCCGGCCGGAAGACTACCGGCGCCCCAATGGCGGGATCATCTTCCCCAACCCCAACGCGCCCACCGGACGCTGGCTGACCCTGGCCGAGATCCAGGGCCTGCTGGAGGCCAACCCCGATTCGCCGGTGGTGGTGGATGAGGCCTACGTGGACTTCGGCTGCGAGTCGGCGTGCGGGCTGATCCGGCGCTTCCCGAACCTGCTGGTGGTGCACACCCTGTCCAAGGGCCGCTCCCTGGCGGGGCTGCGCCTGGGGTATGCCATGGGCGACGCCGGGCTCATCGAGGCCCTGGACAGGGTGAAGAACAGCTTCAACTCCTACCCGGTGGACCGCCTGGCCATGGCCGGCGCCATCGCCGCCCTGGAGGACCGGGACCACTTCGACCGCACCCGCCGGGCGGTCATGGCCAGCCGGGGGCGCCTGGTGGCCGAGCTGAAGGAGCTGGGCTTCGAGGTCCTGCCCTCCATGGCCAACTTCATCTTCGCCCGGCACCCGGCCCGGGGCGGCGCCGAGCTGGCGGCCGGCCTGCGCCGGCGGAGCATCATCGTCCGCCACTTCCCGCACCCCCGCATCGAAGCGTTCCTGCGCATTACCATCGGCACCGACGCCCAGTGCCGGGTGCTGGTGGATGCGCTGAAGGAGATGCTGGCGTAGTATCATTCGCCTTGAGGTTCTCTTGGCGCGTCTCACCGGGTTCTCAGCTTTGGTCATGGTCCTGCTCCTGGGTTGCGGGGGCGGGGCCGCCGGACCCAGCGTCAGCGTGGCGCCGGAGCCGCGCACCGTGGTGGTGGGCGACCAGCTCGCCCTTTCCGCCACCCCCAGCGTGGACCTGGCCGGCGACCTGGAGTGGCAGGTGGAGGAGCCCTTCGGCGGCGGCCTCCGGAACAGCGTGGGGAACAGCACGGTCTACTTCGCCCCCGAGGGCGCCGGAACCTACCACCTGACCCTGCGGGCCGCCACCGCCGACGGGCACAAGCTCAAGCAGACGGTGGAAGTGCGGGTGCTGCCCATCCTCTCGGTGGAACCGCTCACGGCCCAGACGGGCCTGAACGGCTCGGTGGCCTTCACCCTGACCCTGAAAGGGCTGCCCCGGAACTCGGTGAAATGGACCGTGGACGAGCCCGACGGCGGCGAGGTGGACCAGGACGGCCGCTACCAGGCCCCCGCCAGGCCCGGCACCTACCACGTGAGCGCCGCCTCCACCCTCGACCCCCTGGCATCCGCCCGGGCCACGGTGGTGGTGGGGCCGTGACTAGGGCATGATCTAGGGATAGCGCTCCCCCCCGGCGCGCATCTTTGCACGGAGCCCAGTCCCATGGCCGCATCAGCCCAGGAGCGGAACTCTGCTGACCTGGCGCGCCAGGGCTGGGCCGTCCTGCGGGAGGCGGCGGGCGGCTTCATCCGCAACTCCGATCTGCGCCAGGCCTCATCTCTGGCCTTCTACAGCACCCTGGCCCTGATCCCCGCCATGCTCCTGCTGACCTTCCTGCTGAGCGTGGGGATCGGCTCCTCCCAGGCGGCCATGCAGAAAACCTCCGAGTTCATCCGGCAGGTGATCCCGCGGTTCGGGGAGGTGATCCTGCGGGAGGTGGGCAGCCTGGCCAGCTTCCCCCGGGCCGCGGGCACCCTGAACCTGCTGGTGCTCACCTGGAGCCTCACCCCGCTGGTGTCCTGCCTGCGGGAGATCATCAACCGCATGTTCAAGGTGCGCAACCGGAGGACCCTCCTGGCCTCCAAGGCCATGGATCTGGCCACGGGAATGGCCTTCATCGTCGGGCTCGCCGGGATGTCGGGGGCGGGCGTGCTGTTCAGGTACCTGGGACGGCTTTCCGGGGGCATCCACCTCCCGGTCTCGCTCAACTTCACCCTGCCCTTCGGCCTCACCGTGCTGCTGGCCTGGGGGGTGTTCTCGGCCTTCACCGCCAACGTGCGCAAGTGCCACCTGCTGGCCGGGGCCCTGGCCACCGCCGTCCTGTGGTTCCTGCTCCGGCCCGCCTTCACCCTGTTCCTGACCCACGACCCGGGCTACGGCTTCGCCTTCGGCTCGTTCAAATCGATCTTCATCGTGGTCATCTGGATCTACTACTCCATGGCGGCGCTGCTGTTCGGCGCGGAGGTGGTGGCGGCCCTGCACCGTGCGGAGAGCCTGCCCATCCACCGGCTCATGGAGAGCCGGAGGGCGGGCCCCAGCCAGGGCGACACCCGCCTGCTGCTGGAGGCTCCACCCGGCTGGGTGTTCTTCAACGAAGGCGAGCCCGGGACGGAGATGTTCTTCCTGCTGGAGGGGACGGTGAGCCTGCGCCGCAACGGACGCGAGGCCCGGGTGCGCAAGGGCGAGTATTTCGGGGAGATGACCTTCCTGCTGGGACTGAATCGCGCGGCCACGGCGGTGGCGCTGGAGCCCTGCCGCTGCGTGATCATCCACAGCCACAACTTCGAGGCCCTGCTGCAGGAATTCCCGGGCATCGTCCGGGAGATGCTGGTGGAGATGGCCTCACGCCAGCGGCTGGAGCTCGAAGAATAGCGGCCGGCCCCGCTCCACGCAGGCGGCGGCGTAGAGGAACATGGAGGCGGACCAGGTCTGCCAGTCCTGGCCCGAGGGGGCGCCGGTCTGGGCCTTGTGCCACTCGTTGAAGCCGTACGCCACCTTGGCCTCCCGGGCGGATTTGAGCCGCTGGGCCAGGGCCCACAGCTTGTCCTCGGCGAGGCGCTGGCGTCCGGCGGCCACCAGCGCGGCGATGTAGAACCCGCAGACGAAGGGCCAGACGCCGCCATTGTGGTAGTCGCCCGGCAGGTTGAACAGCGCGTAGCGGGGCCGCCAGTCCGGATCGGTGGGCAGCACGAACGGGAAGAAGCAGGGCGGCAGGTCTCCGGCCAGTTCGTGCCGGTGGCGCATGCCGTAGCACTCCGCCTCGATCCAGGTGACCATCTTGCCGGCCCGGGTGCGGGGCGCCATGCCGGTGAGGATGGCCAGGCTGTTGCCCAGCAGGTCGCAGCGCTCGTCCCGCAGCACCTTGTAGGACCACATGGCGTAGGTGGGCCGCCCGCGGATGGCCAGGCCCTGCACGGGGTGTCGGGTGTCCACCTGGTCGTCCGGACCGTTCACGGCGGACTGCAACTCCGCCGCCCGGTCATCCTGGCCCAGCAGCTTCAGGTAGCCGTAGACCAGGGTGTTCACGAACAGGCCGTGGCCCAGGACCCAGTGCTCGTCCCGCCAGTCGCTGGTGGGCTGCTGGGCCACCATCACCCGGTCGTCGGTGGTCTGGTATTCCATCCAGCGCAGGGCCTTCTGCACCGCCGGGTCCAGGTAGGCCGGGTCCCCGCTCTCCCGGCGCAGGATGCCCGCCAGCAGCAGGAACAGCGGCGTGGTGTCGCTGGCGCCCCGGTCCTCGGGGTCGTGCACCAGGGACGGGATGTTGCCCAGGGGGCTCTGGTGCTCCGCCAGCTTGGCCATCACCCGCCGCAGGGAAGCCACCAGGACCGGGTGGCCCGAAGCCAGGATGCCCAGGCCGGAGATGAGCAGGTCCCGGGTGTACGGTTCGGGATAGCCCCAGCCGGCGGTGCGGGGCAGGTCCTGGAAGGGGCCTTTGGCGTTGTGCAGCAGGACTTCCAGGGCCGCGGCCTTGGCTTCCTGGATATCGGCGGAGCTCTTCATGGCATCCCCAAATGTTCGGCCAGGATCGCCACCAGCTGCCTGGCCACCAGGCGGTAGTCGAAGCGCTCCACCGCCCGGGCCCGGCCGGCGGCGCCCATGCGCTGGCGCAGCGCGGGATCGTTGAGAAGCTTGCGCAGGGCCACGGCGATGCCCGGGACGCTGGCCCGGTAGTCGGCGACCCGGGGCCGGTCGAAGATCACGTGGGTGTCGGGGGGGTATCCGGCGGCGGGGCCGAGCACCGCTTCGGTCACGGTGTTGGCATGGGCCACCCCGGCCAGGAAGGCGGTCTCGCCATCCACCAGGGTGTCCAGCATGGCCATGGCCCGGATTCCGATCACCGGCTTGCCGCAGGCCCCGGCCTCCACCTGGGGCATGCCGAAACCCTCCAGGCGCGACGGGGCCGCGTACACATCGCAGGCGGCCATGAGGTAAGGCATGAGGTCCCGGGACACCCGGTGGGTGGGGAAGCTCACCCGGTCCTTCATGCCCAGTTCCCGGGCCAGTTCCAGGTCCAGGGCGTTCTGCACCTCGGTCCTGGGCTGGGGCCAGACCTTGCAGACGTAGCGGAAGTCGGGCACCTCCTCCCGCACCTGGGCCATGGCCGCCATCACCTCGCGCCCGCCCTTGGAGGCCGCGTCCCCGCCCACGGTGAGCACCAGCAGCTGGTCCGGGCTCACCCCCAGGATGCCGCGCATGGCGCGCACCTTGGGGTCATCGGCGGCGCGGGGGATGAAGGCGTCGGTGTCGCAGCCCACCGGCAGCACCACCATGTGGTCGCCGCGGATGCCGTCGCGCACGAAGGTCTCCTTGACCCAGTTGGCGGTCACCAGGATCAGCGGCAGCACGTTGAGCTCCTGGCGGTAGTTCGCCACGTAGCCGTCGGCCAGGAGCCAGGGCACGGCGGTCATGCCGAAGCTCTGGGGATGCTGGACGATGTCCGGGTAGTCGCCCCAGAAGCCCACCCCCACCACGGCGTCGGGCTTGAACCAGCGGTAGTACCATTCTTTTTCCAGATCGGACTTCAGGTGGGCGGCCTTGGCGTCCACCCCCATGGCCAGCAGGCCGTGGTAGAGCAGGTCGCCCTGGGTGGCGAGGCCGCCCGGGGCGGGGGGATAGTCGTAGAGCACCAGGATCTTCATGATGGGGTTACCTCCTGCGATGGACCACGGCGGGCGGCCCTGGGCGCTTCCAGGAAGGCTTCGCGCCGGGGGGTGGTCCGGGCCTCCCAGCTGGTTTCCGGATAGTTGTACACCTCGGTGATGAGCCGGCGTTTCTCCGCCCAGATCAGCTCGGGCAGCTCCAGGACCAGGGAGGCCTCCGGGGCGGCCTTGGGCAGATAGGCCCCGCCGCCATCCTCGTAGGCGAAGCCCCAGAGCGAGCCGGCCTTGAGCACCCCGTCCGCCCAGAGGGTCCGCACCGCCGCGGCGATCTCTTCGTGCCGGCGGTGCCGGGTGTACTCGCCCTGGAGGGAATGGGTGAGGATCAGGTCGAAGTCCCGGCCGGGCAGCAGGGACAGGATCAGCGCCCGCACGGTGCCCGCCGGCACCGGGTCCTGCCCCGGGCCGTCGTCCAGGTCGGCCATGGCCCCGGTGGCGCCGAGCCGCTCCAGCGCGCGCCGGAACCGGGGCGCCCGGTCCGCATCCCGGCCCCGGCAGAGGCAGGCCACGAAGGGGTGCCAGCGGGGCCTGCTGAGCAGCAGCCCGCCGCACCAGAGCACTTCGTCGTCAGGATGGGCGACGATGACCGCGACCCTCGCGGCTTCGTTGCTATCGATCAAAAGACCCCCCTCGCCCGCACTTTTCCACCCCTCGCGCTTCCGGCTGCAGGTTCAGACTGATTATTCCCGCGCAGGTGTCAAGCCTATCCCATACTCTGGGTGGGGATCCTCGTCCCCGCAGCGGAGCGGAACACGGTGCAACCCAGTCCTCCCAGCGTCCCCCTGCCCCTGGTGGGAATTGGCGCCTCGGCCGGCGGGCTGGAGGCGCTGGAGAAGTTCCTGGCCCACGTGCCGCCCCTTTCCGGCCTGGCCTTCGGGATCGTCCAGCACCTGGACCCCACGGTGGAGGACATGCTGCCGGAGCTGCTCCAGCGGGTCACCACCATGATCGTGGTCCAGGCCCGGGACCGGATGCAGGTGAGCCCCAACTGCGTCTATGTGATTCCGCCCAACAAGGACATGGCCCTGCGCTCGGGGCTGCTGCGGCTCACGCATCCCGTCTCCGCCCGGGGCAGCCGGCTGCCCATCAACTTCTTCTTCCAGTCTCTGGCCGAGGAGCAGGGGGCGCGGAGCGTCGGGGTCATCCTGTCCGGCATGGGCTCCGACGGCTGCTCCGGGCTGCGCGCCATCAAGGCCCAGGGCGGCCTGGGCCTGGCCCAGGACCCCGCCGACGCCCGCTTCGACAGCATGCCCCGCTCCGCCATCGCCGCCGGCCTGGTGGACCTGGAGGGCACGGCGGAAGAGCTGCCCCTGAAGCTCCTCGCCACCATCCGTCCCACGGCGGAGCCCGGCGGGGAGCTGGCGCCCCTGGACGAATCGGACGACCAGGCCCTGGAGCGGGTCATCCGGCTGCTGAGGGCCCGCACCGGCCAGGAGTTCGCCCTCTACAAGCGCAACACCGTGGTGCGGAGGATCGAGCGGCGCATGGGCGTCCACCACCTCAACACCATCCAGGGCTATGCCCTCTTCCTGGAATCCAACCCCGGCGAACTGGACCTGCTGTTCAAGGAGCTGCTGATCGGGGTCACCAGCTTCTTCAGGGATCCGGCCGTGTGGCAGACCCTGGAGGACCAGGTGATCCCCGCCCTGTTCCAGGGCCGGCCCGCGGGCAAGACCTTCCGTGCCTGGGTGCCCGGATGCTCCACCGGAGAAGAAGCCTACGGACTGGCCATCCTGTTCCGGGAGACCCTGGTCAAGGTGCATCCGCCCCTGCACTGCGCCCTGCAGATCTTCGCCACCGACCTGGACCGGGACGCCATCACCAGGGCCCGGCAGGGCTTCTTCAAGGCCGGCATCGCCGCGGAGGTCTCCCAGGAACGCCTGGGCCGCTTCTTCACCGAGGAGCCGGGGGGCTACCGGGTGCGCCAGGACATCCGGGAAATGGTGGTGTTCGCGCCCCAGAACCTGATCATGGATCCGCCCTTCACCAAGCTCGATCTGCTGAGCTGCCGCAATGTGCTGATCTACCTGAGCCCCGACCTGCAGAGGCGGCTCATGCAGCTGTTCCACTACAGCCTGCTGCCGGGAGGGGTCCTGTGCCTGGGCAGCTCCGAGAGCATCGGCGCCTGCCCCGACCTGTTCACCGCCCTGGCGCCCAGATCCCACCTGTTTCGGCGCAGCGAATCCAGGCGCGCGCTCCATGCCGCGACCTTCCCCCCCGCCTTCGCCGTGGCCCGGCAGGGCGCGCCCATGGAGCCGAAAATGTCAGAAGCCGTCCAGAACCTTTCCACGCTCGCGGACCAGGTCCTGCTGCAGCAGTTCGCCCCCTCCGCGGTGCTGGTCAACGAGGCCGGCGACATCCTCTACATCAGCGGCCGCACCGGCAAGTACCTGGAGCCCGCCGCGGGCAAGGCCAACTGGAACATCTTCGCCATGGCCCGGGACGGCCTGCGCATGGAACTGGGCAGCGCCCTGAACCAGGCGGCGCGGCAGGAGGAGCCGGTGGTCTTCCATGGCCTCAAGGTGGGCACCAACGGCGGCACCCAGCTGGTGGATCTCACGGTGCAGAAGCTGGGCGCGCCCAGCCCGCTCCAGGGACTGTTGATGGTGGTGTTCCGGGACCTGCCGGCGCCGCTGCCCGAGACCGTCCGGCGCAAGGGCGGTCCCGCCGGCGGCGCCCGGGTCAAGGGACTGGAGACGGAGCTGCTCCAGAGCCGGGTCGCCTACCACGACCTGCAGCAGGACATGCAGACCTCCCAGGAGGAGCTCAAGTCCACCAACGAGGAGCTGCAGTCCACCAACGAGGAGCTGCAGTCCACCAACGAAGAGCTGACCACCTCCAAGGAGGAGTTGCAGTCCCTGAACGAGGAGCTGCAGACCATCAACGCCGAGCAGCAGGCCCGCATGGAGGAGCTGGCCCGCACCAGCAGCGACATGAAGAACCTCCTGGACAGCACCAACGTCGCCACCGTGTTCCTGGACCTGGACCTGAAGGTGGGGCGCTTCACCGCCGGGGCCAGCCAGCTCTACCAGCTCCTGCCCGGCGACGTGGGCCGCCCGCTCACCGACATCACCACGACCCTGGGCTACCCGGAGCTTCCGGAGGACGCCCGGGAGGTGCTGCGCACCCTCATCCCGGCGGAGAAGGCCGTGAACACCCGGGACGGGCGCTGGTTCGTGGTGCGGATCATGCCCTACCGGACCCCCGACAACCGCATCGACGGCCTGGTGCTCACCTTCACCGAAACCACCAGCGCCAAGCTCCTGGAGCGGGAGCTGCGGGCCACCGCCGGACAGTTCCAGGCCTTCCTGGATCTCCTGCCCGAAGGCTACGCCCTGTGTGCCGCCATCCCCAACGGCCACAAGGCCATGGACGGACGGCTGCTGCACTGCAACCAGGCCTTCGCCCGGATGCTCCCCGACCCGGACGGCACCCCGGACGGCCGGACCCTGCTGGAGGTGCTGCCGGCCCTGCGCCCCATCCTCGGGCCGGCCCTGGCCAGGACCTCTTTGACCGGCGAATTTCATGTTTTTGAGGGATACTTGGAGCTGGGAACAGGGTCCTTCGAGTTGACCACCTACCGGCCGGCACCGGACCAGTTCGTTTGCATTTTCAGAGATGGCGCCGAATCTGGACGGCTGATCCAGATGCCTTCCGCTGGGGATTGTCATGAAGATGCAAAACCCGCACCTTGAACCGGCGAGACCTCGCCGCGGCAGGGCCCCCGCCCTCTCGCCGGAAGACCTGGATGCCCGGCGGCTGGTCCAGGAACTCCAGTTGTGCCGCATCGAGCTGGAGATGCAGAACGATGAGCTGCAGCGCGCCCAGGAGGAATCCAGGGCGACCCGGGCCGAGCTGGACCGGCAGGTGGTGGCCCGCACCTCGGAACTCACCCGGACCATCGAGGGCCTCTCGGCGGAAGTGCAGTTGCGCTGCCGGGCGGAACAGTCCCTGGCCAGCGCCTTCACCGAGCTGGAGTCCGCCAGGAACCGGCTGCGGGCCGAGAATACCTATGTCCATCAGCAGATGGACCTGGACCAGGGCGAGCGGCTCATCGGCCCCAGCGCCGCCATGGACCGGCTGAAGTCCCAGCTCGATGCCGCGGCGGCCCTGGAAACCCCGGTGCTCCTGCTGGGGGAGGCCGGCACCGGCAAAGGGGTGGCGGCCCGGGCCATCCACGACCGGAGTCCGCGCCGGCACCGGCCCATGGTGACCCTGAGCTGCGCGGTGCTGCCGCCGGAACTGCTGGACGGCGTGCTGTTCGGCCGGGCCAAGGGCGTGCACCCGCAGCTCGGGCAGATCGACGTGGCGGACCAGGGCACCCTCTTCCTGGACGAGATCTGCGCCCTGCCCCTGGACCTCCAGGCCAGGCTGCTGCACGCGGTCCGGGAGCCCGGAAGGGCGGCCAGGATCATCGCGGCCAGCATCCACCACCTGGGCGACGAAGTGCGCGAGGGGCGATTCCTGGAAGACCTGCGCGCCTGCCTGGAGCCCGCGGCCATAGCGCTCCCCCCGCTGCGCGAGCGCAGGGAGGACATCCCCGCCCTGGTGGCGGCCTTCCTGGCCCAGTCCAACCGGACCTACGGCAAGCGCATCACCACGGTGTCCGAGCGCACCCTGGACCTCCTGACGGCCCGGCCCTGGCCCGGCAACGTCATGGAACTCAAGCACGTCGTCGAACTGGCGGTGATCAGCTCCCAGGGTTCTACTCTGGAGGTTTGATGCCCAGGCTGGCGAGGACTTCCCGGTAGGCCTCGGGCAGCGGCGCCTGGAAGTCCATGCGCCGGTCGTCCGCGGGGTGGTTGATGGAGAGCTTCCAGGCGTGCAGCATGGGGTGCGGGCAGGGGAAGGAGCGCCTGCTGCTGTCCAGCCAGGAGGGCGCGCCGCCGTAGAGCGGATCCCCCAGGATGGGCGCCCCCAGGGAGGAGAGGTGCAGGCGGATCTGGTGGGTGCGTCCGGTGAGCAGTTCGCACTCCACCAGGGCCAGGCCGCAGGCCGCGGCCAGCAGCTTCACCCGGGTCTGGGAGGGGCGGCCGGCGGCGCTGACGGTCATCTTCAGGCGGTCCACCCGGTGCCTGGCGATGGGCTGGTCCACCAGCACCGAGCCCACCTCGGGCAGCTTGCGCGACATGCGCACCAGGGCCAGGTAGCGCTTCTCCACGGTGCGGTCCTTGAACTGGAGCTGGAGGGACTGCTGGCTGCCCACGTCCTTGGCCATGGCCAGGCAGCCGGTGGTGTAGCGGTCCAGGCGGTGCACCAGGCCCGGCCACACCGGCGCCGGCACCTCGTCCTCGTCGTCCTCCGAGGGGGCTTCCGTCAGGACCACCGGGGCCTGGAGCCGGCCCAGGAGGGCGTTCAGCACCGTGCCCGACGGGTGCCCGGGGCCCGGGTGCACCACCATGCCGGCGGGCTTGTCCACGATCCACAGGTGGCTGTCCTCGAACAGGGTCGGCAGGTCGATGGCCTCGGGCAGCAGGTGCAAGGCGGGCGGAGCGGGCTCGGGCAGTTCCGTCTCCACCGTGGCGCCGGCCCGGATCCGGGTGCCGGCCTTCAGCACCACCTCGCCGTTCACCCGCACCTTGCCGGCCCGGACCCAGGCATCCCACCGGGAGCGGGCGAACTCCGGGTAGCTGTCGGCCAGGAACCGGTCCAGGCGGGGCGCCCCGTCCGGCAGGAAGTGGGTCACCAGGGCGCTCAAACCGCCACCGCCGTGCGCGCCCGCCGGGCGAACCAGAACAGCAGCGCCACCCCGAACACGATGAACAGGCAGCTGGTGGCCCGGCCGGTGGAGAGCCAGGGGATGTCCAGCAGGAAGCCCCGGTCCAGGTCGCCCCGCCAGTGTTCGGTGATGATCCGGCCGATGCCCTCCAGGATGAAGTAGCAGCCCGAGATCTGCCCCACGAAGCGCCGGTGTCGGCGCATGAGCAGGAGGATGGTCATGATCGTGATGTTGGTCAGGAAGGTGTAGAGCTGCACCGGGTGCAGCGGCATGGCCAGGGGCGTGCCGGACAGGGCTTGGGCGTTGGGATCGGTGAAGGTGACCGCCCAGGGCAGGTTGCACGCGGTGCCGTAGCAGCACCCGGCGGAGAAGCAGCCCAGCCGGCCGATGGCCTGGCCCAGGGCCACGGCCGGGGTCATGCAGTCCAGGGTCCGGGCCAGGGGCAGCTTGAGCCGCTTCACCCGCCAGAAGAAGGCCAGGGTGGCGCCGATGATGCCCCCGTGGATGGCCCCGCCCGCACGCAGGTAACCCAGGTCGAATACCTGGGCGAAGGTCGCGCCGCTGCAAAGGTCGACGATGATCATCAGCAGCTTGGAGCCGATCACCCCCGCCAGCAGCAGGGTGATGGCCAGGTCCGAGATGCTCTCCGGGGCCAGCCCCTCCTTCCGTGCCAGTTTCTGGGCCAGCAGGAGGGCCATGAAGAAGCCCAAGGTCAGCAGCAGACCGTAGGTCCCGATGGGAAAGCTCCCGATTTTGAAGAGGATGGGGTGCATATCATTCCTTGGGTAAGGTTGGCGGGGCGGAGGCGGCAGCGAAGCCTATGATCTCACCAAGGGCCCCGGCACGGCCCCAAGGTTTCCATCCCGAGCCCGGCACCCGGCGCCGCTTTGCGGGCGCGTGGGGAGCCGGGGATGGGATTCAAGGAAGCACAAGGTCGGAAGGTCGCCTGGGAGGATGGGGCTGGGGCGGGAGACGAAGGGGAGGTGCCCATGCCATTGCATGTCCCCGAGCCCTGAGGGCGGGAGGGGTTCCTGCCCAGGTTACTTTAGAAAGGGGTGTCCGCGGGGGGAGACCTCAGGGTAAACGCATGATTCACGCTGCTCCCGTTGACGGGTTTGAACAGGGTGCCGGGGCCCCGTGACCGCCCTGGATCCGGCATGGCCTGGCCCAGCCGGTTGCATGAAGGTCTTCCATCGATTTCCCCCACTTGGTGATTGGCTATACCATCTATATGAGTGTATAATATAAAAATCTAGTGTAAAAACAAGACAAGCACCCTGTTCTATGCCGGTATCATACATGGCGAAATCATTCGCACGCGAGGTGCAACTTGACCAAAGTCCTGGTTCTCTACTACAGCATGTATGGCCACATCGAGACCATGGCGAACGCGGTGGCGGAAGGTGCGCGGAGCGTTGCGGGGACTGAAGTCGCCGTGAAGCGCGTGCCCGACCTGGTACCGGAGGAGGTGGCGCGCCAGGCGGGGGCCAAGCTTGACCAGCCGGCGCCCATCGCTTCGGTGGATGAGCTGACCGGCTATGATGCTATCATTTTCGGAACGCCCACCCGGTTCGGGAACATGTGCGCCCAGATGCGCAACTTCCTCGACCAGACCGGGGGCCTTTGGATGAAGGGCAGTCTGATCGGGAAGGTGGGCAGCGTGTTCGTCTCTACGGCCACCCAGCACGGAGGGCAGGAGACCACCATCACCTCGTTCCACTCAACCCTGCTGCACCAGGGGATGATCATCGTGGGAGTGCCCTATTCAAGCCGGGAACTGATGAACATGGGCGAAATCACCGGCGGGTCGCCGTACGGTGCGGGAACACTGGCGGGCGGCGACGGTCATCGGCTGCCCTCGGAGAACGAACTCAAGATCGCGCGTTTCCAGGGCGCTCACGTGGCGGAGGTCGCCAGGAAACTGTCCGCCTGACCCTCCGGCAGCGGCTTGAACCAGACCCTCTCCGCCGGAGCCAGGCATGGTCCTGAGTGGGAGGTCAGATCAGCTTGTCGAGCGTGATGGGCAAATCCCGAATCCGCTTGCCGGTGGCGTGAAAGACTGCGTTGCCGCACCACCTCATGATTGGCGGTGTCACTGTTGCGCGCCAGGGCGCCCAGGCTCAGGCCGCCGTCATCCTTTCCGGGGACCTGGTCTCAAATTCAATTGACCGTC
The DNA here is from genome assembly GCA_003165415.1 of Holophagaceae bacterium. Classification (GTDB taxonomy): domain Bacteria; phylum Acidobacteriota; class Holophagae; order Holophagales; family Holophagaceae; genus Mesoterricola. The sequence continues at coordinate 13,270 of PLUC01000048.1, forward strand.
CATGTGAACCTGGTGCCGTCCTGGGTGGGGGCCTTCGACTCAGGTTTCCGTCAGCGCTTCCCAGGCCAGGGCGGCGTAGAATCGCGCGGCCTGCTCCACCTGGGCCAGGGAGACCTGCTCCTCGGGGGAGTGGGCCATCTCCAGCTTGCCGGGGCCGCACACCACGGCCAGGGCGCCGGCGGCCTGGAACACGGCGGCGTCCGAGTGGGAACGGAACACGCTGGGCGTGGCGGGCAGGCCGGCCGCGGCCAGGGCCCGCCAGAGGGGGGCCAGGATGGACGCTTCGGGCGGGTTCTGGTAGCCCATGGAGGTGAACGTCACCTCCGAGGCGAGCCCGCAGAGGGGGTGGTTGGCCAGGGCCGCCTGGCGCGCCCGCTCCATGGCCCCGGCCAGCACCTGGAGATCGACCCCCGGGCCCCAATGCACATCGATCGAAGCCTGGCAGGCCGCCGGCACCACGAACATCGTGCTGCCGCCCTGGATCTCCCGCGGGTTCGCCACCACCTGCCCGGCCAGCTCGGGCGCCAGGAGGGCGTCGAAGATGGCCAGGATCCAGGTGAGCATCGCGTGGATGGCGTTGGCGCCGAACTCGGGCATGGCGGCGTGGGCCCGGCTGCCCTGGGCGGTGAGCTGGCACTCCATGTAGCCGTTGTGGCTGACGCAGGGGAGCAGGTCGGTGGGCTCGCCCACGATCACCAGGGGGGCGCGCACGGTTTCGATCAGGGCCAGGGCGCCGTCCCCGTACTCCTCCTCCCCCACCACCAGGGCCAGGCACAGGCCCCGGGCCAGCGGCAGCCCGGACCGGTGCACCGCGATGAGCGCCTCCACCATGGCCGCGCACCCGCTCTTCATGTCGGCGGAGCCCAGGCCGTGCAGCAGGTCCCCTTCCACCCGGGGCAACCTGAAGCCATGCACCGCCTCGATGGTGTCCATGTGGCCGACCCAGAGCATGCTGGCGGGCTGCGGTCCGATCCGCACCAGCAGGTTGCTGCGCGGGCCGGCCCCGGAGCCCGGGGGCACCGGCTGGCGCTCCACGACGAGCCCGGCCTGCTCCAGCCGGGCGGCGAACACCCGGGCGGCGGGACCTTCGGCGTAGGAGGGGCTGTAGACCCGCACCGCGTCCTCGAGCAGGCCGCGCAGCCGCCCGGAATCAAGGCCGTTCCAGAATTCCTGGGGAGAGCGCCCCCTAGTCATCGTCATCCCGGCCCGGGGCGTAGTTCGGCCGGCTCGGCGTGGCCGGTTTCCGGCGGGTGGGCGAAGCCCGGGGGGCGCGCCGGTGGCGGAGGTAGTCGGGGTCGTGGGTGAGGTTGCGGGACAGGAACAGGTGCGGGGTCTCCTGGCCGAAGCCCTGGCTGCGGAAGAAGGCCAGGGCCGGCTCGTTTTCCGCGTCGGTGTCCACCATGATCATGCGGGCGCCCAGCTTGATGAACAGGTCGGTCATGCGTTCGAACAGGCGCGCGGCGACGCCCTTGCGGGCCACGTCCGGGTCCACCCCCAGCCACAGCAGGTAGCCGTAGGTCCAGGAGCTCATCCGCTTTTCCAGGAGCGTGCCCAGGGCGAACCCCACCACCTGGCCGTCCATTTCCGCCACCAGGCAGGTCTCGCTGTCGGAGGCGAAGTGCACGGCCAGTTCGTATTCGTCCCAGGTGCGGTAGAGCGCCGGCCACTTGTCGGCGGGGAACAGGCGTTCCCCCAGGGCGAAGATCGGGGGCAGGTCCAGCAGGGATATCTCCCGGATGGTCACGCTTTCGGTAATGGGACGGGGTTTGGGTTTGGCTTGCCTGGGCATGGGGTTTCCAAAGAAGGGAAACCCCATTGTAGCCTACAGGGGCAGCTTGAGTCCGAGATCCCGGTCCAGGGCCCGGTCCAGGACCGCCCGGCCCACCACCACGTCGCACACCGACATGCCGATGTTGCTGCAGACGATCAGCTCGTCCTTGGACTCCCGGCCGGGCCGCACGCCGGCCAGGATCTGGCCGGTCTCGCAGGCGATCCGGGGCAGCCCGCCGGGGAAATAGCCGGCCCGGTCGAACAGCTGGTGCTCCTCGATGCTGTCGACGATGAACTTGTCGGCCTCCATGGGAATGGCCGGATCCCAGAAGGTGTTGAGGTCGCAGGGCAGGATGGTCTGGCCCTTGCACACCCACTCGCGCTTCACGAACGCGTACGGCCGCTTGACGATGAAGGTGGCCGAGCTCAGCACTTCGCAGCTCTTGGTCACCTCCTCGAAGCCCCGGCCCTTGACGATCTTCGCCTGGACCTTGGGCTGCACCTGGGCGATGAGCTGGTCCATGTTCTCTTCCTTCACATCGTAGATGTAGATGGTCTTGAGCTTGTCCAGGGTGAGGCCGGCGAATTTCACGTGCTCCACCCCCTGCACCCCGCAGCCGAACATGCCGAAGGTCTCGGCTTCCGGGTGCAGGGCGGCGGCGGCCAGCACGGTCACGGCGGGGGTGCGCATGGCGGTGATCCAGGCGCAGTCCATGATGGCGATGGGGCAGCCCGAGAGGATGTCGTTGAGCAGCAGCAGCCCGGTGGTCTGGGGCAGGTTGAACCTGGCCGGGTTGCCGGGGTAGCACTCGATCCACTTCATGCCCAGGGCCAGCCGGGAGGGGACATAGGCGGGCATGGCGTGGAAGAACACGTCCTGGAAGGGATGCACGCCGATCTTGGCGGGCATTTCGTACTCCTTGCGGCCGTGGGCCACCAGGGCCGCCCGGGTCAGGTCCAGGATGTCCGTTTCGGTGAGCCCAGCCGCCCGGACCTGCTCCTGGGTCATGTACCAGATTTCCTTGCCGATGTTGAGTTTCGAGGCGAGCCGCTGCCGATCCTGTTCCATGGCGATTGCCTTTCCTGGTTGGGGGGTTTCAGCCAAGCTACTCCGCCGGAGTCCCCGCCGTCAACCCAGCGCTTCCAGAGTCGCCCCGGTCACCTGGCTGCGCAGCGAAGGAATGACGCCGCCGGGCCCGGGGGTGAGCCGCATGATCTTCAGGTCCACGCTGGAACCCAGGTCCTGCAGTTCGCCTTCCACCGCGCCGCGGGAGGCCTCCAGCGGCTCCGGGTGCTCGGCCCAGACCCGCACCTGCAGGCCCGCGGGGCCCTTGGCGATGCCCAGCCGGGTCTCGCCCAGCCGGGAGAAGGACAGGCCCAGCAGCACCCGCTTGGTCTCTTCCGGGGCCTGGCCCTGGCCCTTGGGGTCCCGGTCGGACTCCACCCACATCTGCAGCGGATGCTGGGGCGACCAGGGCAGCGGGAGTTCATAGAAGGCGGTGCCCTCCTTGGCCTGGGCGGCGTGGAATGCGGCCCCCTCGCCCGCCGTGCCCGGATCGTTCAGGGCCTTGATGCCAGCCCTGAGCCAGGCTTCCCAGGTGGCCGGGACCTCCGCCGGGGCCCCTGTGTGGCCGCTGAGCTGCTGCTGCAGGAGCTGGGCGGGGGTGGCCGGGGGGCCTCCCGGGGCGGTCTCCTGGGAGCGCGGGTCGGCGGCCCCCAGGAGCTGCCTGAGCCAGGTGACCAGGACGTCCCCCTGGGCCGGGGGCACCTCGGGGTTACGGTCCAGGGCGGACTGGAACCGCTGCACCAGGTCGGCGGCAGGGACCGAGGCCGAGGCCGTGGCCTGGGCGTGGGGCGGGGCCCCGGAAAGCCAGGTCTCCAGGGCCGAGGCCAGGTCGGCCTGCGAGGCGCCCGGAGGCAGGCCGAGGACGCTCCGTAGCGCCTCCTGGGCCGCCGGCGGCAGGGTGCCCAGGGCGGCCTGGATCTGGCCGGCGTCCGGCGGGTTCTGGCCCAGCAGCTGGAGCAGGGCGGTGAGGTCGGCGGTCCCGGGCGGCGGGTCGGCCTGCCCGAGGCTGGCCAGGAGGGTGGCGGCCTCCCCCTGGTACAGCGGCGCGAGGATGGCGGGGGCGGCCGGGGGGGTGGCCTGCAGGGTCTGCAGCCGGACCGGGGCGTCGGCGCTGGACCCCGCCAGGATCCGGACCAGGAGCTGGCTGCCGTCGGGGTAGGGCAGCTGGCCCTGGGCCGTCACCACCTGCCCGGAGGGCAGGGCCAGGCTCACCTTGCCGCCGGCGATCTGCCCCAGGTAGATCATGCCCACGTCCTTTCCCACCAGGGCCAGCAGGGCCGCCGGGGTGGGCGCGGCCGCCGGCAGTTCCTGGCCCACCGACTGGAGGGCGTTCAGCAGGCTGGTGATGGCCGCCGGGATGGGGTCCATGTTTCAGATCTGGAAGTGCTTGCGCAGGATGCCCGCCATGTCCTGGAGCGGCGCTACCTGGTCCACGCAGCCGCGCTCGAAGGCGGCCCGGGGCATGCCGTAGACGATGCAGGACTCCTCGGCCTCGGCCAGGGTGTGGGCGCCCTTGGCCTTGAGCGAGACCATGCCCCGGGTGCCGTCGGAGCCCATGCCGGTGAGGATCATGGCCAGCACCTGGCGGGGGCAGTTGTCGGCGATGCTCTGGAACAGCACGTCCACGCTGGGCCGGTGCAGGCTGGTGGAAGGCTCCGCGCTCAGCTCGATGGTGGCGGCGCTGCCCCGCTGCCGGTAGAGCATGTGCAGGCCGCCCGGGGCGATGTACACGCAGCCCGGCAGGGCGGTCTCGCCGTGCACGGCCTCCCGCACCTCCACCTGGCAGATGCCATTGAGCCGCTCGGCGAAGGCCTTGGTGAAGGTGCCCGGCATGTGCTGGACGATGAGGCAGGGCACCGGGAGCGTCTTGGGCAGGGCCGGCAGCAGGTCCTGGAGCGCCTTGGGGCCGCCGGTGGAGCAGCCGATGGCCAGCAGCTCGGCCCTGGGGCCGGACAGGGCGCCCAGCCGGGCCACGGCCTGGGGCGCCGGCGCCTGGTAGGCGGGCATCGGGGGGGCGATCTGGCCGGGCTGGGTCGGCGGCTGCGGCGGCAGGGTCCGGGTCTTGTGGAAGCGGGGGCTCCGGGCCAGCTTCCGGACCTTCTCCTGGAGGTCCTGCTGGATCTGCAGGATGCTGGCGCTGGCCAGGCTGGTCTCCTTGGGGATGAAGTCCAGCGCGCCCAGGGCCAGGGCTTCCAGGGTGGCCTGGGCCCCCTCCTGGGTGAGGCTGGAGACCATCAGCACCGCCCGGGGCGTCTCGGCCATGATCCGCCTCAGACAGCCCAGGCCGTCCAGGCGGGGCATCTCCACGTCCAGGGTGACGATGTCGGGGTTGAGCTGGGCGATCTTGTCCAGGGCGTCGAGGCCATCCCGGGCGGTGCCGACCACCTCGATGTCGGGGGCCTGGAGCATGCGGTCCAGGGCCTTCCGCATGAAGGGGCTGTCGTCCACGACCAGTACGCGTATGGGATCCATGTCTATTCCTGGAAAACGAGTTTGACGAAGGTGATGGCATGCTCCAGCTCATCGTCGATGCCGAAGGTCAGCCGTTCCTCGTCCAGGTCGGCCTCCAGATTCGCGCCCGAGGCCCCGGCGAAGACGTTCCTGAAGGCCGGCTGGTCCTCCAGGACGAAGGCCAGGTTCTCGTCGGCGGGACTGTTGGGGATCCGGGTCCGCACCAGCAGGTCGGAGAGCTGGATCAGGCAGGAGAGGAAATCCGAGGTGGGCTCATGGTGGTCGCGGATGGCCGCGGCCATGGGCTCCGGGAAGTTCCACTGGGCGGCCACCATGGCGCCCACCTCGGCGTGGGTGATGCCGAGGATGGCGCGTTCGGCGTCCAGGCAGACCGCGCCCTGGGCCATGGCATCCACCACCGGGCCGTACTCCTCGGAGAAGCACTGGTCCAGGGCGATCTTGCCGATGTCGTGCAGCAGGCCGGTGAGGTAGGCCGTCTCCAGGTGCTGGTCCTGGCCAACCAGGCCGCAGATGCCCTTGGCCACCAGGCCCACCGCCACCGAATGCTGCCAGAGCAGCAGCGGGTCCAGGTGGCTGCCGCCTCGGATGGAGCGGATGATGGCGGCCGACTGCCCCAGGTGGAAGATGGAGTCGAACCCGAGCCGCATCACCACGCTGCGCAGGTCCATCACCCGGTCGTCGCGCACGTACATCACCGAGTTGGCCAGCCGGAGCAGGGCGGCCGAAAGCGCCGGGTCCTGGGCCAGGATTCCGAGGACCCGGTCCACGGTGCAGCGGTCGTCGCCCACCACCTTGCCCAGGGCCATGACGGTCGTGGGCATGCTGGGCAGGGTTCTCACCCGTTGGCGAACGAGGTCCGAGGTGATCATGGTCAGAAGTCCTTGATCAGGTTCTTGTCGGCTTCCAGCGCCTCCACCGCCACCAGCCGGTGTCCTGCCAGCGTCTCGGCGGTGAGGTTCAGGATGTCCAAGGCCTGCTGGGTGGCTATGGCGAGGGATTCGGGCTTGCCGATGCCGACGTTGTGGTCGAGCGCGAGCTGGTTGCCCAGGGCCACGAAGGCGGTGAGCGCCTGGTCCTCCGCCGGGGCGTGGCCGGGATCGTGGTGCCAGCGCACCGTGTTCTCCAGGCTCCGGGCCATGTTCCACTGGTGCAGGATGGCCTCGCCCACCATGGTGTGGTCGAAGCCGAACAGGTCCAGTTCCGAGTCCATGCCGTCGGCGTCGTCGTTGTAGATGCTGCGCATCATGGCGCCGTAGCGCTCCGGGAACTTGAGGCCCATCACGGCCTTGCCGATGTCGTGCATGAGCCCGCTGAGGAAGGCCTCCTCCACCCGCGGACTGCGGAAGGAGCGGGCGTAGGCCCGGGCGGCAATGGCGGTGACTAGGGCGTGCTCCCAGAGCAGCCGCTCCTGGAGGCCGGTGCCGCCCCGCTTGTAGAGGTTCCGGGCGCTGGAGGCGATGACGATGCTCTTGATGGTGGAGAAGCCCAGGGTCATGATCGCCTGGGTCAGGGTCTTCACTTCCCGGACCATGCCGAACATGGCGGAATTGGCGATCTTGAGGATCTGCGCCGCGAGCGCCTGGTCGGTGGAGATGACCCGCTGCAGTTCGTCCGTGGTGGAATCCGGGTCCGCGGACAGGCGCAGCACCTGGGCGGCCACCTGCGGCAGGGGCGGCAGGTCGCCGAGGTTCGCGATGAGTTCCTGGGGTGTTATGGGCATGTGGCGCTCCTCCTAGGCCTGGTCACGTTTGCGATAACCCATGGCCTTGCTGAAGTGCATGAGGTCGAACCCGACGTTGAAAGAGTGGATGGATTCGGAGTGCCCCACAAGCAGAAAGGATTTTGGATAAAGCGATTCATGAAAGCCCTTGATCACCTTGGACTTCACCGCGTCGTCGAAATAGATGAGCACGTTGCGGCAGAAGATCACATCGAAGGTGGACAGGCTGCGGTAGTTGGCGTAGTCGACCAGGTTGAAGTTCCGGAAGGTCACCAGCTGTTTCAGCTCCGGTTTGACCTGGAAGGACTCCGGACCCAGCGCGTTGAAATGCTGTTTCACCTGGGCCGGGGTCAGGTTGCGCAGGGTGTAGCTGCCGTAGCTGCCCTCCCGGGCCTGGGCCAGCACCTTCTCGCTGATGTCGGTGGCGACGATCTCCACGGTCATGCCCCGCAGCAGCGTGTCCTTGGCCTCCTGGCAGATCATGGCGAGGGTGAACGGCTCCTCCCCGGAGGAGCATGCGGCGGACCAGAGCCGCAGCCGGTTGCCGCCCCTGGCTCTGGCCAGGGCCGCGGCCTCGGGCAGCACGATCCGCTGGAAGGCCTCGATCTGGGGCGGGTTCCGCCAGAAGCTGGTCTCGTTGGTGGTGATCTCGTTGAAGAGCTCCTTGAGCTCGTCCCGGCCCTGCGCGCCCTGGAGCAGCCCCAGGTAGTCCCGGTAGGCGCCCAGGTTGACCTCCTGCAGGCGACGGTTCAGCCGATTTTCCAGGAAATACTGCTTGGATTCGCTGAAGAAGATTCCGGTCCGGCCGTAGATGAAATCCCGGATGGACAGGAAGTCCTGGAGACTCATGGTCTGGTTGGGGAGGGGTCCGGTCATGATGGTCCTTGCCACGGAATCGGCTGTAGAGGCCCGAAGGATTATCAAAGATGATGCGTGGTTCCCTCCAAAATCACCACAGCAAAGGCCATTCCGCCCTCATGACTTACGCTGGCGTGGATGTGGTCGATGCCGCGGCTGCCCAGGAGCGCCGCCAGTTCATCCACCGCCCACAGCCGCCCGTTCAGGAACCGCAGCTGCTTCCAGGACCATCCGTCCAGGCCGACCCCAAGCGCCTTGCCGAAGGCCTCCCGCAGCGCCCAGCGCCCGGCCAGCCTTTCCGGGAGCCGCTGGCGGTTACCGGCCAGGAGGTAGGCGGCCTCCTCCTCGTGGAGGATCCTCCGGGGAGCTTTTTCCCCGAACCGGGTGAGCAGATGTTCCCACCGCGAAGCAGGGCAGAGATCGGTTCCAAGGCCGGCAATCAAAGCGGTATCTCCTGGTCGGGGCGTTCCGGGGTGTTTTCGGGGTATTCCACGGGTAATGCAGACTCCTTCCTGATATTACGCGTAGATGTGACCCCGTGCACAGAATGCGGAACTAATACTTTCGTGGTGATGTGTTTTCGTTATTTATCAACCAAGACGGCCCAATGGCTTGAGGAGCGTGCGAATGGCTCAGCTTAAGGAAAGACCCAAACCCTTTCTGCTGCCGGACTTCTGCAAAGGATGCGGCCGCTGCATCAGCGCCTGCGTCAAGGGCTGCATCAGCCTCGGGAGCGAGATCGATTCGGCCACCGGCTACGTCCCGGTAGTGCTGGACCTCGAGGACTGCAACGGCTGCGGCCTGTGCATGGAAGCCTGCCCCGAGCCCTACGGGCTGCGCGAAACCCCGGCCGGCGCCGACTTCGAGCTGCAGGATCCGGCCAAGCTGTTCGGCGGCAAGACCTCCACGGCCCCCGTGGCGGTGGACATCCCCGCCACCCGGGTGCCCCTGCCCCGCACCGAGCCCCTGGTCATCAAGGGCAACTATGCCAGCGCCCTCGGGGCCCTGCTGGCGGGCTGCCGGCACGTGTTCGGCTACCCCATCACCCCCTCCACCGAAGGCGCCGAACTCATGGCCAAGCTGCTGCCCAAGCTGGACGGCACCTTCCTGCAGGCCGTCTCCGAAGTGGCCACCGTGAACCACATGTACGGCTCCGGCGGCGCCGGGCGCCCGTGCATGACCTTCACCTCGTCCCCAGGCTTCAGCCTGATGCTGGAAGGCATCTCCTACATGATCGGCGCCGAGGTTCCGGGCGTGTTCGTGAACATCATGCGCGGCGGGCCCGGCCTGGGCAACATCGCCCCCGAGCAGGCCGACGTCAAGCTGGCCTGCCGCGGCCTCGGCCACGGCAACACCCACGCCATCACCCTCATGCCCAGCACCCCCCAGGAAATGCTCGACCTCACCATGCTGGCCTTCGAGCTTTCCTTCAAGTACCGCAACCCGGTGGTGCTCCTGGGCGACGGCTACCTGGGCCAGATGACCGGCAAGGTCAACCTGCCCGACGCCATGATCAAGCCCGGCGTGCCCAAGTGGGCCGTGAACGGCGACGCCCAGCACCGGGGCAACCTGATCAACTCCATCTACCTGAGCGAAGTGGACCTGGAAGGCTTCAACGTCCACCTGAACGCCAAATACCAGCAGATGATCGACAACGAATCCCGCAGCGAGACGTTCATGGCCGAGGACGCGGAGGTGCTCATCATCGCCACCAACACCCCGGCCCGCACCGCCAAGGGCGCCGTCCAGGACCTGCGCAACCAGGGCATCAAGGCCGGCCTGTTCCGCCCCATCACCGTGTGGCCGTTCCCGGTCAAGCAGCTCATCAAGGAGCTGCCCCACGTCAAGCGCCTCGTCATCGTCGAAGCCAGCAACGGGCAGCTGGAGGATGAGGTCCGCCTCGCCCTCAGCCTGGCCGGCTACCAGAACCTCCCCACCATCTCCTCGGTCCGGCACTTCGGCGGCATCCTGCCGCAGCAGACAGAAGTGGTGGCCCATATCCAAGCGTCCCTGGTCAAGGAGGCCCGCTAATGTCCGTCTTCTACGACAAGTTCCTCCGGCACAACGAAGGCCAGGGGCTCAAAGCCAACTCCACCCACTACTGCCCGGGCTGCGGCCACGGCCTCGCCCACAAGTTCCTGGCCGAAGCCATCGAGGAGCTTGGTATCCAGGACAACACCATCCTGATCTCGCCGGTTGGTTGCTCGGTATTCGCCTACTACTACTTCGACGTGGGCAATTCCCAGGCCGCCCACGGCCGGGCCGCCGCCGTGGCCCTCGGGCACAAGCTGTCCAACCCCGAAGCCACGGTCATCAGCTACCAGGGCGACGGTGACCTGGCCTCCATCGGCCTGGCCGAGACGGTGTCGGCGGCCCAGCTGGGCGCGCCGATCACGGTGATTTTCATCAACAACGCCATCTACGGCATGACCGGCGGGCAGATGGCCCCCACCACCCTCATGGGCCAGCAGACCGCCACCAGCCCGGACGGCCGCAGCCTGTTCAATGGCTTGCCCATGCGCATGGCCGAGCTCATCGCCGGCCTGGACGGCCCCATCTACGTGGAACGGGTCGCCCTGTTCGACGCCAAGAACCGGCGCCTGGCCAAGAAGGCCATCAAGAAGGCGGTGCAGAACCAGGTAGAGAACCGCGGCTACTCCTTCGTGGAAGTGCTGTCGGAGTGCCCCACCCACCTGAAGATGAGCCCCGAGGAGACCGAGAAGTGGGTCAAGGAGTGCATGGTCCCCATCTTCCCCCTGGGGGTGAAGAAGGACCTCCACCCCGAGCCCTGGTTCATCAAGGCCGAGCCCAGCTTTGATCCCGCCAAGATGCTCAAGGTGATCGGCGCCAGCAGCGAAGCCCCCGTGCGCAACTGCGAAAGCTTCCCCGCCCACATCAACCCCTTGGACATCTCCCTGAAGCTGGCCGGTTCCGGCGGCGACGGCGCCCAGACCGCCGCCATGCTCATCGCCAAGGCCGCCATCAACGAGGGCTTCGACGCCACCCACATTCCCAGCTACGGCCCGGAAAGCCGGGGCGGCACCAGCTACGCCGACGTGCACGTGGCCAAGGACGAGGTGCTCAACCCCGCCAGCCCCCAGCCGGACGTGCTCATCGCCTTCAACGCCCCCAGCCTCTCCAAGTTCGGGCCCACGGTGAAAAAGGGCGGCACCATCATCTACGACAGCTCCATCGTCAAGGATGTGCCGGCCGGCCTCGACCCCTCGGTCAAGCTGGTGGGCGTGCCCTTCACCGAGATCGCCGTGGACCTGGGCAAGGCCGTGGTGAAGAACATCGTGGCCCTGGGCGCCCTGCAGGCCGCCACCGGGATCTTCCCCAAGGAGACCCTGATGACCGCGGTGCGCCAGATGCTCAAGGACAAGTGCGCCCTGATCCCCCTCAACGAGCAGGCCTACGCCTGGGGCATCAAGGCCGCGGAAGAACTGGCCAAGTAGTCCCCCGCCCCGGCAAGCAACCCGGCCCGCCCCTCGGCGGGCCGAGCTTTTTCCGGAAGGGCGTAGGATAGTGAATCCCTGGAGTTGCCCATGGGCGAAGCACCGATCACGATCACCGTCAGCCCGGCCGAATTCCGCATGATCACGACCCTGCGGGACATGCCCGAGAGCCCCCTGCGCGACCGGGTCCAGCGCCTGCTGGGCGAGCTGCTGGAGTTCGCCCGCAACCCCCGGTGCAGCGAGTTCCAGGCCGACGGGACCTCCTGCGCCAATCCCCTGGCCGACTGCGACCAGTGCAGGACCCTCACCGGGATGCTGGACAGCCTGGGCCGGCGGCTGCCGTCGAATCAGCCGGCGAACGGTCAAGGGTGATCAGGTTTTTTTCGGATATGGACCCCGGAAGCTGCTGGCAGCTTCCGGGATTCACTTATCGCAGCGCGGCCTTGAGGGCTTCGGTCCGGTCCGTGCGCTCCCAGCTGAAACCCTCCCGGCCGAAGTGGCCATAGGCGGCGGTGGGCAGGTAGATGGGCCGGCGCAGGTCCAGGGTCTCGATCATGGCCTTGGGGGTGCAGCTGAACACCTCGCGCACGGCCTTGACGATCTGCGCGTTGGAAACCGAGCCGGTGCCGAAGGTGTCCACGGCGATGGACACCGGCTCCGCCACGCCGATGGCATAGGCCAGCTGGATCTCGCATCTTCGTGCCAGGCCCGCGGCCACGATGTTCTTGGCGATGTAGCGGCCCATGTAGGCGGCGGACCGGTCCACCTTGGAAGGATCCTTGCCGGAGAAGGCGCCGCCGCC
>PLUC01000137.1 GCA_003165415.1 Holophagaceae bacterium
TTATTTCCACGTCCAGGCCTTCGCCAACACCATCGCGCGCGATAGTTGGGACTCCCTGCCGCGCCGGGTCGAGGCCAATACGCATCGCATGCTCGACATCCTCGCCGAGGCTGGGGTGAAGGGGACGATGTTCACCCTCGGTTGGGTTGCCGAGCGTCATCCCGGACTGGTGCGCCGCATCGTCGCCGAGGGGCATGAGCTGGCCAGCCACGGCTACGGCCNNACGCTGCTGGAGGATCAGGGCGGCGCAGCGGTGCGCGGCTACCGGGCGCCGACCTTCTCGATCGGGCCGCATACGCCATGGGCCTATCCGATTCTGGAAGAGACCGGCCACGCCTATTCGTCGAGCATGTATCCGGTGCGCCACGACCTTTACGGCGCGCCCGATGCGCCGCGCTTTCCGCATCGCCCGACCGAATCGGCGGTCTGCGAACTGCCGATGAGCACGGTCGAGATCTTCGGCCATAATTTCCCGNNCCCTGGGAGATCGACCCCGATCAGCCGCGGGTCGAGCAGGCCCCTGCCCTGTCGCGCTTCCGGCATTATCTCAACCTCAAACGCAGCGCCGGACGTCTGAACCTGCTGTTGCGCGATTTCCGCTGGGGACGGGTGGATGCGGTGTTCGCCGACGCGATTTCGGCGGCGTCATGAGTCTCACGGTTTCAGAACTCTCCCCGGCCAATGCGGCCGAGTGGGACGATTACGTCGCGCGCCACGCCGAAGGCTCGTTCTTCCATCGCTCTGGCTGGGCCGACGCGCTGCGCGAGGCTTTCGGGCATCGGCCGTTCTTCCTGCTGGTCCGCCGCGCTGGCGCGATTGCCGGCGTGCTGCCGCTCGCCCTGCAGAAGAGCGCACTGTTCGGCAGCTCGCTGATCGCCCTGCCCTTCTGCGTCTATGGCGGCCCGATTTCCGACGACGCCGAAGCCGAAGCGGCGTTGACCGAGGCGGCGGAGGCTGTGATGCGCAAGCTCAACCTCTCGGTGATGGAATGGCGCACCACCTCGCCCTTCGTCGGCGAGACGCCGCCGGGCTGGCAGCAGCGCGACGATCTCTACGTCACCTTCCGCAAGCCGATCACCGCCGATGACGACGCCAATCTCAAGGCGATCCCGCGCAAACAGCGCGCGGTGGTGCGCAAGGGGATCGACGGCGTTCTGACGTCGGAACTCGGCCAGGACACCGACCTCGCCCACCGCATCTATGCCGAGAGCGTGCGCAATCTCGGCACGCCGGTGGTCTCCCGGCGCTATTTCGCCATCCTCAAGCGGCAGTTCGGCCACGAGATGGATGTGCTGACCGTCTTCGAGGACGGCCAGCCCCGCACCTCGGTGCTGAATTTCTATTGGAAAAATGAGGTGCTGCCCTATTACGGCGGCGGCACGGACGCGGCGCGGGCGTGTCACGCCAACGATTTCATGTATTGGGAAGTGATGCGCCACGCCGCCAAGCGGGGCTGCACGAGCTTCGATTTCGGCCGCAGCAAAGTCGGCACCGGGGCGTTTTCATTCAAGAAGAACTGGGGTTTTGCGCCGACGCCCCTGCCCTATCGCTACCGCTTGGCCGAGGGGGCGAGCGTGCCCGATCACAACCCGCTCAACCCGAAATACCGGCTGTTCATCGCGGCGTGGAAGAAACTGCCGCTGCCGGTGGCCAATCTGCTCGGCCCGATGATCGTGCGGGGGTTGGGCTGATGAGCGCGCAGACCAAATCGTCCGGCATCGCGGACGAAATCCAAGCGCTGTTCAGCCCGGTCTGGCTGGTGCTGCTTATCGGCGTGGCGTTGCTGTTGCTGGTCTTCCCGCAGGAGGATCAGGCCGCCTGGCAGGTCTGGTTCGACGACACCGCCTATGGACATTGCTTCTTCGTGCCGGCGATTGCCGCTTTCCTGGCCTGGGAGCGCCGGCACGACGCGCTCGCCGCCCCGCTGCGGCCGCTGCCCTGGCTGGCGCTGCTCGCCATTCCCGGCGGGCTGGTCTGGTTCGTCGCCGAGCGGCTCGGGCTGATGGAAGGCCAACAGCTGGCGGCGATGACGCTGCTGCAGCTGTTCTTCCTCGCCACATTGGGCTGGGCGCGCTACCGGGCGCTGTCGGCGCCGCTGCTCTATCTCTATTTCCTGGTGCCCTTCGGCGCGTTCCTCACGCCGTACCTGCAGAACTTCACCGCGCAATTCACCCATATCGGCCTCGATCTGCTCGGCATTCCCAACTACACCGACGATCTGCTGATCAGCATTCCGGAAGGCCAGTTCCTGATCGCCGAGGCCTGCGCCGGGCTGCGCTTCCTGATCGCGTCCGTCGCCTTCGGCGTGCTCTACGCCTGCATGATCTATCGCAGCCCGACCAAGCGGGCGCTCTTCATCCTGGCCTCGATCCTGATCCCGATTGTCGCCAACGGTTTTCGCGCGCTCGGCATCGTCACGCATGGCCACATCATCGGCAGCGCCGAGGCGGCGGCGGTGGATCATGTGATCTATGGCTGGGTGTTCTTCAGCGCGGTGATTCTGATGCTGATCGCCGCCGGCCTGCCCTTCCGCGAGGATGGCGGCGCATATGCCGTCCCCGCCCCTGCCCCGCCCGCCCGGCTGCGCCCATTGCTCCAGGCCGCCGCGGTGGCGGTGGCGCTGATCGCCCTGGTTCCGATGAGCGTTAGGATCGCGATCTCCGCCGCCACGCCGCAGGCCGACGAGGCCAAGGGCGAGACCCTGGCGGCGGGCATCTCGGCCTTCCGCGCCAAGGAGCCGCCGGCGATCCTGCAGGTGTTCGAGGTGGGCACCGCGACCATGATGGGCGCCAAGGGCGCGATCCGGCCGGTGGCGCAGGTGATGAAGGCGGGCGGGGAGAAGTTCGATCCCAAGGTCTACATCCCGGCCGTGGCCGGCTACTACACCTCCTCAAAGGGGGAGATGCTGTCCTTCCCGTTCAACAGTTCCACCACGGTCTTCTACTACAACAAGGACGCCTTCAAGAAGGCCGGGCTGGACCCCAACAAGCCGCCCAAAACCTGGCCGGAGCTGTTCGCGGACGCCCAGAAGCTGAAGAACGTCGCCCACATCACCGCCTTCACCACCGACTGGCAGTGCTGGGTCCAGCTGGAGAGCTTCTCGGCCTGGCACAACACCCTGTACGCCTCCAAGGACAATGGTTTCGGCGGAACCGACGTCAAGCTGCTGTTCAACGGCCCGATCCAGGTCCGGCACATCGCCAACCTGCAGAAGATGATCCAGGACGGCACCTTCAGCTACGGCGGCCGCAAGAGCGAATCCCAGGCCAAGTTCTACTCCGGGGAATGCGCCATGTGCATGGGCTCCTCCTCGGGCCTGGCGGTCATGCGGCAGATGTGCAAGTTCCAGTTCGGCGTGGCCCCGCTGCCCTACTACCCGGACGTGCCGGGCGCGCCCCAGAATACCATCATCGGCGGCGCCTCGCTGTGGGTCATGAACGGGCGGCCGGAGGCGGAGTACAAGGGCGTCGCCAGGTTCTTCACCTTCCTTTCCAGGCCTGAGATCCAGGCGGACTGGCACCAGTCCACGGGCTACCTGCCGGTCACCATGGCGGCCTACGAGCTGACCAAGAAGTCCGGCTACTACGAGAAGAACCCCGGCGCGGACGTGTCGGTGCAGCAGATGGTGGTGAAGGTCACCAGCAAGTCCCGGGGCGTCCGGCTGGGCTACATGCCCCAGATCCGCACCATCGTGGACGAGGAGCTGGAGTCGGTGTGGGCCGGGAAGAAGACCCCCCAGGCGGCCCTGGACGCCGCCGTCGCCCGCGGCAACGACCAGCTGGCGCGCTTCCAGAAGACCGCCGGCAACTGATACCCAATGGAAAAACGGGTCGTATTCAATGAGCGCTGGTTGCCGGTGCTGCTGCTCATGCCCCAGCTGCTCATCACGGTGGTGTTCTTCTTCGTGCCGGCGGGAGAGGCGCTCTACCAGTCGCTGTTCCGCCAGGACGCCTTCGGCCTGACCATGGAGTTCGCCGGGCTGGACAACTTCAAGGAGCTGTTCCGCGACCCCAGCTACCTGGCCTCGTTCCGCACCACGGCCATCTTCTCGGTGGGGGTCACCGTGCTGGGGCTGGTCATCGCCCTGGTGCTGGCCTGGTTCGCCGACCGCCTCATCCGCGGCGCCACGCCCGTCAAGACCATGATCATCTGGCCCTACGCCATCGCCCCGGCCATCGCCGGGGTGCTGTGGATGTTCCTGTTCAATCCCAGCCTGGGCCTGGTGGCGCACTGGCTGAAGCTGCTGGGGGTGGACTGGAACTACCTGCTGAACGGGCCCCAGGCCCTGGCCCTGGTGACCTTCATCGCCGCCTGGAAGCAGATCAGCTACAACTTCCTGTTCTTCCTGGCCGGGCTGCAGAGCATCCCCAAGTCCCTGCTGGAGGCGGCGGCCATCGACGGGGCCCGGTCCTGGAAGCGGTTCTGGAGCATCGTCTTCCCGCTGCTGTCCCCCACCACCTTCTTCCTCCTGGTCATCAACCTGATCTATGCCTTCTTCGACACCTTCCCCATCATCGACGCGGTGACCCAGGGCGGGCCGGCCAAGGCCACCGAGATCCTGGTGTACAAGGTCTACAACGACGGCTTCAAGGGGCTGGACATCGGCGGCTCCGCGGCCCAGTCCATCGTCCTCATGGTGGTCGTCACCCTCCTGACCGTTCTCCAGTTCCGGCACGTGGAACGCCGCGTGACCTATTGAGGCCCCCATGGTAGAGCAGAACCGATTCCTCGACGTGCTGACCTGGGTGGTGGTGATCGCCGGCATCGCCCTGGTCTGCTTCCCGGTCTACGTCACCTTCGTGGCCTCCAGCCTCACCGCGGAGGAGGTGCTGCAGTCGCCCATGACCCTGATCCCGGGCGCGCACCTGGTGGAGAACTACCGCATCGCCCTGTTCAAGGGGGTGGGCGAGTCCGCGGTGCCGGTGGGGCTCATGCTGTTCAACAGCCTGGTGCTGGCCCTGGGCGTGGCCCTGGGCAAGATCCTGGTCTCCATCATCTCGGCCTACGCCGTGGTCTACTTCCGCTTCCCGCTGCGCAAGCTGGCCTTCTGGGCCATCTTCATCACCCTGATGCTGCCGGTGGAAGTGCGCATCATGCCCACCTACAAGGTGGTTTCCGACCTGGGCCTGATCAACACCCGCTCGGGCATGATCCTGCCGATCGTCGCCTCGGCCACGGCCACCTTCCTGTTCCGGCAGATGTTCCTGACGGTGCCGGAAGAGCTCACCGAGGCCGCCCGGGTGGACGGCGCCGGGCCCATGCAGTTCTTCTGGAACATCCTGCTGCCCCTGTCCACCACCACCATCGCCGCCCTGTTCGTCATCCAGTTCATCTACGGCTGGAACCAGTACCTCTGGCCGCTGCTCATCACCACCGACCGCACCCTCACCCCCATCGTGGTGGGGGTGACCCAGATGATCTCCCGGGGCGGCGACGCCGCCACCGACTGGAACCTGGTGATGGCCACGGTGATGCTGGCCATGATCCCCCCCGCCGTGATCGTGGTCCTCATGCAGCGGTGGTTCGTCAAGGGCCTGATCGAGACCGAGAAATAGCCTTAGGAAACAACATGGCCAAGCTGTCCCTTAGCAATCTGAGGAAATCCTACGGCGACACCGAGATCCTGCACGGCGTCAGCATGGAGATCGAGGACGGGGAATTCGTGGTGATCGTCGGCCCTTCCGGGTGCGGCAAGTCGACCCTGCTGCGCATGGTCGCGGGCCTGGAGGTGATCACCTCCGGCGAGATCGCCATAGGCGATCGTGTGGTGAACCGGCTGGAGCCGGCCGACCGGGACATCGCCATGGTGTTCCAGAACTACGCGCTGTACCCGCACATGACCGTGCGCCAGAACATGAGCTACGGCCTCAAGATCCGGGGAATGAAGCCGGTCCTGGTGAAGGAGCGGGTGGACGCGGTGGCCGACAGCCTCGGGCTGACCCCGCTGCTGGAGCGCAAGCCGCGCCAGCTCTCCGGCGGCCAGCGCCAGCGGGTGGCCATGGGCCGGGCCATCGTGCGCGAGCCGTCGGTGTTCCTGTTCGACGAGCCCCTTTCCAACCTGGACGCCAAGCTGCGGGTGCAGATGCGCCTGGAGCTGGAGCTGCTGCACCGGCGCCTGGGCACCACCTGCCTCTACGTCACCCACGACCAGGTGGAGGCCATCACCCTGGCGGACCGGATGATGGTGCTCAACGCCGGGGTGGTGGAGCAGATCGGCACCCCGCAGGAGGTGTACCGGACCCCGGCCAGCCGGTTCGTGGCCGGCTTCATCGGCTCGCCGTCCATGAACCTGATCCCTGCCCGGCGCACCAGGACGGGGGACATCCTGGTGGATGCCGCCGCCGACCCGCAGCCCGGAAGCTTCACGCTGGGGGTCCGGCCCGAGCACCTGGTGCCGTGCCCGGAGGCGGACGCCCTCCTGGTGGTGGCCGTGAACGTGGTGGAGAACCTGGGGGCCGATTCCTTCGCCTACGGGAGCATCGGCAGCCAGGAGGTGGTGGTGCGGCTTCCGGGCGAGCACCAGGTCAGCCCGGGGGACCGGCTCCCGGTGCGCGCGTCCCAGGAGCACCTGCACTGCTTCGACGCGGAGACCGACCGGCGGGTGGACCTGCAGGGCCACAGCGCGGGGATGTATTCAAACATCCAATAGCCGAATAAGCCGTTGACGGTTTGCCGCCGGGCCAATCGATGGGATCCTGGCTGATTCTCCACTTCGTCGAGGATGGGCAGGACGCGCCGGCCATGCCGGGTCGCGATCGAGGGGTCGGCATGAAATTGAAGGGCGCGGATATCGTCATCGAATCATTGAAATTCCACGGGGTGGACCTGGTGTTCGGCTACCCCGGCGGCACCATCATGCCGGTCTACGACGCCCTATACCGGCACGGTTTCAAGCACATCCTGGCCCGGCACGAGCAGGGCGCCTGCCACGAGGCCGACGGCTATGCCCGGGCCACCGGCAGGACCGGCGTGGTGCTGGCCACCTCCGGCCCCGGCGCCACCAACCTGGTCACCGGCCTGGCCACCGCGTACATGGACTCGGTGCCCCTGATCGCCATCACCGGCCAGGTGTCCACCGCCTCCATCGGCACAGACGCCTTCCAGGAAGCGGACATCTATGGCATCACCATCCCCATCACCAAGTACAACTACCTGGTCAAGGACGTGTCGAAACTGGCCGAGACCTTCGCCGAAGCCTTCTACATCGCCCGCAGCGGGCGTCCCGGCCCGGTGCTCATCGACATCCCCAAGGACGTGCAGCTGGCCCTGGCGGAGTACGCTCCCGTGGCCGAGGCGGACATCCCGCTGCTGAAGTATTCCCCCAAGCCCGTGTATGAGTACGAGGCCGAGCTGGACGAGCTGGTGGCCATGATCAGCCGGGCCGAACGCCCGGTGCTCTACGTGGGCGGAGGGGCCATCATCTCCGAGGCCAGCGAGGCCGTCGGGCGCCTGGCCCGCATGGCGCACATTCCCGTGGGCCACACGCTCACCGGCATCGGGGTCTTCCCGGACGACGACCCCCTCGCCTTGGGCATGTTCGGCATGCACGGGGGGCGCCACGCCAACGAGGCGATCTTCGCGGCGGACCTGCTGATCGCGGCGGGGGCCCGGTTCGACGACCGGGTGACCGGGAAGATCTCGGAGTTCGCCAAGCGGGCGAAGATCGTCCACATCGACATCGACCCGGCTGAAGTGGGCAAGGTCATACCCACCGACCTGGCCATCCTGGGGAACCTGAAGGAGGTGCTGGACCGCCTGGTGGTGAAGCTGGCCGCGGTCCCCGTGGACCCCCACCGGGAGTGGCTGGAGCAGATCCAGGCGTGGAAGCGCCAGTACCCCCTGGTCCACGAGCTGTCCGAGACCAGCCTCAAGCCCCAGCAGGTGGTCCAGACCATCGCCGAGCTGACCCGCGGCGAGGCCATCATCACCACCGGCGTGGGCCAGCACCAGATGTGGGCCGCGGTGTTCTCCGAGCACAAGCATCCCCGGCACTTCATCTCCTCCGGGGGCCTGGGCACCATGGGCTACTGCGTGCCCTCGGGCATCGGCGCCCAGCTGGGCTGCCCGGACAAGCTGGTGGTGACCATCACCGGCGACGGCAGCTTCCAGATGAACATCCAGGAGCTAGCCACCGCCGCCTACTACAACGTGCCGGTGAAGATCGTGATCCTCAACAACGGCTACCTGGGCATGGTGCGCCAGTGGCAGGAGCTGTTCTTCGAGCACCGCTACTCGCAGACCCTCCTGGAGGGCGGCAACCCCGACTTCGTCATGGTGGCCAAGGGGTTCGGGGTGGAGGCGTTCAGGGTGACCGAGCCCGGCGAACTGCGCGCCACCCTGGAGAAGGCCTTCGCCCTGCCGGGGCCGGTGGTGATCGACTGCAGGGTGGAGAAGGAAGAGAACGTGTTCCCCATGATCCCCAGCGGCGGAACCGTGAACGACACGATCGGCTACTGACCGAGGAGACGCGATGGCCAACCCGGAGCCCGAGATCAAGCAGTACACCCTGTCCATCCTGGTGCGCAACCACGCCGGGGTGCTGTCCCACGTGGCCGGACTGTTCGCGCGGCGGGGCTACAACATCGAGAGCATCACCGCGGGCATCACCGAGCGGCCCGACGTCACCCGCATCACCATCGTGGTCACCGGCGACCACAAGATCATGGAGCAGGTGCTCAAGCAGTGCCAGAAGCTGGTGGACGTCATCAACGTCTCCAGCCTGAAGTACAACGAGTCCGTCACCCGGGAACTGGCCATCATCGCCGTCACCGCCAGGCCCGAAAGCCGCTCGTCCATCATCGAGATCGCCGGGGTGTTCCACGCCAAGGTGGTGGACATGGCCGAGGACGCCATCATCCTGGAGGTGGTGGGCAACGCCCGGCACATCGACTCCATCATCCAGCTGCTGAGCCCTTTCGGCATCGAGACCATCGCCCGCACCGGGGTGGTGGCCCTGGCCTACCGCAGCCGGATTCCTCCCATCAACTGAGCGGGGCTACTGGATCCGGGTCAGCGTGCAATCCCGGAAACCGGAGTATTTCTTCGAGATGATGGTGCCGGGCAGGGTGGTTCCCACCGGCCAGTCGATCCCGAGGGTGAAGCGCTCGGTGGCATAGCGATCGCTCCATTCCACCACCAGGACTCCACCCTGGAGGGACCACTGGTCCGTGGCGTCGATCTTGGAATCGCTCAGGTCCGCCATTTTCCCGTAGGCCATGGAGCCGTTCCGAAGGAGCCTGAAGTACTGGGTGGCGAGAATCTCCGGCTGACTCCACTGGAAGTGCCAGACCGTGCCGATCAACCGCGATTCCTGGGCGCCGCCCGGGAGGAGAATGTTCACTGGAATCTGCGGCGTCTCCGGCTGCGCTTTCGCCAGCCGGATTTCCGCCTGGGTCCACCGGCCCGGCTCGATGCTGAACCCCTGCTGGGCCAGGGTGTAACCCGGGGCTTCCACCCGCACCTGCACATCCCCCGCGGGCAGGTCCGGCAGGTTCAAGGCGGAGGTCGGCGACGCCGTCCCCTTCAGCGCCCCGTCCACATAGACCTTGGCATCGGGGGCGTTCACCGACACCTGGAGGCCCCCCACCTGGGCCACGGCCACGGGCGGGGGCGGCAGCGTGCTCACCGCCGCGGCCCCGGGAACCTGGCCCCCGGGGCGGAAGAAGAAGTTCCCCTCCAGCCCGCCCTCCTGCCAGGGCTCCTGCCTGCCGTGGGAGGCCAGCTTGACGCCGGCGAAGACCTCCTTCAGGGACTGCTCGATGATGACCCCCGGTTCGTCCATGGCCCGGGCGTCATTCACCGGATTCTTCAGGGGCGAGGCCTGGTAGGCCCCATTGCCGATGACTAGCGCCACCCTGGTTTCCTGCCCGGCGGGCGGGACCGCGGCCTTCTGGACGCGCACGGCGCGGCTGGGCTCCTGGGCGGTGAGACCGATGGCGAACAGGGCGAAGGCCGCGCACTTCCATAGGCCCCTCATGGATCACCTCGATCAAGTATTAAAACATTAATTTGAACCCTGCAAAGGACAGGTGTGATCCCCGAGGGTCGAGATCCAGGCATACTTGGATATGCATGCAGCATGAGGTGACCATGAGTGAGTGGCAAGACATCGACACCGCGCCGAAGGATGGGAGGATCCTCATCGGGCGCGGATCCTACGACACGGACAATTCGGACGACATGCTCGCGGTCGCCATGCGTTTCCAGGGCGACCTCTGGCTGAGGGACGATGCCGGGTCCGGGTTCAAGGTCGCCTGCCACCCCACCCACTGGATGCCCATGCCCGCCCCCCCGAAGCCCCAGAACCGCCTGGTCGGCTTCAAGGCATGCGGACGGGACCGGGAAGAGCTTTTCACCGAAGGCAGGTCCTGGGAACGCTGCCGGGATTCCGACGCCGAGGCGTGGTTCCCCTGGCCCCCCGGCCCCAAGACCCTATCCCGGTAGGAGAAGGGTGAAGGTATGCTGGACATACCACCCTTGCCAGCCGGGAGACACGCATGCACGCCCATGACCGCGCCCCTTGGTTCGTCCTGGGGGACCTGAACGGGTTCTTCGGCCTGATGGTCGACAACCTCACCGTGCTGTCCTTCCTCGCGGGCATCCTGATCTTCGGCTTCGGCTTCCCCGCCGACATCGTCTACAACCGCATGTTCCCCGGTACCGCCTGCGGCGTGCTGTTCGGCGACCTGATCTACACGTGGATGGCCTTGCGCCTTGCCCGGAAGACGGGAAGACGGGATGTCACCGCCATGCCCCTTGGCCTGGATACCCCTTCCACCATCGGCATCGCCCTGGTGGTGCTGGGCCCCGCCTTCCTGGGCCTCAAGGCCCAGGGCCTGCCGGGCCGGGAAGCGGCCATGATGACCTGGTACATCGGCATGGCGACCATGGTGTTCGTGGGCCTCATCAAGGTCGCCCTGTCCTTCCTGGGCGCCTGGGTGCAGCGCATCGTGCCCCAGGCGGGCCTGCTGGGCTCCCTCGCGGGCATCGGGCTCGCCCTGATCGGCCTCATCCCCCTGGTGGACATCTTCGAAATCCCGCTCATCGGCCTGCTGGCCCTTGGCCTGATCCTGTATACGCTGGTGGCCCGCATCCGCCTGCCGGGCCATTTCCCGGGGGTCCTGTCCTCGGTGCTGCTGGGAACGGTGCTCTACTATGCGCTGGGGCACACCGGCCTGGTGGGAGGGGCCCCGTCCCTGCCCAGCTTCCACCTCCACTGCGCCCTGCCCGTTCCCACCCTCCTTTTCATGAAGGGCCTGGGGCCTGCCTTGAAGTATCTTCCCTTGGCCATTCCCTTCGGACTCCTCACCATCGTGGGCGGCATCAACGTCACGGAAAGCGCGCGGGTGGCCGGGGATGACTACTGCACCCGGGACATCCTCCTGGCCGAAGCCGTGGCCACCGTCCTGGCGGGCATCTGCGGCGGCGTCGCCCAATCCACGCCCTACATCGGCCATTCCGCCTACAAGCGCATGGGCGCGCGCTTCGGCTACACGCTGCTCACGGGCCTCTTCATCGGGCTGGGCGGTGTCCTGGGCTATGTCTCCTTCTTCGTGGAGCTCATCCCCCGGGCCGTGCTGGCGCCCATCCTGGTGTTCGTGGCCCTGGACATCACGGTGCAATCCTTCCTGGCGGTGCCCCGGCGGCACATGTGGGCCGTGGCGTTCTCGTTCTTCCCCACCCTGGCCCGGCTGCTGGCCATCAAGTTCGGCACCCCGGACATCGTTCCGGTCCAGCGCTTCCAGGAACTGCTCACCGCCGGCGGGAAAGTCCTGCCTGAAGTCCTGGTGACGGTGGCCCTGGGGAACGGTTTCATCCTCACGGCGATGCTGTGGGGCGCCTTCCTGGCCGAACTCATCGACCGCCATCTGCGCAAAGCCTCCGTGTACCTGTTCCTCCTCGCCCTGCTGACCTGCTTTGGCATCGTCCATTCGGCCCTGCCCGATGGGGCGGCCTACCTGCCCTGGCACCTTTCCGGCCTGGCCCGGCAGGTGCCCATCCAGTTCACCCTGGGCTACACCGTGCTGGCCTGCCTGTTCCTTGGCCTCTCCTTCTCCAGGGAGAGCCGGGAGCCCCTGGAGGACGGAGCCCACTGAGGCCACTGGACGCTCGCAGAGTTGCCCGCCAAAGGTGTAGGATTCTGGCATCCCCTGGAGTCCAACATGGAAGAGAAGAAACTCACCCGTGAAGACATCGCCCTCCGGATTCTTTGCGCCGCTGTTTCAACCTGCGCCACGGAAGCCCCCAGCAAGGCGTTGACCGGCATCAGCGCAGACCTTTGCACCATGGCTTTCAAGGTCGCCGACCTCTTCATCCAGGAGCGGGACAAGAAGGCTTGAGGCGCCGCTGGCCGGGGTCTGGCTGGTGCGACGGCTGGGTCAACCGTTCCACAGATGTCAGAAAAGTGGATCAAAAATGAGGATCGTACGTTGCTACATCAATACTGAAACATTACAATTAATCACTCGTGAACCGCCACCGAGCCTAAAGAAGGCGGGAGGTCCAAAAACCTGTCACCGGTCAACCTGCTAACCCGGAAAAAACTGGCAGAGGCCCCCAACTTGGGGGCTTATTTTTTTTGCACCTGACTGCCAGGAAGGTGATGCCGATTCTGGCCGTTTCAACCTCTGCCTTGGATGAACCGCGCTCAGGTTGCCCTGGGTGGTGGACGGCGAGCCCGCGGGCATGGGCATCCGGGAATCCGCCGGACCCATCACGGACAACGGGAGTTGCTTCGTGCCCCACCTCATCGAGGACTGAAGCTTCAGAACCCGTTTCAGACCGGCGGAGCCGTGTCCGGGGCTGAACCTCCTGTGGCAAAGACGCAGTTCCGCCCCATGGTCTTGGCCCGGTACATCGCGGTGTCCGCAGCCTTCAACAGGTCCTCCAGGGAGGTCCCGTCGCCGGGGAAGGCCGCGACGCCCGCAGAGATGGTCACGGTGAGGTTGAGCTGCGCGTGCTTCACACGCAGATCCGTCTCCACCTCCCGTCGGAACCCTTCCATTTTGGCCAGAGTGGCCTCCCGATCGGCCTCGGCCAGCAGGAGGAGAAACTCCTCCCCTCCGATGCGGAAGGCCAAATCTCCCGCCCTCAACCTGGACTCGATGAAGCGCGTGAGCTGGAACAGCACCGCATCCCCTGCGTCATGACCATGCTCGTCGTTGAAGCGCTTGAAGTGATCGATATCGAAGAGGGCCACCCCCACAGGCTGTCCCCGCCGGGCGGCGCGCTGCAGTTCCCGGTGTGCGACCTCATCCAGGTAGCGTCGGTTGTACAGTCCCGTGAGGGGATCGTGGATGGACTGCTCGCGCAACCGGACCCGGAGCTTCAGGGTCGTGAGGGTGATGGCGAGGAGTTCCGCCACGTTCTTCCCGTACCGCTGAAGCTCATCCTCCAGCGGTCCCGCCGGGAGCACCTGGATCAGCCCGTGGAGCTCCCTGCCCGCCAGGACCGGCAGGCACAGGCTGTCTCCGGAGGGAAGGCCTTCCAGGTGGGCGCAGCGGGGACGGCTCCCAGTCGCGGACCTTGCGTAGGGCTTGCCCTCCCGCAGGGCCCAGCAGGCTTCCACCGGGAACTCGTCGTGGGTTCCCTGGGTGATGGGCATCAGCAGCTCCGAGATCGGGTCCAGGATGAAAAGTTCCGCAGCGGCCCCAGAGAAGAGGCGGGGCAGGAATGCCTCGATGATGGGAATGCCCTCAGGCAGGTCCTGGCAAAGCTGGAGCATCTCCGTGAACTCGTGGAGTTCTGCGACCTCCGCGTTGTGCCGTTCGAGGCGCTCGATACCTCCGCGCAGTTCCGACGTGCGGTTCTCCACCCGGTCTTCCAGCACTCGCTGCTGCTCCACCAGGGCCTCCCGGTGGTGCTTCTCCTCCGTGATATCGGAGAGGAATCCCTCCATATAAGCTGATGCTCCGCCCTGGTTGACGGCCCGGGCGTTGATCCTCACCCAGACGGAGCGACCATCCCGCCGCCGCAATTCCGCCTGGAAACCCAGCACGACGCCCGCGGAATCCAGGCGGCACCAGAGATCCATCCAGGTCCTGGGATCAAGGTGCAGATCTTCCCGGATATGCTCAACTTCGGCCAGGATCTCCTCGGGGGAGCCATAGCCAAGGGTCTGGGCCAGGCTCGGATTGGCTGTGAGAAAGCGCCCCTCCCGCGTGCACTGGAAAATGCCCTCCACCGCCTGTTCGAAGAGACGGCGGTATCTTCCCTCGGATTCCTCCAGGTGATGCTGGCTGCGCTGGATCCGGGCCAGGAAGCCGTTGAAGGCGGCCGCCAGGGTCCCCACCTCGTCGGTTCCCTCCACGGGCAGGGGATCGAAAGAGCCTTCCCCCACACAGGAGACCCGCTCCGCCAAATCAATGAGGGATCCAGTCAGGGCCCGGCTGATGGCAAAGGTCGCCGCCCCCGCCAGGGCCGCCGAAAGCAGCAGGATGACCCCGGTTATCCAGGCAAACTGGGCCCCGGCCAGGTAGAACTCTTCAAGGCAACTCGAGGACGCCACGATCCAGTCCATCTCCGGGAGGTAGCGGAACACGAGGAGCCTCTCCCGCGCCGTGGATGCTCCGGGGTCCTTCCAGAGGTAGGTGAGGCGCCCGCTCTTTTTCGCCAGGAGTTCGCGGATGAACGGTTTCTCCGCGGCGTCCCTCAACTCCAGGATGTTCTTGCCCTCCAGGTCGGGGTGGACGAGGAGGTTGCCCTGGGTATCCATCAGGAATGGGTACCCCGTTGCTCCGAAGCGGAGCGCCAGGATCTGGTCCCTGAAGTCCGAAGTCTTGACGAACTGGCGGAACTCGTCCCGGCAGGCCGATACGGTGATGATCCAGTTCCAGGGCTGGAAGAAGGCCATGTAGAAAGCCATGGGCTTCGCGCTGCCTTCTCCCGGGTTTGCCCACGGGTATTCCAGGTAGCCCAGGGGCCGCCGGATCTGCTCCTGGATGAGAGCCTGCCCTGAGAGATCCGCTCCCCGAAGCTCGGCCTTCGGGTGGATCCGGATGATCCCTCGCCCATCCACCACGTAGATGTAGCCAGATTCGCCGATTCTCTGGGCCAGAAGGATCTCCGCCGCCATCCGTTTGGCTGCGGCCTCGTCCATCTCCCCGGCCTGGACCCGGGCATAGATGGAGGCCATGATTTCGCCATTCTTCTCGGCGATGCCCCGCAAGTAGCTGATCGCGGAGGCGTCGACGGCAGCCCTCACAAGGTCCTGCAGGGCCGTCGTCCTGGTCTCAAGCTCCTGCTCGAACTGACGCTGGACGATCCGCCCCAGAAGCAGACGCGCCGCCAGGCCGTTCACCAGGAACGTGCCCGCGAAGACCACCAGGAAGGCGGCGAGCAACTTGCGGCGGATGGGCCAACTCCTGAAGAGACCGGGCCCCTTGTTCCCACCTCTGAACGGGAGTTCCACCGGTTTGGGGTCCATGGTGCCTGCGCTCCAGTCTCTGGTGAGATGGTAGCAACAGTTTGATTCCCGAGGTCGCAACCTGACGCACACAGTCCGGCAGCTGAAGGTCGGGACGGTGACCCTGTACCGCAAGCTCAAGAGCTACGGTCTGATTACTTTCGCGGGGTCGGCGGGCAGGGCGATCAGGGGGTCGTCGTGGTGTTGGAAGTGGTGGTCTTCACCTTCTGCGCCGGCTTGGCTGCCTTCTTGGGGGTCTTGGTCTTGGTGGTGGTGGTGGAAGTGCCCTCAGGGGTGGTGGTGGTGGAGGTGGTGGTGGTCTTCTTCGCCTTCTTGGCCTTCTGCTTGGGAACAGTGGTCTCGGTGGTGGTGGTGTCGGTGCTGGTGTTCTGGGCGATCATGAACAGGGGGGCGGGAGCGGCCTTCACGGGCGCCTTGGCTTCCGTGGCGAAGGTCGGGCAGGCAAGGACAGCCGCGATGAGCAGAATGCTGAGTTTGGTCATGGTGCATCTCCAGTGGGAACCGGCACGGCCGGGTCGATGGACTTGAAAGCACATTTCGGACCAATAATTAACAATAATACTTCCAAGAGGTTGGACCCGACGCGCTATGGGGGATGCGCACCTTTCAAGCTGAAATGATATTGAAGCTCATTCAGTTCGATCGAGACCGTCGGGACAGGACTAGGGGTAAAGGATTCACGGCGAACGCGACCCCTCCCCCACGAACCCAGGGTTCTCTCTATAATGGCATTCAAGTCCATGTTCCCGCGGCCGGCCCCGTCAGCGCCGAAGTCCTTTGGAAGCGGGCAGGTTCG
Organism: Holophagaceae bacterium; assembly: GCA_003165415.1. Lineage (GTDB taxonomy): Bacteria > Acidobacteriota > Holophagae > Holophagales > Holophagaceae > Mesoterricola. Next base: position 16,221 of record PLUC01000137.1, read on the forward strand.
CGCTCCTGCCGGTCTGGATCATGGGAAGGGTTACGTCATCGCCGAATCGCGCGTTCGGTCCTTTGCGAGGAAGTCTATGAAAATAGGGTTGGTCGGTTTCCCAGGCAGCGGCAAGACCACAGTGTTCAACGCGCTCACGGGGCTTTCGGCCGAGACCGGCTTCGGCGCGGCGCGCGGCAAGACCAACCTGGGGACCGTCAAGGTGCCCGACGACCGGGTCAAGGCCCTGACGGGCCTCTACCGCCCCAAGAAGAGCACCCTGGCCGAGATCACCTTCTGCGACGTGGCCGCGGCCTCCGCAGGCAGCCAGGGCCAGAGCCTGGACGAGACGACCCTTCGGGCCATGCGCGAGGTGGATGCCCTGTGCCAGGTGGTCCGGGGCTTCACGGGCGCCGCGGGGGAGGCCCCCGACCCCCTCGCCGAGGCCAAGGGCTTAGAGGACGAAATGAACCTGGCCGACCTCATCCTCATCGAGAAGCGCCTGGAGCGGCTCGCCAAAGAGAAGGCGAAGACCGGCGAGGCCGAACTCCTGGGCACCCTCAAGGCCGCCCTGGAGGCCGGCACGCCCTTGCGCCGCCTGGATGGGATCTCCCCCGAAGCCTGGGGGACGCTCGTGGGGTACCGTTTCCTGACCCAGAAGCCCCTGCTGCTCGTCCTGAACGTCCCCGAGGACCAGGCGGCCGTTCCCGCGCCGGAGGACCTGGCGCGCCACGCCCGCGGGGCGGGGCTTGGCCTGGTGGTCCTGGCCGGCCAGGTGGAGATGGACATCGCCCAGATGTCCCCCGAGGACCAGCGGGAGTTCGTGGCGTCCCTGGGCCTGGCTGAGCCGGCCATCGCCCGGTTCATCCGCGAAGCCTACGCCCTCCTGGACCTCATCAGCTTCCTCACGGCCGGGGAGGACGAGTGCCGCGCCTGGCCCATCCGGCGGGGCCTCACCGCCCCCAAGGCGGCCGGCAAGATCCACTCCGACATCGAGCGCGGCTTCATCCGGGCCGAAGTGGCCCACTGGGAGGACCTGGTCCGCCTGGGAAGCGAGGCCAAGTGCCGGGAGGCGGGTAAGCTGCGGAGCGAGGGCAAGGAATATGTCGTCCACGACGGTGACGTGATCAATTTCCGCTTCAATGTCTGATCGGGTGCCCGTTAAGCTATTCCATTCGAATCCAAGTGCCTAGGTGATTGCCGGTTCTGACCCGATCCATGGGGGGAGCAATGTCGCAGATCGTAGAGCAACAGATCATGCGCAAGTTGAATCTGAGGCTGATCCCCTTCCTGATATTCCTGTATGTCGTGTCCTACCTGGACCGGGTGAACGTCAGCTTCGCCGCGCTGACCATGAACAAGGAGATCGGGCTCAACCCCTACATCTACGGCTGGGGCGCGGGGATCTTCTTCATCGGCTACTGCGTTTTCGAAGTGCCCAGCAACATCGCGATGGTCCGGTTCGGCGCCCGCAGATGGATCGCCCGCATCCTGTTCTCCTGGGGCATCGCCGCCGCCGCCATGGCCTTCGTCCAGGGCGGCACGAGTTTCCTGAGCATCCGCTTCATCCTGGGCGCCGCGGAGGCCGGCTACTTCCCGGGGGTCATCCTGTTCCTGACCTACTGGTTCCCCGCCCGCTACCGGGCCAGGATCATCTCCCGGTTCATGCTGGCCATTCCCATTTCCCTGGCGATCGGCGCGCCCGTCTCCACCTGGATCCTCCAGCACTTCAACGGCATGGCGGGCCTGCGTGGCTGGCAGTGGCTCTACCTGCTGGAAGGGTTGCCCGCCCTGCTGGGCGGCTTCGCCGTCCTGCTGTACCTGCCCGACAATCCAACCAAAGCGATCTGGTTGAGCCAGGAGGAAAAGGCATGGATCACCCGGGAACTGGTCATCGATGCCGAGAAGATCGACTCGGTGGCCAAGCCGGGCATCTGGGAGGCCTTCAAGAATCCCGTCACCTGGCTGTTCGGGTTCGTCTACTTCGCCGCCACCGGCAGCAACCTGGGCATCTCCATGTTCCTGCCCCAGATGATCAAGGCCCTGGGCTTCTCCACCACCCAGACCGGGTTCATGTCGGCGATCCCCTACCTCTTCGGCATCATCGGCATGCTTGCGATCGGCCAATCCTCTGATCATTTCAAGGAGCGCAAGTGGCACTTGATCGTCTGCCTCCTGCTCATCGCCGGCGGCCTCGGCATGGCGGGCTACCTGGGCAACGGCATCACCGCCCTGATGCTCATCTGCGTGGCTTCGGTGGGCATCATGGGCTGCAAGGGCCCATTCTGGCCCTTGCCGTCCGCCTATCTGACTGGAGCCGGCGCCGCCGCGGGCATCGCCCTGATCAACTCGCTGGGCAACCTCGGCGGATTCGTGGGGCCCTACCTCATCGGCCTGGCCAAGCATTCCACCAACAGCTACTCGGGGGGACTCTACAGCCTAGCCGGCGCATGCCTCATCGCGGTATTCGTCACCTTCTTCACCGTGAAGGTCAAGAAGACCGCGGCCACCGCGGCGGCGAGTGAGGTTCGGGCCTGACGGTCACGACCGGCTCCAGATGGCCTGGATCAGGCCGGCGTATCTCTCCACAAGGAAAACCGTCATGGTCAACAACAGATACGACGTGATGCATTTCGAGGCCCTGGGCCCCGAAGCGTCCCACCTGGAGGAAGCAACAGCCAAGGCCATTGCAGCGGGAGCGCTTCCATCAAGTCACAGCTGCCTCATAACTCCGTTGACCATCCAAAGCTACGTCGAGGCCCACCCTGGCACCTTCCACGGTCTGGCCGGATCACCCTCAACCGCTGCCCACTAGGTCAACTCGGTTCCGGCGGTCTCGGGGAGCAAAAAGATGGAGGCCGCGGCCAGCAGGAAGGCGATGGCGGTGAAGGTCAGGGCGGCGCCCACGCCGAACTTCATGGCGAAGAAGCCGATCACCGTGGGGGCCAGGGCGCTGACCATGCGCCCGGTGTTGTAGCAGAAGCCCACCGCCGAACCGCGGGCGCGGGTGGGGAACAGTTCGGAGATGAAGGCGCCGAAGGCACTGTAGTAACCCGAGCCGAAGAACCCCAGGAAGGGGCCCATGATCATGAGGGCGGTGGCGTTGCGGGTGTTGCCGAACAGGAAGACGAAGACCGCGGAGAGGATCAGGTAGGCGGCGAAGGTGGGGCGACGGCCGAACTTGTCGGCGATGAAGCCGAACGAGATGTAGCCGAAGTAGGCGCCGATCATCAGGGGGATCATCCACATGGGGGCGCGGACAATGGAGAGGCCGGCGCCGCCCTTGGCGACGGGGGAGCCCAGGAAGCTGGGCAGCCAGGAGAACAGGCCCCAGTAGGCGAACATCACGAAGGTGGAGATCAGGGTGCTGATGAGGGTGTAGCGCAGCAGGTCCATTCGGAAGATCTGCCAGAAGCTGCCTTTGGTCTTGGGGTCCGCCTTCTCCTTCTTGTGCTGCTTCACCCAGACTTCGGGCTCCTCGACCCTGGTGCGCACCCATAAGATGAACAGGGCCGGGATGATGCCCAGGAAGAACATCACCCGCCAGCCGAACCTGGGCAGGATGGTGGCGGCCGCGATGGCGGCGAGGATGTAGCCGATGGCCCAGCCGCCCTGCATGAGGCCGATGGCCTTGCCCCGGTGCTTGGCCGGCCAGGTCTCGGACACCAGCAGCGCGCCGGAGGCCCATTCGCCGCCCATGCCCAGGCCAAGGATGGTGCGGGCGATGGCCAGCTCCAGCAGGTTCTGGGACAGCCCGGACAGGCCGGAGCAGACCGAGAAGATCAGCACCGTGGCCATCAGGGCTTTCTTGCGGCCCCAGCGGTCGGCCACCGCCCCGAACACGATCCCGCCGAAGGAGGACGCGAACAGGGTCACCGTCACCATGAACCCCGCGGTGGCCGGATTCAGGTGCCACTCGTCCATGATCACTTTCAGGCAGAAGACGTAGAGCATCACGTCGAAGGCATCCAGCATCCAGCCCAACTTGCCGGCGATCAGGGCATACCACTGGTTCCGGTTGATCTCCTTCCACCAGGGAACGGAGGGGGGTGGCAGGACGGCTGCGTTGCCCATGCTGGAACCTCGTCTAGGTC
>PLUC01000180.1 GCA_003165415.1 Holophagaceae bacterium
CCTTTACTTGGTCAGGCTCCTAGGCTGATGTAATCCGTGATCCTACTTCCGTCCGTATGCATCGCTGCGGTTCGCGCCATAGCCGCCTCTTCTTGAAATTATATTCAAACTGGCGGGTCTGTCAATGCTTGTACAGACAGTATTGGCTCCGCTGCCCATGAATGGCGTCCCTCCTCGTGGTGATGGACGCTCGTGCAAATTCCGAATGTGGTTGCGGGTACCTCTTACGCTCGCAGGCACGAGTTCCCGGATCCAGGACTCGGACGGCCGATCCATCCGGGCGCGGCGGAAGGAGTCCAGGTAGCGCTGCCCCACCGCGGCCCAAAGCATGCCGCGTCCCATCAGGTAGGCCCGTTCACGGGTCGCCCGCATGCGCTCCGGATCACCGAGGTAGCTCAGCACCCCCGCGGCGATCGCCCGGGGGTCGTGGAAGGGCACCAGGGTGCCCCGGCCCTCTGCCAGCAGTTCCAGGGCGTGCCAGTAGGGCGTGGAAACCACGGCCTTGCCGGCCCCGAACACATAGGCCAGGGTGCCTGAGGTGATCTGGGCCTCGTTCAAGTAGGGCGTCAGGTAGACGTCCGTGGCGCCGATGAACGCCTTGAGGCCGTCCAGGGCGACGAACCGGTTGTGGAAGATCACGTGCTCCTTGACCCCAAGCCGGTCGGCCATCCGCTCCAGGCTCTGGCGATAGCGTTCACCTTCCCGGGCGAGGAGATGGGGATGGGTCGCCCCCAGCACGACATAGACCGCGTCAGGATGCCGCCGCACGATCTCCGGCATGGCTTCGATGACGTGTTCGATGCCCTTGCCCGGCCCGAGCAGGCCGAAGGTGAACAGCACCTGGCGCCCCTCCAGCCCGAACTGGCCTTTGAAATGGCTGGAATCGAGGAATGGCATGTCCGGAATGCCGTGGGGAATGATGTCCACCTTCGCGGCGGGGACCCCGTACGTCTCCTGGAGGATCTCCGCACCTTTCCGGGCCATCACCACCAGGCGATCGCTGCGGCGCGCCAGTTCGTCCATGACCTTCCGCTGTTCGCCATCCGGCTCGCGCAGCACCGTGTGCAGCGTCGTCACCACCGGCATCCGCAGGTTCCTGAGCAGAGTGAGCAGGTGGCTTCCGGCCGGTCCGCCATAGATGCCGAATTCGAACTGGACGCTGAGCACCTTCGCGTCGCAGGCATTGAGGAAATCCGCCGTGTGCAGGTAGGAATCCAGGTTCTGCTGGTCCAGTTCGAAGCACACGCGCGGCGGGTAGGCATACCCTCCATGGTGATCATTCACCGCGCAGACGAAGCAATCAGACTCCGGCGCCGCGCCGGCCACCGCTTCGCAAAGATCATGAGTGAAGGTCGCGATCCCGCATAGGCGAGGCAGAAAGGTGCCCAGGAAGGCGACTCGTTTGAGGGGAGCAGGATTCATTGTGGGTTCCTTTCCATTGCGCTGGCTGGAGGACCGGCAAGAATCCCTGGAGAAGCATTTTCCATACCGTTAACAAAGTTAATATTTTTAGCGCTTATTGATCAGACCCGCCGTCCTGGGCCAACGGATCCATTCAATTTGAATATGCAATCCTTTCATTCGGGTCAGGTCCGCATGGGCTTCCCCGTCCTGGCAGAATGGGCCTGGACCCAGGAGTGATCATGAGCGATCCGTCCATGAATGCCTTGATTGATGCCTTCGGGCCCAATGCGGGCTATGCCTTCGAACGGCTCGCCCAGTACCGGCAGGCCCCGGATTCGGTGGACGAAAGCTGGCGCAGGATCTTCGCGGCACTGGAGCACCAGCCCGGGGCACCGCCGCCGCCGGCCGCGGGCCCCTCGGCGCCAGTCGTTCCGGGGCCCGACGGCCCGGGAGAGGAAGTCCCCATCACCGGTCCCGCCGCCACCCTCGTGCGCAACATGGAAGCTTCCCTGGAGATCCCCACAGCCGTGTCGAACCGGGTGATCCCGGTCAACGTGATGGAGGAGAACCGCCGCATCCTCAACCGCCACCGGGAGGTGATGGGCCTCCGGAAAATATCCTTCACCCACCTGGTGGCCTGGGCGGTGGTGCGCGCCCTGGAAAAGCATCCAGGGATGAACGACGCGTTCGCCCTGCGGGAAGGCCGCCCGGTCCGGATCCGGAAGAAGGTCATCAATCTGGGCATCGCCGTGGACGTCACGCGCCGGGACGGAACCCATTCCCTGGTGGTCCCCAACATCAAGGGGGCCGACTCCCTCGACTTCAGCCGTTTCGTCGCCGTCTTCGACAGCCTCGTGGAGAAGGCCCGGAAGGGCAGCATCGAGCCGGAGGCCTTCCTGGGAACCTCCATCACCCTCACCAACCCTGGCACCTTGGGCACCACCGGTTCGGCTCCCCGGCTGATGCGGGGCCAGGGATCGATCATCGCCACGGGCGCCATGGGGCACCCGGCGGAATTCGCGGCGATGTCCGATGCCTCCCTGGCGGAACTGGGGGTGGCGCATGTGATGAACGTTTCTTCGACCTACGACCACCGCATCATTCAGGGGGGCGAGTCGGGCGCCTTCCTCTCGACCCTCCAGGATCTGTTGCAGGGGGCGAACCCATTCTACGAGCGGATTTTCGCCGACCTCCAGGTGCCGCACCGGCCCCTGGGGTGGGAGAAGGATTCCAGTCCGTCGCCCTTCGGCGGCCACAATGGCTCGTCCGTGGAGAAGCAGGCCAAGATCCTGTCGCTCATCAACTTCTATCGGGTCCGGGGCCACCTGGTGGCCAACCTGGATCCCCTGGGTTCAGGCGCCGCCCTCTACCATGCCGAACTGGATCCGGCGACCTTCGGCTACACCCTCTGGGATTTTGACCGGAGGTTCCTCACCAGCGGCCTGGGCGGGTGCGAGGACGCCACCCTCCGGGAGATCCTCGAGGTGCTGCGTCAGACCTACTGCGGCAAGATCGGCGCCGAGTTCATGCACATCCAGGACCCGGTCCAGAAGCGGTGGCTCATGGATCGCATGGAATCCACCCGGAACCGGGCTGACCTCACCCCGGAAGAGCGCCGCCGCATCCTCGGCAAGCTCGTGGAAGCTGAAGCCTTTGAAACCTTCCTCCACAGGAAGTACGTCGGCCACAAACGGTTCTCCCTGGAGGGCGGCGAGGCGGCCATACCCCTCATGGACCGGCTGCTGGACCGCGCGGCCGGGCTGGGCATCCAGGAGGCGGTGCTGGGCATGCCCCATCGCGGGCGCCTGACGGTGCTCGCCTGCACGGTGGGAAAGCCTGTGTCCCGGATCCTGGATGAGTTCGAGGATGTGGTGGATGTGGAATCCACCCATGGCTCGGGGGATGTCAAGTACCACCTGGGCGCCACCGGCTTCCACCGCGCCAGGGGAGGGCAGACCCTGGCCTTGACCGTGGCCCCCAATCCCAGCCATCTGGAGGCCGTCGATCCCGTGGTGGAGGGGATGGTCCGGGCCAGGCAGCAGCGGCTGGGCGATGCCGGGCACGAACGGGTGCTCGCCGTCCTCCTGCACGGGGACGCGGCCTTCGCGGGCCAGGGCGTGGTGGCCGAGACCCTCAACATGTCCCAGCTCCACGGCTACCGCACCGGCGGCACGGTGCACGTGGTGGTGAACAACCAGATCGGCTTCACGGCCAATCCCGTCGACACGCGCTCTTCGCCCTATTGCACGGATACCGCCAAGGGCATCCAGGCGCCCGTCTTCCATGTGAACGGCGACGATCCCGACGCCATCGCCCAGGTCGTGGACCTGGCCATGGACTACCGGCAGCAGTTCCACCGGGACGTGGTCCTGGACATGGTCTGCTACCGCCGGTACGGACACAACGAGGGTGACGAGCCCAGCTACACCCAGCCCCTGCTGTACCAGAAGATCAAGGAACATGCCCCCGTGGCCCGGCTCTACGGCGACCAGCTGGTCCGCGATGGGGTCTGCCTTCCGGCTGATGTCGAGGCGCTCTGGGCCGCGGCCAAGGAGCGGCTGGAAAACACCTCCCGCCCCCCGGCCCCCGGGCCGACCTCCCCCGGGGACGCCCCTCCGGCCCAGCCGGCCGTGGCCCGGCCGGGGGAGGACGAGCTGCGGACGCGCCTCCTGGCCATCGTGGGGGCGGTCTCCACCGTTCCCGCAGGCTTCGAGGTCCATCCCAAGCTGCGGCCGCTGTTGCAGCGCAGGGCCGCCTATGCGGATCCCCAGACCGGCATCGACTGGGCCGGCGCGGAGATGCTGGCCTTCGGCATGTGCCTGCTGGACGGGGTTCCGGTGCGGCTTTCGGGGCAGGATTCCGGACGGGGCACCTTCAGCCAGCGCCACGCGGTCCTGGCCGACTATCACACCGGGCGCGAGCTGCTGCCCCTGAACACGCTGGCCCCCGCACAGGCGGCCTTCGAGGTGATGGACAGCCTGCTATCCGAGAACGCCGTCCTGGCTTTCGAGTTCGGCTACTCCGTGGCGGATCCATCCACCCTGGTGCTCTGGGAAGCCCAGTTCGGCGATTTCGCCAACGGCGCCCAGGTGGTCATCGACCAGTTCCTCGCGGGCTCGGAGCAGAAGTGGAACCAGTCCAGCGGCCTGGTGCTCCTCCTGCCCCATGGCCAGGAAGGACAGGGACCGGAACATTCCTCCGCCCGCCTGGAGCGCTTCCTCTCCCTCTGCGCCGAGGACAACCTCAGGGTGGCGAACCCCTCCACCCCCGCGCAGTACTACCACCTCCTGCGCCGGCAGGCCCAGGGGAAACCGGGCAAACCCCTGGTCGTCATGACCCCGAAGAGCCTGCTGCGGAATCCCAGGGCGATCTCCTCCATGGACGACCTGGTGCATGGCGCTTTCCTGCCGGTCATGGACGACGAAGCCTTCGCCGAGGCTTCCCGGCGAGCCTCGGTCCGCCGGGTGATCCTGGCCAACGGGAAGGTGGTCTACGACCTGCTGGCCGCCCGGTCCGCCCTGGAGGCTCCCGGGGTGGCCATGGTCCGCCTGGAGCAGTTGTATCCCTTCCCCGGCGCCGAACTGGGGCGGATCCTGGCCGCCTACCCCCCGGATGCCGAGCTGGTCTTCGTGCAGGAAGAGCCGCGCACCATGGGAGCCTGGCGCTTCGTGCGGGAACAGTTTCTGGACGGCAAGGTGGAGGGCGTCCGGCACCCGCTCGGCTACATCGGGCGCCGGGAACTCGCCAGCCCTGCCCCGGGTTCCCATGGGGTGTTCAAGCAGGAGCAGGAAGCATTGGTGGCCGAGGCCCTCAGGACGCCGGGTCCCGGACGCTAGCAACCTCGAAATGGGCAGGGGCGTTCAAGGGCCCCGGGCCGGTGATGATAATCGGCCGAAGCTGCAGGGACGCCATCACGGGCGCCAATTCCCGCAACCGGCGGCGCGCCGCCTGGACGTTGGTGAAGGGGCCGCTCCGGATGAACTGCATGGGCGCGCCCGAGCGCCGGGGCTTGGACACCAGGGTTGCCTCGGTGGCGGCGGTCCGCAGCAGCTTTCGCTGCAGTTTGCCGATGTACCGGGGATTCACCATGGCTGCGAACTGGATCCAGGCTGGGCGGGGCCCGGACCGGCGGACCAGGCGCCGCTTGGGCGGCAGCGCCGCCAGGGCCGGGATGGGGACGTGCAGGAGCGCCGGCGCGGCGGGGACCGGCGGCGCCACCGCGGGCAATGGCTGGACGCCGTTCAGATTGGGGAAGGCCTGATCATCGGGCAGCAGTTCCACCACCAGGGGCATGCTCTGTCCCCCCCGCAGGTTGGTCGCATGCAACCAGAAGACGGTGCGGCCGTTCACCGGCTGGGTGAGTTCGCCCCGGGAGGGCAGATCCTGCCCCAGGGGTTCCAGCCGCACCCGGTCGGTGCCGGCCACGGACCAGCGCAGGGTCACGGTCCCGCCCCTGCGCACGGCCTGCGCGGTGGCCTGGAAGACCTGGATGGATGCCGGCTCCGGGGGGAGCTGGGCGCAGAGGAGACTGGGCAGGAGCGAGAGCAGGGCGATTCGCATGGGGATGGTCCACCACAGGGCTGGCGTTGAAGGTATTTTGACTGGCCGGAAACCTGGGTCAACAGATCAAGGAATGGAAGCCCATGATGCCATGGGAATGCTCGGAGGCGGCAAAGCATCATGATCCCCGGGCGGAAAACCAGGCCAGCCCCTTGCCGCGCTGCCCATCCGGGAAGCCCAGGCCGCCCTGATGGATGACATCAGCCCCATCGACGACCTCCGCTCCACCGGCCATTACCGCCGGATCACGGCCGGCAACATTCTGGGTCAGATGCTGCGCGAGCTGGCCCAGGCCTGAGAATGAAGGGGGGCGGCCGGCAGGACCCGGCGGGTCCAGGAAACCCCGGCCATCCGTGGCGGGGCGAAGGGAAATGTCCCACAATCTTTAGGGGAGGGCTCTGTCCCGGACGGCCGCACCCTGAATCCTGGAGAGACCATGAACAAGCTTGAGACCCTTACTCCCTCCCTGCGCGACAAGATCGTGCTCGGCGAGCGGAACTATCATGACGACCCCTCGACCCCGGTCTCCAACTTCCTCGCCAGGACCAAGCGCCATTGCAACGGCGGCAAGACGGTCGACGCGGGGCTCTGGCTGCGCGGGCATTGCGACCGGGGCGGCAAGATCTTCCTCACCATGGCCGGGGCGGGGTCGTCTTTGCAGATGGGGATCACCATCAGCGAACTGATCCGCGCCGGGAAGATCGCCGGCATCTCCGTCTCAGGCGCCAACCTCGAGGAGAGCCTGTACCGTCTGGTGGCGCACTCCCATTACGCCTACATCCCGGATTACCTGGAACTCACCGCCCAGGAGGAGAAGGAGCTCGATCACAAGGGCTTCCGCAGGATCACGGACACCTTCCTGCCCGAGGAGGAATCGGTGCGGGTGGTGCTGCCCGCCTTCGAGATGCTTTGGCGTGAGGCCCAGGAACAGGGCAGGCCCCGGTTCTGGCATGAGTACTTCTTCGAACTGTTCGAGCGCAACCTCATCCCGGTCGATCCGGGCGCCAACCTGGACGACTGCTGGCTCTACTGGGCCTGGAAGGAAGGGGTGGAAGTCTGCGTGGGCGGGGCGGAGGACTCCACCATGGGCAACATCTTTTCCTACTACACTTATGGCGGCAGTCATCCCCTCCTTTCCAGGTATGCCCAGGAGCATCCCATCAGCCCGGAGGTGGTCCACCACTCCTTCCGCTACATGCATCGCCTGGCCGAGTGGTACCTGGAGCACGCCAGGGGGGAAGGGCTGGCCTTCCTCCAACTGGGCGGGGGAATCGCCGGTGACTTCCCCATCTGCGTGGTCCCGCACCTGAAGAAGGATTACCTGGCCGACGAAACTACGGAAAAACAAGAGTCCCTGATCCGCCCCTGGGCCGGATTCATCGAGATCCACTCGTCCCCCATGAGCTTCGGTTCCTACTCCGGCGCCGGGGGCAAGGAGAAGATCACCTGGAGCAAACTGGAGCCCAACGCCTTCATGATGCAGATCTTCGGGGACTACACGGAACACTTCCCGGACATCGCCGCCCTGGTGCTCCGGAAATGAATGACTTACGCGAATGACTGGACATGTTCAAGTTCGAGCGATATTCATGCGTCAGGCCATGACTCGATATCAAATCATGTTTATTTACAATGTTTAAAGATGATTGTGAGAAGTTCGAACAGTGCTGAGGCGTTTCCGAGTGTGTCCATAAGTGCCCTGGAATGCTGAAAAGTTAAGAATGTGGTTCGCCCCATGGTTCGCCCCTGATTCGGGCTCCTCGGCACGATGAGAGCTTGTGCGCGCACCTGGGCATCATCAGATCCCGAAGGTCAGCGCCCACCGGCGCTGTGGTCTACCACGGTCTCCATTCACATCCGTGGCTCGGAAGCCTGCCAGTCACTGAAATGCCAAGCGGGCACTCCAGTTATGGGACAATTGCCCGGGAATTGCGCAAGGCTATCTACCTTTCCTTGGTCTCTTTGCGTTCAAGATGACCGATTCAGGGTGAGGTCACTAGAGGCGCTGTTGATTGGGCCCATCGTCAGCGCAGGCCCAATCCCGATTTTGCGGAATTTCCGTGTCTTCACCGTGAAACCCTTTCCGGTGGCTGGCGTAGAGAATGGTCTTGTCGCGGAACCAGGGGCTTTCCAGGATTCTCCTCTGGCGCAGACCGTCCAGGTTGGCCATGGCCTCGTCCATGAGCAGGATCCTCCGGCGGGTGGCCATGATGGCGGTCAAGACGATCAGCTGCCTCTGGCCCCCGCTCAGGTTGCCGCCGCCGGAGGGGAGGATGGAGTCGTAACCCATGGGCAAGGTCCGGACCCAATCGTCCAGTCCCGACTCCCGGGCGGCGGCCAGGATGCGCTCCCAGTCTGCCTGCCCGGAAAGGATCCGCAGGTTTTCTTTGATGCTGCCGCCATAGAGGTCAACGAACTGAGGCATGTAGAACACCTGGTTGCGGACGGCGGCGGATTTGCGGCCGTTCAGGCTGACTTGGCCGCGCTCCGGCTCCAGCAGGCCGGAGGCGAGCCGCAGGAGGGTGGTCTTGCCGCCGCCCGAAGGTGCGTGCAACCACCGTTTCTCGCCCGGCTCCAGGCGGAGCGAGAAGCCTTTGAGCACCCATGGGTGGTCCGGGCCGTATCGGAACCAGACGTCCTCCAGTGCCAGCGTTCCATCGCCACCGTCGGGACCTTCGGGCGCCGGCACCTGGGGGCCAGGCATGGCCATGTAGGCGATCCCTTTGGCTAGGCTCGGCCGAATCTGGAGCAGGCTGAGGTAGGCATGGACCAGGCCCTGCACGGCTTCCAGGAATCCCCCGCTCAGCTGGGCGAAGGCCAGCAACTGTCCGACGCTCAGGGCCCCATCCAGGACTCTGAACCCGCCCCAGACCAGCACCGCCAAGCTGATCCCCTGGTGCACAAACCCCAGGATCACGCCCTGCCACAGTCCGATGCGCTCGATGGTGAGGCCCAGGGCCAACTGTCGGTCCAGCCACGCCAGCCAACGGTCCAGTCCCTGCTGCTCGGCGCCGGCTCCCTTAAGTGTGGCCACGCCTTGGATGGTTTCCACCAGCAGGTCCCGCTGGCGTGCCGCCACTATGATCTCCTGGTGCTGAACCCGGACCAGGAGCCGCCCGACCAGGAGGGTGAGCGCGGCCTCCAGCAGAGTCGCAAGCACCACCAAGCCAGCCCCGGCCGGGAAGAGCAGGGCCAGGCAGACCGGGTAGGTGATGACGAACAGCCCGTCCATCACAGCCCCAAGGGTGCTACTGGTCATGAGGACCCGAGCGCTCTCGAGGCCGTAGAAGGCCTGGAGCAGATCCGCGCGGCTGGCCTGGGACAGCACCAGGTAGGGAAGGTGCAGGATGTGTTCCACCAGGGTCCGCTGGGCCGAGGCCTCGAGGGCCATCTCCAGGTGCAAAGCCGCCTGCTGGCGGAGCCAACCGGTCCAGGCCTGGAACAGGGTGGCCGCAACGATCCCGGCGGCGGTGAGGGCCAGGAGGGAATGGGCGGCGTCGGGCAGAGCCCGATCAACGGCCAGGAGGGTGGCGGCCGGCACGGCCAGGGCAAGGATCTGGCTGAGCAAGCTGGCCCGCAACAAAAACATGAATGATCTACGGTGCGCCAGGAGTTGCAGCCCGATCCGGCCCCAGAAGGTCTTGGCGTCGGGGAGCAGGGGGGTGAGGTCCAGGGCCGAGCCGCCCACCACCGTCCCGCTTGAGCGTATGGGACCTTCGGAGCCTTCCAGGTCAAGCCAGGCCTTCCCGGCTGCCCTCAGGACGAACCAGCCACCGCTCCGGGCCTGGACCAGGGTCGGACAGTCCAAACGCGGCAGGTCAACCGCACCGGCCTCGACCACGCGGGCCGGAATCCCCGCCCAGCGCAGGGCCTCGGTCAGGTCTTGGGCTCCGGCGGTGGGGCCGATGCGGTCGCCCAGGACCTGGCCGGCCGAGCCGACGCCGCGCAGGGTCAGGAGGCGCAAGAGCGCATCGCGGGAATCGAGCGGGGTCGGCTCAGGCACCCGCGCCCTCGAAGGACCGCAGCAGATCACGGAACAACCCCGGCGCCTGGGCCAGGATGTCGTAAGGGCCTTCCTGCACCATCCGCCCATGGTCCAGCACCAGGATCCGGTCGGCATCGCGGACCGTGGCCAGCCGGTGGGCGATGGTGATACGGGTGCAGGGCAACTCCGCCAGATTGTCATGCACCCGCGCTTCCGTGGCCGGATCCAGGGCGCTGGTCGCCTCGTCCAGGAGCAAGATGGCGGGATGGTGGACCAGAGCTCTGGCCAGGCTCAGCCGTTGCCGCTGCCCGCCGGAAAGGTGCCGCCCGTCCGGCCCGATCCGGGTTTCCCAGCCCTGGGGCAGGGCTTCGATCACCTCCGTCAGGCAGGCCCGGCGCGCCACCTCGGTCAGGGCGCCCATGGGCAGGCAAGGATCATGCAGGGCTACGTTGGCCCGGATGGTATCGTCGAACAGGAACGTCTCCTTCAGGACCACCCCGATCCGCCTGCGCAGGTGGGCGAGGTTGAGTTGTTCCATGTCAAAGCCGTCGAAGTGAACACGCCCTTCGGTGGGGACGTGCAGGCCCGCCAGGACCCGGGCCAGGGTGGATTTGCCTGCCCCGGAAGGGCCGACCAGGGCGATCCTGGTGCCGGGCGCGATGGCCAGATCGATCCGGTCCAGGGTCTTTTCGACTTGGGGTCCATAGCTGAAGCTCACGCCTTCCAGGGTGACGGAGCCCTCGAACCGCTCCAGGCGCAAGCTACCCGAACGTTCCGGGACCGTATCCAGGACATCGTCCAAACGGCGCAGATTGCTGCGCAGGTATTGGATCTGCGTGATGGCGGCCAGCAGGGACTCCAACGGCCACAGGAACATTTCCTGCAGGGCCAGGAACGCCACGAGCTCCCCCACGGTCATGCGTTCGGCCAGCACCGCGCGCCCGCAGACCCAGAACACCAGCGCAGTGGTCAGCCCCTGCAGCACGACCATGACCTGGCCACCGGTGTTTTCCCATTCCTGCCGGCGCAAGCTCATGTTGCATCTGCGGAGCATGCGGTTGGTCCAACGTCCGGCCATGTGTCGCTCGGATCCAGTGGCCTTGGTGGTCTCCAGGGAACTCAGGGCTTCCACCCGGGCGGAGGCTTCCTGGCTGGAGGTGGTGAGTTCTGAAGTCATGGCCTGTTCAAGGCGGGCTGCCAGCCACCCCTGGTAGGCGAGCCGGACCAAGGCCATGGCGAGGATGATTAGGCCCATCTGCAGGTGGTAGAAGAGCATCATGCCCAGGAAGGCGAACAGGAGGCCCATGTCCAGGACCAGGCCGACCGATTGGCTGCTGAATGCCTGGCGAACCTCGATGACGCTTTCCAGCCGCTCCATGAGATCCCCTGGATGCCGCTGCAAAAAGAAGGCGACGGGCAGGGACAGCATGTGTTTGAGGAAGCCGCTCAGAAGGATCCGATCCAGGACCCGCTGGAGATTCATGACGATCCAGCTGCGCACCAGGATGAGCACGGCCTGGACCGCCAGGGCGCAGCCGAAACCCACCGCCAGGCCCCACAGCCAGGTTTCCCGGGCTGGGGTGATGACGTGGTCCACCAGAAACTTGCTGATCAGGGGGAAGGTCAGGCCCACCAGTTCCAGGTAGAGGCTCGCGCCCAGGATGAGGAGCAGGCTGGGCAGGCTGGCCCGGAACAGGTCGCGGTAGCGCGCCAGGTGGAACCACCGCTGGCGCCGGTGCCGGAAACCATCTCCGGGGACCATGACGATGGCCACCCCGGTGTAATGTCTGCGCAGGTCTTCCAGGGCGATCCGGTGACGGCCCTGGTTGGGATCCACCAGGATCGCCCGGCGCCGGCCGATCCGTTCCAGCACCAGGAAATGATCGAAATCCCAATGCAGGATGGCGGGGAGTTGGAGTTCACCCAGGTGCTTGACTTCTACCTTGACCGTGGCCGCTTCCATGCCATAAGTCGCTGCGACGTTCTGGATCGCCAAGGCGCTCACCCCGTCCCGATCCACGCAGCAGGCCTGGCGCGTTTCCGCCAGGGGAGCGTGGTGGCCGTGGTAGCCCAGGATCATGGCCAGTGAGGCCGCCCCGCATTCCGTCATCTCCATTTGGGGAATGCAGGCCACCCTGCGCAGCCTGGGGAAACGCCGCCACCGGCCCGCCATCAGCGCAGCCACCGCTTCAGAGGATCCAGGAACAGCGTGATGGGCGCAACCCGGCGCAAGGTGAACCGGCAATCGAGCACCATGCCCGAACGGAGCGCCAGGGAGCGCATTGTCGGGCCCTTTTCAAGGGCAATCTCCACCCGGACGGCCGGCGCGGCCAGATCGGCGTGCTCGCCGAGCACGTCCCGGATCTCGGACGGCGTCGCCAGATCCTCGGCGATGCGCCGTATGCGGCCCCGGAGGGTGCCGTGTTCAGCGTAAGGGTACTGTGCCAACTCCAGACGCACCGCGTTGCCTGGCTTCAGGTGGGCCCGGTGGCGCTCGGCCAGGAAAACCGTCGCGGCCAGTTCGGCCTGCTCTGGAACGACCCGAGCGACGACTTGGCCGGCAGTCACCAGGTCGCCCTTCTTGGCCAGGACCGCCTCCAGGCTGCCGGCCACCGGGGAGCGCAGCTCAGACTGGGCCAGGGTGAAAGCAAGGGCCTCCCGATGGTTCCGTGCCCGCCCCAACTCCAGGAACCGTTCCCGCTCCTCGTCCCGGTGGCGGGCTTCCAGGTGGGCCAGTTCCTGCAGAGCGGAGGCCAGGCTACCGCGAATCGCCTGGAGATCCCTCTGGCTGCGGCGGGCCTCGTCCAGGGCCTCGTCCAGGGCATACCGGCTGAAAACCCCTTCCCGGTGCAAGGTATGGGCGCCCTCCAGCCGGCGCTCGGTTTGCTGGCAGGAGAGCTCCTGGCTGTTGAACTGCTCCTGGAGCGCCGCGATCCGTCCCGCCAGTTGCTCCCGCTGGGTCTGGTGCAGGGCCGCGAGGCGGGCCGCGATGTCCTTGCCGGCGCCTTCCAGGAGGCCCAGGGTCCGGTCGGTCTCCAGCATCTCGGCCTGGGTCGAGGCCACATCCAGCGCGAGGATCAAGGTTCCCGCCGCCAGAGGTTCCCCGGCGGCGGCGGACGCGCGCACGGTTCCTGGGACCTGGGTCTGGATCAACCGCACCCCTTCGGGTCCGCGCAGGACGCCTTTACCGCGGGCCGTGACCTCCACGCGGCCCAGGCTGGCGAAGCCCAAAGCCACGCTCAGGGCGAGGATGCTGGTCCAGAACAGTACCTGGGTCCAGGGCGGCGCAACCTGCAGCAGCTTGTCCGGGCCTTCGCCTCTTCGGTAGTGTTCCAGGGCTTCTTCCCTGAACAAGTTGTCTGGGAAGGGTGGCACCAGCAGGCTCCATGAGCGGGGTTGGGGAAGGTACCCGACTGGAAGCTGCGATCGAGTGACCGGGTCCAGCGGGAACATCAAAGAGGTGTCATCCGTAGGACTTATGTTCCATTTAATTTGACCGTGGCCAAGGCCACCACCTGGCGGTGCGACTAGCCAAGGAACCTATGGGGAAATGAAGCCACGGGTAGTGCATTGCCTCGTCTCCTGCGGATCGCCGCCTGGGATGAGTTGTTTCCATCAAGTAGTTTTTTAAGAACGGAGGCATTTCAATGAAATTACAATTGAACGTGGAGACCCTCGAGGTGCTCCTTGCCGACCACAGCGCCGAAGTGCATGGTGGTACTGGGTTTCGCTGTGCCCGTTATGCATTGAAAGGCACGCCCCTGGGGCAGTCCTCCGACCTATGTTGCAAGAGCGCCTCCTGCCCAAAGCCACCACCGCCGCCACAGCCGGCCCCGAAAGGTCCGATTACTGACAAATTTCATTTCGGGGCACCGCCGCCGCCGCCCTCGACCCACTTCTGCTTACCCAAGAGGTGAAGTTGCCAGGGGAAATGAAATCATGACGGCCGGCTGGTGTGCTTGGCTTCAGCCGGAGACCCGCGCCCGGGCGAGGGACTGCCTAGAGTGCATCGTGGCCGGGATTCCCCCGACCGGGCCATTCCCAGGCGGGGGCTGTCTGGCTGGCGGCGCCGCGGGTCTGGCGCTTTTCCACGCCTATCTTCATCGTTTTGACCCGAGCCGAGACTTCCGGGACCGGGCCAAGGCTTTCCTTGACATGGGGCTGACGAGTTTGGCTGAGGAGCCCATGGCGCCGGGGCTATTGGGCGGGGTCGCTGGCATTGCCTGGGCCCACAGCCAGGTCCTGGACGCCTTGGGCGAAGCGGAAACCGAGGATTCTTATGAAGTCATCGACCGTACCATGGTGGACTACCTTACCCGCGGACCTTCCGGCATCGGTTTCGACCTGGTGGATGGCCTGGTCGGCATTGGCATTTACGGAATCCAGCGCGCCCGCCAAGGCCGCCGGGAGATCCTCGCCGCCGCCGTGGCGGCCTTGGCCCGGCAATCCATAGCCGTACCTCCCGGCAGGACTTGGTTCACTCCGCCTGGGGCTATGCCGACGCATCAGCGCCTGGAGGCGCCCAGGGGATACTTCAACCTGGGACTGGCTCACGGCATTCCTGCGGTGCCGGCCCTCCTCGGCCAGGCCTTGGCCCTGGGCATCGGCGGGGAGCCGGAGCGAAGGCTATACCGGGAGGCGGTGGCCTGGCTTCTGGCCCAGCGCAACCCGGAGGGCGATGCCGCGGCATTCGGTTCCTGGGTGGCCAAGGACGAGACCGATGACCAAAGGCAGGTGCGCCGGCAGGAGCGCCTCCGGGTCGCCTGGTGCTACGGGGATATCAGTGTTGGGGTGGCCTTGCTGGGTGGGGCGCGCGCCATGAATGACCATGAGACCGAGACTGCTGCGCTGGAGCTTTGCCGCAAGTCGGCCCGATGTCCGGTCGCCGAGGCGGGCATGACAGATGCTTGCCTATGCCATGGCGCTGCCGGCAATGCCCACCTGTTCCACCGACTTTATCATTGCACGTGCGAGCCGGCCTTCGCCGCGGCAGCGGAAGCCTATCTACTCCAGACCATGGCCTGCCAGGATTCTGCCCAGGAGGGGACCGGGTTTCGCTTCTGGCTTCCCAGACATGAGGACGATCCGGATCCTTGGCGGCCGGATGCCGGCCTGCTAAATGGCACTACCGGTGTCGGCTTGGCCCTGCTGGGCTTCCTGGACAAACGCGAGCCGCTCTGGGACGGATGTCTGCTGACCGATCTCCCGGGCTGGAGGTGAACCATGGTCGAACCGGCAGCCCAGGTTCCATTCGTCGCCTTTCGGACCGCCCTCGAACCCCTTTCCACCTGGACCGGATGGGCCCACCTGCCGGCAGGCTTGACCTGGGACGAGCAACTGGAGGAACTCCGGGGCCGGTTGCGCCTGCTGCTGGACCGGCCGGGAATCCGCGAAGCCTTGACCCTAGCCAGCCCAGACCTGGATGCGGCCGTGCCCATCTGGCTGCGGGAGCCAGCCTCCGCCAAGGGCCGGCGGGTGGAACACGCCCTGGTGCGCTATTTCTCCAGGCTGTGTGGGCGGCCGACGCCCTTTGGGCTGTTCGCCGGGCATTCCGTCGGCGCCATCGGAGCGAGCACCCGCCTGGCTCTGGATGGCCGGGAATCCTACCGTCGACACTCCCGCCTGGACGCTGAATACCTTTATGCCCTGGTTCGGGACCTGCCCCGGGATTCCGCCATCCAGGCCGGCATAACCTTCCTTCCCAACCCCAGTATTTATGTCATCGGCGGCAAGCTGAGATTCCTCGCCACCCACCAGCAGAAAACGGGCCGGCAGTATCATCTGATGGCAGCGGCCGCGACGGATTACTTGATGGACACTCTCGAAGAGGCGCGACCCGGCCGCACCCTGGCAGCCTTGGCGGAACCGCTCATGGATTCGGGCGCGACCTCGGAGGAAGCGCAGTCCTACCTTCGTGAGTTGGTGGAACGCCAACTTCTGGTCGCAAATCTCGAGCCTCCGATCACTGGGCAGGAGCCCATCCACGGACTCATCCAGCGGCTCCAGCATCTCCCTGGCGCTGAAACCGCAGCCCAGGTGCTGGACCAGGTTCGGACCGACCTGGAATGCCATGACCGCATGCCTTTGGGTTCGGCACCGCCCTATGGTGCCCTAGCGGAACAACTGCAAGGCCTGGGTACCCCGATAGAACGGGCCCGGCTGTTCCAGGTGGACCTGTTCAAGCCGGCCCCTGGCGCCTGCATAGGCGAGGACGTCCTCGGCCCAGTCCGGGAAGGGGTCGACCTGCTGCGGCGCCTATTCGGACAAGAACCGCCCATGGATCTCGCTCCCTTTCGCGAGGCCTTCCTGGAACGGTTTGATCAGCAGGAGGTTCCCCTGCTCAGACTGCTGGATCCCGACCTGGGGCTCCCCTTCGGACCCTCCAGCACTTCCCAGGTGGATGCGGGTCCGCTCCTGGCGGGGTTGCGGTTTCCGGAGTCCAGCCCGGATGGTGCGTCCTCCTTCCGCCCCTTCCACAGGTTTCTGCTGAACCGGATGCAGGAAGTAGCCGGCCCAGTACTGAAACTGCATCGGGCTGAGTTGGAGCCATACTTCCTGCCCGACCCGCTGCCTCTGCCGGATGCTTATTCCATTCCTGTGCGGGTGGAGATGGACCAGGGTCGGGTGCACAGAGTGTTTTGCGGCGCCGTCTGGGGTCCCACCGGCGCTTGTATGCTGGCCCGGTTCTGCCATGGAGATGCGGAACTGACGCGCCTGGTGCGCGACTACCTGGCCGCGGAGGAGGCCTTCCGGGGCGATGCCGTCTTCGCCGAGATCGTGCACTTGCCAGAGGACCGCAGCGGCAATGTGATCCTTCGGCCATTGTTGCGCGGCCATGAAATTCCCCTCCTGGCGTGTTCCGGCGCTCCGGCAGAGCGGCAGATCCCGCTGGCGGATTTGCGGGTTGCGGTGCGCGACGAGCGGTTCGTCCTCTCCAGCGCCCGCCTGAGTCGGGAAGTGGTGCCCAGGTTGACCAACGCGCACCACTTCCAGCACCGGACCCTGTCACTCTACCGATTTCTCTGCAGTTTGCAATACCAGGGAGTCTGCAGTCCCTGCTGGGACTGGGGTGGACTGGCCGAACTGCCCTTCTTGCCCCGGATCGAAGTGGGCCAGGTGGTGCTTACCCCGGCCTCGTGGCGTGTCCAGCAGCGGGAGGTCGCAGCCCTTGCGGCATCGGTCGGCCCAGGACGGGAGACGGCCCTCCACACCTGGATGGCTTCGCGGCGGCTCCCGCGCCTGGTCCTGCTGGCTGATGGGGAGCACAAACTGCCCGTAGATCTTGGCAACGCCATGAGCCTGGAGATGTTCCTTGATGCGGTGCGCCGGGCCAGGGAATTCACACTGGAAGAGTGCATTGGGGACCCGGAGGCGCTGGCGGTGACTGGTCCGGAAGGCCCCTACGCCCATGAACTGGTGGTGCCCTTCCTTGGCGCCCTTCGGCCGGGGGCCACCCCGAGGCCGATTCCGCAGGCCGCTCAGCCCGGCGCGCTTCGGCGCACCTTTCCGCCCGGCAGTGAATGGCTCTACGTCAAACTCTACATGGGGGTGCCCGGTGCGGACGAACTGCTGCTGGCGGTCGTGGATCCTTGGGTGCGAGAAGCGCTTGGGGAAGGCTGGGCGGACCAATGGCATTTCCTGCGCTACGGAGATCCCGGTTGGCACCTGAGGGTCCGGCTGCACGGCGACCCCGGCGCCTTGGCCGCCCTGGCCTTGCCGGCGCTACGGCGCCGAGTCGAGCCGTACCTGCATGAACACCGGCTCTGGAAGGTCCAGATGGACACCTACGAACGCGAACTGGAACGCTATGGCCCGGAAACGGCCATGACCGTCAGCGAGGCACTCTTCCACCAGGACAGCGAAGCGGCGCTGGCTCTGGTCCGGCTGGACCCAGGCCAGGCGGGCGCAGGTTTTCGGTGGCAGGCGGCACTGCTAAGCTTCGATCGTTTCCTGGGGGATTTCGGACTTGAGTTGGAGGAGCGCTGCGTGTTTGCCGAGCGGATGCACATGGCCCATCTGCGGGAACTCAATCTCACCGATGGTTGGGAGGCGCAGTTAGGCGAGCGCTACCGCCAGGAACGGCGAGGGGTGGAAACGCTCCTCGGTCCCCAAGGCCCCAATGGGCACACCCTGGCCGGGGCGGGCGCAGTGTTGGCGGCCCGCTCCCGCGGCCTGGCGCCAATCCTGGCCCGGCTGAGGACGGCTACCGGCCCGGATCTGCCACCGGAGGTCCTGCACCGCAGGTTGTGGAGCTACCTGCACCTGTCCGCCAACCGGATCCTGAAGTCAGACCATCGCTTGCACGAGGTTCTCTTCTATGACTTCCTGTTCCGCCATTACCGCTCTAGTTCGGCCAAGGCAGCACGGCCGCCGGCGCCCATTCGACCCGGATCCAGGTAGAGGCTCGCAGGCCCTTGGATCTCGTGCAAGCCGGGCTCGGT
Source organism: Holophagaceae bacterium (assembly GCA_003165415.1). Taxonomy (GTDB): domain Bacteria; phylum Acidobacteriota; class Holophagae; order Holophagales; family Holophagaceae; genus Mesoterricola. The sequence goes on from PLUC01000180.1 coordinate 18,391, forward strand.
CCGACCCGTTGACTCGCGGGCAGCCCCGGTCAGCCCAAGGGTTGACCGAGCCTCGATCGCTGGCCCGGAAAGATCCGGTAGAGCGGCTTGCCGCGCAAGGCGGTCACCGGCATGGGGCCAAAATACCGGCTGTCCACACTGTCGTCCCAGTTGTCGCCAAGGCAGAACAACTGGCCTTCCTGGAGAAAGACCGGCCCGGCTTGGTCCAGGTGGTAAGGATCGTCCAGGCGCCCAGCGGACGGTGTCCTGGGCAGGTGCGCTCCCACTTGCGGCTCACCGTTCACCAGCAACTGGCGATCACGCACTTCCACGAGGTCCCCAGGGATCCCCACGCAGCGCAGGGCCCAGATGGCCTGGGCGTCCTCCGGGGAGGCGATGAGCACCAGGTCCCGGCGCGCGGGCGGATGATCCTGGAACGCCCTCAAATCCCCCACGACGACCTCCCCAGGCAGCAGTGTCGGCATCATGGAGGCGGCGGACATGGTCAGCAGATCATAGCGCGATGGTAGCTGGCGCAGCAGAGAGAGTTCAGTCACACCGTTCGCCAGAAGCACTAGGCCCAGGAGGGTGGGCCACCGCCCATGCCAGGGGCAGGTAGGCCGCAGGGGCCGCTGCCGGGCCAGGGCGGCCGAGTGGACTGTGCCAACCAGGAGCCAGGCCACGGCCACCCCGGCAGTGGCGAGCGTGGTGGGGAAAGAAGCCATGGCCCAGAACACCCAGACGGCCATGATGCCCAGCCAGCCTAGATGCAAGACCAGAGCCGTCATGCGTCGCCCGAGATAGAGCTGACCCAGGCCTGGTACCATCAGGGAGAGCAAGGCGGCAATCCAGGGGTTGGCCTGGGCTGGGGGGGCTGTTTCGGTGTCGTGCATGGGGAAAACCTCCTTCATGACCCATCAACTCAGTGCCGCGTTGAAGCCAGGGACTCGGCTTCGGGGCCCATGCGATTCATTAAATGAAAATGATTCTAAGGACTAAGAAGTTTCATCAACTTGCCAAGTCTTGTACTTTCCGGCTGCCTGCAGCAGGCCTTCCTGCATTTCGATTCCGTGGGAGTCCCTTCGGAAGCTGGAATGACCACGCATTTTGGTTCAGGAAGGGCTTGGCAGGAGAAGGTGACTCATCAGTGGGTCGAAACCATCACTTCCAAGTTTGTGGACAGAAAGCAGGTCTTCATTGAAGGCCAAGTGGATGCGACCTTTGTCCATGCAGACTTCAAGCAATACGGTGTTTTGCAATATAAAATATTTCGCGTCCATTGTAGGAATGATGAGAGACACAGAAGGTTAAGAAATGCCAGCAACAAGAGCCATCTTATCAACATATAAATGGATAACTTTGCTTGTTATTTGCTCAATCAAGCCACCCTTTTTACCTTCAAATCATCGACATGTCGGATCAATTCGTATACCAATGCCGGAGGGACGTAATCAAGGCTTTGGACGGCATGAGTCCAAGTTAGAGTGTTATGACTTGCACTTGCTGCCAACAGTGTGAAACGGTCAATTCGCTCCTGGTTGCACGAATGTTAGTGTGCCCATGATGAGGAACCCCTTTTTATTCTTTTATTTAATTAATAATTAGTTTTTAGCCCTGGATGCACGAATGTTGGGATACCCCCTAATTCGGCCTCCCCGGCACGATGAGAGTTCGATCGCCGACCCCTGGCATTATCAGATCCCCAAGGTCACCGGTCCCCGGCGCTGGTCTATGTGCATCCCTCGCACATCCGTGGCTGGGGAGCCTTCCAGGCACTGAAATGCCAAGCGGGCACCCCAGTTATGGGACAATTGCCCTGGAATTGCGCAAGGCTATCTGCCTTTTTTTGATGCTTATGTGTTCATGATGACCGATACCGTATCAAGAATGTCCCATAAAGATGGGTCAATGGCGCGCCATGCTCCAATCGGCCCACTTAGGCCCGAGTTGGTAGCGCCGGGAATCGCCGGCCCGGATCAGGATTTCCTCTTTCACCAAAGCGGCCAAGGCTCTTTTCGCGGTGGTAGGAGACACCCCGAAGCAGTCCTGGTAGTCCTGGTTCTTCACGAACCCTTGCGCCTCCATGCGAAGCCGGAAGGTTTGCCGAAGGTCCATGGGGGCTGGGGGCACCATGGTGCCCGGACCCTCCAGGGCGAGCTTGACCTGGTACATGCCTCCAGGACCATGGTGGTCGGGGGCCTCCAGGAAGCCTGCGTCCACCATGCTGCGTAATTCCCGGTAGGCCTGATCGCGGTCGATATCGTTCAAGGACTGGTATTCGCAGCTCCGGAAGGCCCCACCTTCGTTCTTGGCAAGAATGCGCTGCTGCCGAATGTTCAAGGGCAGCCGGTGGATGAAGGAGATCCACTCGGGCCGCCCGCCCGCGAAGACCGGCGTGTTCCGGAGCGTCATCACGAATACCCCACCTTCGAGGTCCAGCTCCGGCATGGGTAGCCAGGAAGTCTCCATTTCATCGAAAATGCGGGGCATACCCTCGCCTTGCTCCCGCATCAGGCCCAGTTCCGCCAAAACCCGGGTTACCCGCGGGTTGCGGCTGGCATGAGCCCGGCGGCGGGCACGAAGCGCTTCCAGGGTCACCGAGGGCAGGAGATCCCCGGGACTCCGGATTTCCATCCGATCGGAAAACAGCCAGATTTCAACGCCGCGCCCATGGTCCCGATATTCCCGGTGCGCCACAGCATTGACCACCGCCTCCTGCCAGGCGAAGGCAGGGTACTCGGGCATTTCCTTGAAGAACAGGTCGTGCAGGTGCTCCGAATTCCTGATCAGCAACCCGAGCCTTTGGTAGGCCACCTCAATGACATGGCAGAGGTTTCCTTCAATCCGGGGTTTAATCTCGGAGACGTTGTTCCTCGACCCGGTGAGACGCTCACTTCCCTCGACCCGGAAGATCCGGATTCCAGCATTTGGGTGGTCAAGGTGCTGGGCCGATTTCGAGAACAGAAGCAGGGCTGCGCGCCGGAGCAGGAATTCAGCCCCGCGCAATTCCGCCAGCCCTCGTTCCTGAAGAAACCCCAGGTAGTCGGTGGGGGCAAAACCCGCGCTGCGGGCGGCACTTTCTATCCGCTCAGGATCCAGAGCGTCCAAGCCGACCCCAGGGACCAGGTCGGATTCATAGCTTTCCTCCTGGCCACGGCGCTTGATGGCGTTGATGGCCTCCTCGGAATCCTGGATGACCGTGTCTTTCACGCGGCGGGGAAACCCATCCCCGTGGACCATCACCGCCCTGGGAGCGGTGGCCACGGAAAAGACCAGAACCTGGTGGCCTTCCACCTCCTGGACCCAGCCCGGCGCCTGGGCCGGGGTGAGCCGCCTGGTTGGAACGGAAAGGAGATCTTTCCGGAAATGATGCCCTTCACCAGGAAGTTCGGCATGTGCTGGGCTCCGGGAAAGTATGACCCAACTGCGTTCGTTCTTCTCAGTATCAGAATTACGGACTGACGGTGGTCCTGTAGGCCTGTCGTCGTGACCAAGGCGGTGCCAGCACCGAGACAAGATCCGGATTTTGTTGGATCATGTTCCGATGAACCAACCCAGCGGTACCCCCCAGGAATCCCCTTCTGCCACACCCCAATCCCATTCCCCTGCGAACTCGACACCTCCAGACTTGACATCGTCATCAGAAAATATCGCTTTTTTACCAAAAAATACCAATAAGCGCCCTATTTTAAGTAGTTTACGCGAACTGTTGGACATGATCAAGTTCGAACACACCGTGTTCGCCCTGCCCTTCGCGCTGCTGGGGGCCCTGGCCACCGTGCGGGGCCTGCCGCCCCTGGAGAAGATCGGGTGGATCCTGGTGGCCATGGTGTCGGCCCGCACCGCCGCCATGACCTTCAACCGCATCGCCGACCAGGATCTGGACGGCGAAAACCCCAGGACCCGCGACCGCGCGCTGCCGGCGGGGCGGGTGAGCCGCGGCGGGGCCATGGCGCTCCTGGGCCTGGCCATCGTCCTGTTCGCCTACGCCGCGGGCCGGCTGGGCCCCCTGCCATGGAAGCTGGTGCCCCTGGCCCTGCTGGTCATCCTGGGCTATTCCTTCTGCAAGCGCTTCACGGTCCTGAGCCACGTGGTGCTCGGCCTGTCCCTGGCCGGGGCCCCTCTGGGCGCCTGGATCGCCGTGAACGGCCGGCTGGATCCCCCGGCCTGGTGGATCGCCCTGGGGGTGCTCACCTGGACCGCCGGCTTCGACATTCTGTATGCCCTCCAGGATCTGGGCTTCGACCGGGAGCGACAGCTCCATTCGATCCCTTCGCGCCTGGGGGTCCCCGTGGCCCTGTGGGTATCCCGGTGCATGCACCTGGCCGCCCTGACGGCCTGGGCCATCTTCAACCTCAAGCTGGAGGCGCACCTGTTCCCGTGGCTGGCCTGGGCCGTGGTGGCGGTCATCCTGGCGCGGGAACAATGGGTGGTGCGGGGCGGTCGCCTGGAACGCATCGACCACGCCTTTTTCACCCTGAACAGCATGGTGGGCCTCATCTTCTTCACGGGGTACCTGGCGGAGTGGGTCGTGGCGCGGCTGGCGCCCTGACGGGAATCGTTGATAAATTGAAAAGGGCCTCGACAGCGGTCGGCAACCCACGTAGGGTAGGAATGTTATGGCCAGAAAGCCCCTAGCTCGACGCGGCGTACGTCTGAGTCGCCCCGACTCGGAGCAGTTTTTTACCGTCATGATGGTTTTTTCCCGGCGCACCTTCCGCTGGTCCATCGCCCGCCGGACCATGCTCTGGATGGCGGGCTCGGTGGCGGCTATCTGGGCCGTGGCCATGATCGGCTCCGCCTATGGTCTCTGGGCCACCAAGAAGATCATGAGCTTCACCCAGCTCCAGCAGGAAACCTACGCCCAGCAGCGGCAGTTGCGGGACAGCCTGGAGCAGGCCCACGCCCTCGACGGGGAGGTCCAGAGGCTGCGCCAGCAGATGGCCGACCTGCTCAAAGTGTTGAACATGAAGAACACCGACCCGGCCATCCCCCTGCTCCCCCCCACGGCGGACTCCGCCTCCGCCACTCCCAAGAAGCTCAGCCTGCTCCGGGAGGACCTGGAGCGCACCAGCGCCCAGGCCAAGGTCATGCGGGCCCGCATGGACCCCATCATCGACCGCTGGAACCACACGCCCTCCATCCCGCCCACGGCCGGCTACCTCAGCTCTCCCTTCGGCATCCGGTTGAGCCCCTTCTCCAGGCGCAACGAGACGGACGAGGGGCTGCTCGGCTTCCATGCCGGCATCGACATCACCAATGTGGAGAATACCCCCATCCAGGCCACAGCCGATGGTGAAGTCGTTGAAGCAGGATGGATGGATCGCTACGGCAACGGCGTGCTGCTGGGCCACAGCCAGCAGTTGCAGACCCTGTACGCCCACATGGCGCGGGTTCGAGTCAAAACAGGACAGAAGGTTACCCGAGGGGATATCCTGGGAGATATGGGCCGCACCGGCAACGCCACCGGGGTGCATCTGCACTATGAAGTGCGCCTTAATGGTCGGCCGGTGAATCCCATGCCCTACATGCGTCTACAGCGAGAATGGTTATCGTCGTTACGTTGAAGCAGGAGTCCCCCATGTTCAGCAGCAAGAAGCGCCCCGATCAGGCCCAGGCTGTTCATACGCTGCTCGGCAAGGGAACCCTCTGGAAGGGCGAGATCCATGCCGGACAGAACAGCCTGCGGATCGAGGGCAATGTCATGGGGACCATCCAGAGCGAGGGAGAAGTCACCATCGCCCCCACCGGCGAAGTGCAGGGAACCATCGAGGCCAAGCACCTGATCGTCACCGGAAGGGTCCTGGGCGTATTCAAGATCCAGGAGTGCCTTGAGATCCATGGAACCGGCTACGTCGAAGGGGAAGTGGAGGTGGGTTCCCTCGTGGTGGACGAAGGCGGCACCCTCCAGGGCAACTGCACCCGCCGGGGCATCGAGAGGTTCGAGAAGGCCGAGGACAAGGAAAAGGACAAGGACGCCGCCTTCGTGCCCTTCCCCACTCCCCCCGCCGTGCCGCCCATCTCCGCCCTGGGCTCGGCCGCTGCGGCCTTCAGCGCCGCCCGCACCGAGGACGCCGCCACCGACCGCCACGTCTTCAACATGGCCAACGGCGTCCCCTCCCTGCCCTCCGCCGGCGAGCACGCCTACTCCAAGACCAAGCTATAGGTCCGTTGTCCCACCCGTCGTGCCTTACTGTTTCGTTCGGGTCCCAAGCCGATGCGTCGACCCATCGGTGCGTGAGATCCTTGGAACGTGCTCGGCGGCTATGCCGCCTGCGCGCGATCCAAGGTCTCACGCTGTCCTTCCCCGCCTTGGTTCCAGGTTGCGGTTCAACGGTAAAGGTGGCGATGCTCTGATCCCATAGCCCCCGAGTCCCGGAATGGTTGCCGGGACCCGTCTTCCGATGACTGGTGACGCATCCATAAAACCAGGCGGGGAAGGCCAGCGTGAACCCTTGGAGCGCCCGCAGCGAAGCGAGGACGCACCAAGGCGTTCACGCACCGGTGGGTCGGCGCATTCCATGGGACCCGAACGAAACAGGAAGGCACGACGGGCGGGACAACGGACGTCCCAATAAGCTGCTACCTCTTCGCGCCGCTGAGGTTGGCGCCGTCCAGGTTGGTGTCGGTGAGGTCGGCCTCGCGCAGGTCGGCGCCGCCCAGGTGGGCTCCGCTGAGCTTGGCGCGGGTGAGGTTGGCCCGCACCAGGTTGGCGCCGCTGAGGTTGGTCCACACCAGATTGGCGCCGCTGAGGTTGGCGCCGCTGAGGTTGGCGCCGTCCATGGACGCGTCGATCAGGTTGGTGTCGCGCAGGTCGGCGTTGGCCAGGTTGGTGCCGCTCAGGTTGGCGCTGCTGAGGTTGGCGCCGTCCAGGTAGGCGTCGCGCAGCACCGTCTCGCGCAGGTCGGCGCCGCAGAGATTGGCGCCGTCCAGGTTCGCTCCCTTGAGGTTGGTGCCGTGCAGGGCGGTCTCGCGCAGGTCGACGCCGCGCAGGTCTGCCCAGATCATGCTGGCGGTGGAGAGGTTGGCATTGTGGAGATTGGCCTCGTTGAGGTTGGCCTGGTAGAGATCGGCGCCGGTGAGATTGGCCCCGCTCAGGTTGGCGTTGCTCAGGTTGGTGCGGTACTCGCCCCAGGATTCGGTGGGCAGGGAGGCGAGCTTGGCACCTTCCAGATTGGCCTTCTCGAAATTGACCCCGAACAGGTTGGCCCCGCAGAAATCGGCCAGGCCCAGGTCGGACTCGCTCAGGTCGGCGCCGCTCAGGTTGGCGCCGATGGCGTGGCAGGCCCTCAGGATGGCCCCGTGCAGGTTCACGCCGGTGAGCTTGGCGCCGTCCAGGATGGCGTTGGTGAGGTCGGCGCCCTGCAGGTCGAAGCCGCTCAGGTCCACGCCGCTGAAATTGGCGGAGGTGAGCACGGCCCGGTCCAGGCCGGCGCCCCGCAGGTTCGCGCCGCTCAGGTTGGCGCCGTTCAGGTTGGCGCTGAGGATCACCCCCTGGAGGTCGGAGCCGCTCAGGTTGGCCAGGCTCAGGTCGGCGCCGCACAGATTGGCCGTGCGCAGATCGTCCCCGTGCAGGTCGGCGCCGCTGAGGTTGGCGCCGCCCAGCTGGGTCTCCTCCAGATTGGAGCCCACCAGCACCGCGCCGGCGAGGTTGGCCCCCTCCAGGTTGGCGGAACTCAGGTCGCATTCGCTGAGGTCGGCCCGGCTGAGATCCCGCTCGGCCAGGTTCACCCGCATGAGCTTGGCGCCCACCAGCACCGTCTCGGAAAGGATGGACCCCTCCAGCATGGCGCCGCTGAGGCTGGCCCCGGTGAGGTTCGCGCCGGTGAGGTTGGCGCCCACGAAGCTGATTTCCCGCAGGTCCGCGCCGGTGAGGTCGGCCCCGTGCAGGTCGGCGCCGATGAGCACCGCCCCGGCCAGCAGCGTCGAACTGAGGTTGGCCCTGCCCAGCTGCGCGCCGCTGAGGTTGGCGCCGCTCAGGTCGGCCGAACTCATGTCGGCGTCATTGAGGATGGAGCCTTCCAGGCTGGCGTGGCGCAGCACCACCCCGCACAGGTTGGCGCCGCTGAGATTGCTCTGGTTCAGGTTCAACCCGCGCAGGTTGGTGCCGCTGAGGTTGGCCCCGCTCATGTTGGCCCCGGTGAGATCGGGGATGTCGTTCTTGTCGTACTGGAGGATGTCGAGGTAGCGAAGGTTGGCGCCGCTCAGGTTGGCGCCGCCCAGGTTGGCCCCTCTGAGGTTGGCCCGGCTCAGGTTGGCGTGTTCCAGGTTGGCTTCGCCGAGGTTGGCCCAGTGCAGGTCGGCGTCGGTGAGGTCGGCCTCGGCAAGGTCGGCGTGGACCAGCGCGGCCCCGCCCAGCACGGCGAAGGAGAGGTTGGCCCCCTTGAGGTTCGCGCCGTTGAGCGAGGCCCCCAGCAGGCTGGCCTTGCTGAGGTTGGCGCCCTGCAGGTTGGCTCCCACCAGGATGGTCTGGCGCAGGTCGGCGCCGCTCAGGTTGGCCTCGCGGAGGTCCTTGCCGCTGAGGTCCACGCCGCTGAAATTGATGCCGGAAAGGATGGCGCCGGTGAGCTTGGTGCCCCGCAGCATGGGCATGGTGGCCTGGTCGTACTGCTGGATGTCGAACCCGCTCAGGTTGGCGCCGCTCAGATTGGCGCCGCTCAGATTGGCGCCCTTGAGCTTGGTGCGGCTGAGGTTGGCCCCTTCCAGGTCGGCCTCGTCCAGGTTGGCCAGACGCAGGTCGGCCCCGGTCAGGTCGGCCCCCCGCAGCACGGCCTGGTTGAGCACCGTCCCCGCGAGGTTGGCCTCGGCCAGATTGGCTCCGGAAAGATCGAAACCCCTCAAATCGAGGCCACTGAGATCAGTACGCTGGAAGCTTTTCCCCGACTTGAGGATAAAGACCACTTCCTTACGTGTCAGTTCGCTCATTGAACTTCCTTTGCAGCTTTTGGGCTTTCGACTTCCATGGGAACAAATTCAGGGGTCTTCGGTTCTCCGGTATGGGTTGGACCTGGCAGGGAATACCCAGTGTGCCTTACTTCGAGGCCCCCGTGGGGGCGTACCTGATCGCGAATGACCCCAGATCGTCGCGAGTCCAACCGGGGGCGGACCGCAACCGTTCTGCCAACGGGGCATTGGGCATGGAGGAACGAGGCTTGAGAATGACCAAAGCACCTACTTCGATCAAAGTTTATTGTAGCCAAGTCTACTCCGCAGAATTGAATACCATCAACCAGGATTTGTCATGCCTCATCACCATTTTCCTGCCCCGCCGGTCCGGGCCGCTCCAGGCAATCCCCGCCATTCCAGCGCATGGCACACGCAGGGCGGACGCGGCCCCGGTTTCACCTTGACCATTCATAAGTATGGAAAGAAAATACCGATCATTTTTCGGCATTCCCTCAGGTTCCATCGGCGGAGCCCGCCCGGACCACGGCCGGCGGAGCCCGCCCCCTCCGTGGCCCCGCCCCGCAGGGACGATGGATTGGCGGTGGACGGCGCGGCAGAACCCCGGTAGACTGGGTGACTGCCGCGGTCCCGTAGCTCAGCTGGATAGAGCATCAGACTACGAATCTGAGGGTCGCAC
>PLUC01000190.1:0-6365 GCA_003165415.1 Holophagaceae bacterium
TGCAGTAGCAGCCGTTACGGAGCTTTGCTCCGTTACGGCTGCTTGTGCCAAGGCGAACGCTTAATCCAAACGTGATCCCACGGTGCTAGGTCTACAAGACACCCTCCAGCGATTCCCACCAGGGCTCGTATCCATAGTAGCTGTGGACATCCCGGTGCCACTGCTCATCGGCCATGGAAGGCCAGTGCTCCGGGTCGAACCCGGGGGCCGCTTCCAGCTGCTCCTTGGACAAGTCGAGGATGTATTCGGCCTTCTTGCCATCGTATTTGAACAGTTTGAACGGCATGGCGAACAGCTTGCCGCTCGTCCTTAGAAATCCCCCGAAGGCGACGACCACGTACGCGACCTTGAAGGTGAAGGGGTCGATGACGATGTCCTTGATGGTCCCGAGGCCGTCGCCTTCGGGGTTGGCCACGTTGGTGCCGATGATGACCGACGCCCTGACGGGCGAACTTTCGAAGAAAAACCGTTGACTCATTTTCGTGCTCCTTTGGCATGGGTTCCTAAGGTGGCGGCCACCGCGACGGGATCGGCCCAGCCATCGCCCATGGAGGCGATGGCGACCGTGTCGGTGATGGTGATCGTGCGAGCCATGGGCAGCTCCTCGGTGAGGAGACCATTAGCACCTTTCGTGCCGTAATTTAACTAATAGTAATTTTAATAATTTAGGCGCTCGAGGTGGGTTCTCTGTCCTGGCCGGCTCCATCAGACTGAAGGCGGCCTCCGTCAATGCGAAGGGCCGAAAGGGGCGAACAAAAGACCTGCGGCTAAGTTAATCTGAGGGGGTGGAACCCAAACGACCCGACCCGGATGCCCTGCTGAAGAAAGTGCAGGAGGAGGAGGCCCGCTCCCAGCGCGCCCGGCTGAAGATATTCTTCGGCATGGCCCCGGGCGTCGGCAAGACCTACGCCATGCTCCAGGAAGCCCGCATCCGCAAGGACGAGGGGGTGGACGTGGTGGCCGGGGTGGTGGAGACCCACGGCCGCCGGGACACCGTCGCCCTGGCCGAGGGGATCCCGGTGCTGCCCAGGAAGATCCTCCCCTACCGGGGCACCCAGCTGGAGGAGTTCGACCTGGAGGCAGCCCTGAAGCGCAAGCCCGCGCTCATCCTCATGGACGAACTGGCCCACACCAACATCCAGGGCTCGCTTCACGTGAAGCGCTGGCAGGACGTGATCGACCTGCTGGACGCGGGCATCGACGTGTTCACCACGGTGAACGTGCAGCACCTGGAAAGCCTCAAGGACACTGTGGCCCAGATCACCGGGGTGCTGGTGCGGGAGAACATCCCGGACACCCTGCTCAAGCGGGCCGACCAGATCGAGCTGGTGGACATCCCGCCCGAGGAGCTGCTGGAGCGCCTGAAGGAAGGCAAGGTCTACGTCCCTGAGCAGGCCCAGCACGCGGTGGAGCGTTTCTTCCGCAAAGGCAACCTGCTGGCCCTGCGGGAACTGGCCCTGCGCCGCACCGCCGACCACGTGGACGCCGACATGCGCCGCTACATGGCGCAGAAGGGCATCGTGGGCAAGACCTGGGCGGCCGGCGAGCGGCTGCTGGTCTGCATCAATTCCAAGCCGGGGTCCGCCAGCCTGATCCGGGCCGCCCAGCGCACGGCGGAGTCCCTCAACGCTCCCTGGATCGCCGCCTACGTGGAGACCGGCAAGCACATCCGCTATTCCGAGGAGGAGCGGACCCGGCTGGAGGAGAACCTGCGCCTGGCCGAGCGGCTCGGCGGGGAGACCTCGGTGGTGCAGGGCGACCTGTCCACCGCCGAAGACATCCTCGAGTTCGCCACCAGCCACAACGTCACCAAGATCATCGTCGGCAAGCCCGCCCACCCGCGCTGGATCGAGATGTTCACCGGCTCCATGCTGGAGGACCTGGTGCGCCGCAGCGGCGACATCGACATCCACGTCATCAGCGCGGGCGAGGAGCGGGAGCAGCCCAGGCCCGCCGCCAAGACCGCCAAGGGCCGGATGCCGGCCCTGGCCCACTTCGTGTGGGGCGCGGTGACCGTGGCCGTGCTCACCGGGATCTGCCTGCCCCTGCACTCGCACTTCGAGATGGCCGACGTGGTGATGGTCTACATGCTGGGCATCCTGGTGGTGGCCAGCCGGTTCGGGCGCTGGCCGGCGGTGGCCTCCTCGGGGCTCAGCGTCCTGGCCCTGGACTTCTTCTTCATGCCGCCCCGGTTCTCCTTCGCCCTGGGCAACATCCGCCACCTGGCCACCTACGCGGTGATGCTGCTGGTGGGCCTGGTCATCGGCAACCTCACCGAGCGGATCCGCTCCCAGGCCCGCCTGGCCCGCAACCGGGAGAACCGGATCCGGGCGCTTTTCCGCCTCTCCGCCGAACTGACCCGGAGCAGCGGTTCGTCGGCCATGGCCGAATCCGCCATCCGCAACGTGGCCACCCACTTCCAGAGCCAGGTCTCCATCTTCCTGCCCGGGCCCGGGGGCCGGCTCGCCCCCAGCAAAGCCCAGGACAAGAACGCCATCCAGGACGAGCTGGGCGTGGCCCAGTGGGTCTACGACCACCACGAGCCCGCCGGCCTGGGCACCGATACGCTGCCCGGCGCCAAGGCCCTGTACCTGCCTCTGCAGGGGGCCCACGAGCTGATCGGGGCGATGGGCATCCAGCCTTCCGAGGCGCCCGGCCGCATGGAGCCCGACCAGCGCCACCTGCTGGAGGCCTTCGCCAACCAGACCGCCGTGGCCCTGGAGCGGGCCATCCTGTCCGAGCGCAACCGGGAAACCCAGCGCCAGGTGGACCGGGAACAGCTGCGCAACGCCCTGCTCTCCTCCGTCTCCCACGACCTGCGCACGCCCCTGGGCGGCATCACCGGCGCCGCCTCGACCCTCCTGGACGACCGGGGCACACTGCCCGAGGCGGCCCGCCGGGAGCTGCTGGAAACCATCCACGAAGAGAGCGACCGGCTGCAGCGCCTGGTGACCAACCTGCTGGACGTGACCCGGCTGGAATCCGGCGTGGTGGACCTGGCGAAGGAATGGGTGCCCCTGGAGGAGGTGGTGGGCTCGGCCCTGGAACACATGGGGGGCCAGATCGGCAAACGGGAAGTGAAGGTGGATCTGCCGGCCAACCTGCCCATGGTCCAGGTGGACCCGGTGCTGCTGGGGCAGGTGATCATCAACCTGGTGGAAAACGCCTGCAAGTTCTCCCCCGCGGACAAGCCCATCGAGATCAAGGCCTGGGCCACCGAACGGAGCATCACCCTGTCGGTGACCGACCACGGCCCCGGCATCCCCCAGGGCCAGGAGGAGCACATCTTCGAGAAACTGGTGCGGTTCCAGCAGGGCGAGGCCCGGCCCGGCGCCGGGTTGGGCCTGGCCATCTGCAAGGGCGTGGTCCAGGCCCATGGCGGCAAGATCCTGGCCAGCAACCGGCCCGCCGGTGGAGCCCAATTCATGGTGAGCCTGCCCCTGGGCCAGGCCCCACCTCTTCCCCCTTCGGAGGAGTGATATGAACCAGGATGGCCCCCTCATTCTGCTGGTGGAGGACGAGCCCCAGCTCCGGCGCTACCTGCGGGTGACCTTGACCCCCCACGGCTACCGCCTGCTGGAGGCGGCCACCGCCAAGGAAGGCGAGCTCATGGCCGCCAGCCACCACCCCGATCTCATCCTCATGGACCTGGGCCTGCCCGACCAGGACGGCCTGGTGCTCACCCGCCGGCTGCGGGAATGGTGCGCCGCCCCCATCATCGTGGTTTCGGCCCGGGGCCAGGAGAAGGACAAGATCCAGGCCCTGGACGAAGGAGCCGACGACTACCTCACCAAGCCGTTCGGCAGCGGCGAGCTCCTGGCCCGGATCCGGGTGGCGCTCCGCCACGTGAACCGCGACCCCGCCGTGGCCGCGGCCCCGGTGTTCGAGCTGGGGAACTGGCGCATCGACCAGACCCGGCGGGAAGTGACCGTGGCCGGCCAGCAGGTGCACCTCACCCCCAACGAGTATAAGCTTCTCGTCACCCTGGTGAAGCACGCTGGCATGGTGCTCACCCACCACCAGCTGCTCAAGGAGGTCTGGGGCAGCGTCCAGGGCGCCCAGCCCCACTACCTGCGGGTCTACATGGCGCAGTTGCGGCAGAAGCTGGAGGTGGAACCGGCGCGGCCCAGGCACCTCATCACCGAGCCGGGGGTGGGCTACCGGCTCCGCACTGAGTAGACGGGACAGATCTGGCGCTCCGGACAAAGGCGGGAACCTTGTTTATTCACGGATCATAAAACTGGTGGCAGCTGCCACCAGGAGATCTGATGAAATTCAAAGTTATTCCCCTTCTCGCCCTCGCCGTCCTCCCCGCCCTGGCCAACGAAAAGTGGCAGGTGGGCCTGGGCTTCAACAGCACGCACCAGGACCGGTTGGACTATGTGACCAGCAACTCCCTGACCAGTTTCAAGCGGGAGGGCGAAACCGCGCCCAGCCTGCAGGTCAGCTACCGCGTCAAGGAATACGCCCACAGCGACCTGACCCTCACCGGCGAGTACCAGTTCAACAAGTCGTCCGACACCAGCATGATCAGCAGGGGCACCAGCGCCGCCGCCAACTTTGACGGTTCCGGCAAGCTGGACAGGCAGTTCTTCGCCCCCGGCGTCATGTGGAACTTCCACCCGACCATCGACATCGGTGTGGGACTCCAGTACCGGTTCGAGCGGCTCCACGCCCACGGCGGCACCCTGGGCGGCGAAATCACCTCCAACTGGGACCGGCCCTGGTTCAATTTCTACCTTGGCTATACCTTCCAGAACCTTGCCAAGGTGAAGCCCTACATTGCCGTGAGGTCCAGCGCGGCGCTCGTGACCGCCAAGGCCCCCGCCCTGGCCGACCTGAACACGGACTGGGGCCAGGGAAAGCTGGTGCGGTCCATGGCCGGGGACGTGGAATCCTGCATCCAGTTGGGCGTCCGGTTCTGAGCTTCACCGCCCCAGGGAGATCTTGAAATCCCCGGGCGGTTCGGGCTTGCGGGGCGGGTTCAGCTGGTTTGCCTCCCGGCCCATGCCGGAAGTGATGGCCATGCCCTTGGCCATGGCCGTCCGGGCCGCCTCGGTGCTACTGCCGACACCCTCCAGGCGGAGCCTGAATTCACCGACGTTGGTGGCGCGCTTGAGCGCTTCCTCAACGGTGATGAGGCCCTCCTGGAGCAGGAAATAGAGGCTCTGGTCGAAGGTCTGCATGCCGTACTGAGAGGTGCCCTGGGCGATGACGTCCCTGAGGCCCTTGGTCTTGTCCTTGTCCTCGATGCAGGCCCTCACGGTCTCCGTGGCCACCATCACCTCCACCGCCGGCACCCGGCCCTGGCCGTCGGCCCGGGGCACCAGGCGCTGGCTGATGACCGCCCGGAGCACCTGGGACAGCTGGATGCGGATCTGCTTCTGGTGGTGCGGGGGGAACACCGAGACCACCCGGTTGACCGTCTCGGCGGCGTCCAGGGTGTGCAGGGTGGAGAACACCAGGTGGCCGGTCTCGGCGGCGTGGATGGCGGTCTCGATGGTCTCGTAGTCGCGCATCTCGCCCACCAGGATCACGTCCGGATCCTGGCGCAGCGCGGCCCGCAGGGCGGTGGAGAAGGAGCGGCAGTCGGCCTCCACTTCCCGCTGGTTGATGATCGACAGGTTGTCCCGGTGCAGGTACTCGATGGGGTCCTCGATGGTGAGGATGTGCTCGCAGCGGGTGGCGTTGATCAGGTCGATCATGGCCGCCAGGGTGGTGGACTTGCCCGAGCCGGTGGTGCCGGTGACCAGCACCAGGCCGCGCTGCTCCTCGCAGATTCTGTTCAGCACCCGGGGCAGCATCAGGTCTTCCAAGGAGAAGATGCGCCGGGGGATGACCCGCAGCACCATGCCCACCGTGCCCCGCTGGTTGAAGATGTTGCAGCGGAACCGGCCCAGGGACGGCACCGAGTAGGCCAGGTCGATGTCCATGTTCTCCTTGAACTTCGCCTTCTGCCGGTCGGTGGCCATGATCGAATAGGCCATGGCGATGGTGTCTTCCTGCACCAGCTTCTTGAACTGGGTGAGGGAGGTGAGCCGGCCCTTCACCCGGCCGATGGGGAAGTTGCCCACTTTCAGATGCAGGTCGGAACCGCCCAGATCAACGATGGTGGTGAGCAGTTCGTTGATGTGCATGGCCGACTCCAATGAATCCCGTATTAAAGTTACCAATATTCTCCCCACAGTTTAGTCGCAGCCGGTGAAATCCGTTCTACGGGAATTAACTTCCCCCTGCTAAAATCAAGGGTTCTGCCCCGGCTGTCCCTTGCCTGGGTTTCCCAGTTCTTTACCAAGGACCCGCATGACCGCCATCGAGAAGATCCGCAACATCGCCATCATCGCCCACGTCGATCATGGCAAGAC
>PLUC01000190.1:6382-11255 GCA_003165415.1 Holophagaceae bacterium
TTCGGCGGCGAGGTGGAGCGGGTGCTCAGCATGGTGGATTCGGTGCTGCTGGTGGTGGACGCCTTCGACGGGCCCATGCCGCAGACCAAGTTCGTCACCCGCAAGGCCCTGGCCCTGGGCCTCCGGCCCATCGTGGTGATCAACAAGATCGACCGCCCCGGCGCCCGGCCGCTCTGGACCCAGGACGCGGTATTCGACCTGCTCATCGAACTGGGCGCCACCGACGCCCAGCTGGATTTCGCCTGCGTGTTCGCCAGCGCCAAGCTGGGCTATGCCATGACCGACATCAACGACGCCAGCGAAACCCTGGACCCCCTGTTCGACACCATCGTCAAGCACTGCCCGCCCCCCAGCGGCAACCCCGACGCGCCGCTGCAGATGCTGGTCACCCTCATGGACTACAACGACTTCGTTGGCCAGATCGGCATCGGCCGCATCGTCAACGGCCAGATCAAGGTCAACGAGCAGGTGGCCCTGATGAAGCGGGACGGCTCGGTCCAGAGCCACAAGGTCACCATGCTCTATGGCTTCGAAGGCCTCACCCGGGTCAACCTGACTCAGGCCTCGGCCGGCGAGATCATCGCCCTGGCCGGCATCCCGGACATCCGGGTGGGCGAGACCATCGCCTCCCAGGAAAATCCGGTGGCCCTGGATTACGTGGAAATCGACGAGCCGACCATCTCGATGATGTTCGTGGTGAACAACGGCCCCTTCGCAGGCCAGGACGGCAAGTACACCCAGAGCCGGCGCATCCGGGAACGGCTCATGAAGGAGCTGCAGTTCAACGTGGCCCTGCGGGTGGAGGACACCGAGAGCCCGGATTCCTTCAAGGTCTCCGGGCGGGGCGAGCTGCACCTGTCGGTGCTCATCGAGACCATGCGCCGGGAAGGCTTCGAGCTGTGCGTGAGCCGGCCCGAGGTGATCCTGCACACCGACCCGATAACCGGGGAGAAGCTGGAGCCCTACGAGGACCTGTCCATCGACGTGCCCGAGACCGCCATGGGCATCGTCATGGAGAAGCTGGGCTCCCGCAAGGCCGAGATGCAGGACATGGGCCAGGAGCTGGGCCGGGTGCGCCTGCACTTCAAGATCCCCAGCCGCGGCCTCATCGGCTACCGCTCGGAGTTCATGACCGACACCCGGGGCGAGGGGATCATCCACAGCCTGTTCAGCCACTACGGCCCGTACAAGGGGGAGCTGCCCCGGCGCAAGAACGGGGTGCTGATCTCCATGGACCAGAGCGAATCCGTGGGCTTCGCCCTGATGAACCTGGAGGAGCGGGGCGTCATGTTCATCCAGCCCAACGTCAAGTGCTACGAGGGCATGATCGTGGGCGAGCACGCGCGGGAGAACGACCTGGTGGTGAACATCGCCAAGAGCAAGAAGCTGAGCAACATGCGTTCATCCGGAAGCGACGAGGCCACCCGCATCACCACCCCCCGGGACCACACCCTGGAGCAGGCCCTGGAGTACATCGAGGAGGACGAGCTGGTGGAGGTGACCCCCAACTTCATCCGCATGCGCAAGCGCATCCTCTCCGAGAACGACCGCAAGAAGGCCGAGCGCAAGTCGTCGATTTTCAATTAAGCACCGTTGGATCCGTTCGGGACGCAGCGGCCGTTCCGGGCACAAGCCGTAAGGTCGCAAGCGACCTAACGTCTGCTAGTTACCGGTTTTTCCCAACTCCATATTGATATTAAATGAGTTAGCCTCCGCCTCCGCGGCGGACTAGGCATCCCTCCAGCCCGGTGACATACTTGACAAGTCCTGGCTTGGAGTCTTGTCGTGTTTCCGCGCCGCCCATTCCAGGCGTCCGCCGAAAAACGCTACGGCCTCAGTGCATTCATTCTCTTTGACGCTCCCGGTCAGGTGCTCCCCACCCAGCGGGGTCGCGCCCGGACGGGGCCCTGAACGAAAGGTGGGAAGCGCATGTTCCTGGTAGTCAGCAACGAGGAGATCGCACCGCAGTTGCACCGGATGGTCATCTCCGCGCCCCGGGTCGCCCGGTCGCGCAAGCCGGGCCAGTTCGTCATCGTCCGCTGCGGCAAGGGCCGGGAGCGGATCCCGCTCACCATCGCCGACGACGATCCCGCCGCCGGCACCATCACCCTCATCATCCAGGCGGTGGGCATCAGCACCCGGGAGATCGTGGCGGTGCCGGCCGGCGGCTTCATTTCCGACGTGGCCGGCCCTCTGGGCGAGCCCACCGAGATCGAGAAGATCGGCCGGGTGGTCTGCGTGGGCGGCGGCGCCGGCGCGGCTGTGCTGTTCCCCCTGGCCAAGGGGCTGGCGGAGGCGGGCAACGAACTGACCACCATCATCGGCGGCCGCAGCGAGAAATACGTCATCCTGCAGAAGGAGCTGGGCGCCTTCTCCACGCACCTCTACACCACCACCGAGGACGGCAGCGGCGGCGAGAAGGGCTTCGTCACCCTGCCCCTGAAGCGCCTCCTGGAGGATCCGGAGCAGTGCCCCGCGGCGGTCTACGCGGTGGGCCCGGTGCCGATGATGAAGGCCGTGTGCGATCTCACCCGGAACTACGGGGTTCGCACCATCGTCTCCCTCAACCCCATCATGGTGGACGGCACCGGCATGTGCGGCGGCTGCCGGGTCACCGTGGGCGGCCAGGTGAAGTTCGCCTGCGTCGACGGCCCGGAGTTCGACGGGCACCTGGTGGACTTCCGCGAGCTGTCGGCGCGCCAGGCCACCTACCTCGAGCTGGACGCCCACGGCTGCCGGCTGGACCAGAAAATCGCCGAACTGAAAAAGGACTGATCCATGACCAAACTGTCCCCCAAAGAGCGCATGGCCATCAAGCGGGTCAAGATGATCACCCAGGACGCGAAGGAGCGGGCCTGCAATTTCCGCGAGGTCAACCAGGGGCTGACCCCCGAACTGGCCATGGAAGAGGCCAACCGCTGCCTGGTGTGCCGGAACAAGCCGTGCATGGAAGGCTGCCCGGTGGGCGTGCACATTCCCGAGTTCCTCACCGCCATCGCCCTGGGCGATTTCAAGCTGGCGGCGGAGATCCTCCGGGTGGACAACGCCCTGCCCGCCACCACCGGCCGGGTCTGCCCGCAGGAAGTGCAGTGCGAAGGCGTCTGCGTCCGCGGCAACAAGGGCGAGCCGGTGGCCATCGGCTTCCTGGAACGCTGGGTGGCGGACTGGGCCGCCGAGAACATGCCCCGGGAACAGCCTCCGACGAATCAGACCGGGTTCCGGGTGGCCGTGGTGGGCTCTGGACCGGGCGGCCTGACCACCGCCGGCGAGCTGGCCCGCATGGGCCACAAGGTGCACGTGTTCGAGGCGCTCCATGACACCGGCGGCGTGCTGCGCTACGGCATCCCCGAGTTCCGCCTGCCCAAGGCCATCGTCGACCGCGAGGTGGAGAACCTGCGCGCCCTGGGCGTGACCATCGAGTGCAACGTGATCATCGGCCGCACCCTCACCGTGGACGAGATCGCCGAGGAGTTCGACGCCGTGTTCATCGCCAACGGCGCTGGCCTGCCGATGTTCCTGAAGGTCCCCGGGGAGAACTTCAAGGGCGTCTATTCCGCCAACGAGTACCTGACCCGGGTCAACCTCATGGGCGCCTGGATGGACGTGGAAGGCGGCACCCCCATCGCCCGCGGCGAGACCGTGGTGGTGTTCGGCGCCGGCAACGTGGCCATGGACTCCGTGCGCACCGCCAAGCGCATGGGCGCCGCCCACGCCGTCTGCGCCTACCGCCGCACCCGGGCCGAGATGCCCGCCCGGGCCGAGGAGATCGAGCACGCCGAGGAAGAGGGCATCGACTTCCAGTTCCTGGTGGCGCCCCTGGAGATCTTCGGCGACGAGAAGGGCTGGGTGCGCGCCGTCAAGCTGCAGAAGATGGAGCTGGGCGAGCCGGACAGCTCCGGCCGGCGCCGGCCGGTGCCCATTGCCGGGAGCGAGTACGAGATGCCCTGCAACATCGTCGTGGTGGCCCTGGGCACCACCGCCAACCCGCTGCTCACCAACACCACCCCGGCCCTGAAGCTGAACAAGTGGAAGAACATCGTGGTGGACGAGAAGCAGGCTACCACCATGCCGGGGGTGTTCGCCGGCGGTGACATCGTGCGCGGCGGCGCCACCGTGATCCTGGCCATGGGCGACGGCAAGGTGGCCGCCCACGGCATCGACGAGTACCTGAAGACCCGGACGCCCAAGCAGTAGATTTCCGCGAAACCCTGCAATACTGGTCCCAACCCAGGTGCAGATTCCCGCATGTCCACGCCCGCCCGCAGCCCCGTTCCACCGGCCAGCCTCCAACCGGGCCTGGCCCAGTGGCATCAGCTGCACCAGCTGGCCCTGGCCCGCATGTCGGACCTGGCCAACGCCCTGGACCGCCAGGGCTGGATGGAGGTGGACCGGGCCTGCCGCTGGCTCCACGAGGAGTTCCGGCCGCACAACGACCGGGAGGAGCGGGAGCTGCTGCCGCTGCTCGCCGCCGTGGACGCCAGGCCCCTGTGGCGCCAGCTCAGGGCCGACCATCAGGAGATGGGCCACCTGACCCAGGCCCTCCTCCACGGCCACGCCGGCGGGCGGGTGCACGACCTCGGCCGCCATGGCCAGCGGGCGCGCCGGCTGCTGAACCTGGTGCGCCAGCACATCGACACCGAGGAGCATGTGGTGCTGCCCCTGATCCAGGGCCAATGCCTGCCGAGCTTCGAGACCGGCGCGGGCTACCTGATGCTCCCGGCGCCCTGCGCCGCGGCCGATTATGACTGAGAGGATGCAACGCATGCGTTGCATCCCGCTCGCGTTGCTCGCTAATCGTCCCCCCTCAGACTCCCCCACTCCATGTCCGGGCAAAGCCCGGACATGGAGCCTGCAGTTTGGACATTCCGTCCCA
>PLUC01000233.1 GCA_003165415.1 Holophagaceae bacterium
TCGATATCTAACCGAACAGTATTGCTGCTAGCTGTCACAAGCCTCCTGCCGCCCGCGTCTAAAGGGCCATGGAGGCGAATCATGCATTGCTGCGTCCGGTCTTCCGCTCTGGCCGCGGCCTTGCTGGGGATGCTTGTGCTCGTGGACGGGTGCGCGTCCGGCGGGTCCGGTCCCGCCGCCGGCGCCCAGTCCAGCCTGCCGCCGGCCGTGGCCCAGGCGCTCCGGCAAAAGACTGCGGTGAATCCAAAACTGGTGGCGGGGGACAACGGGCTGGGCTTCGCCCTGGCGAACAAGCTGAGCAGCGCCGCGCCCGGGGCCAACCTCATCATCTCGCCGCTGAGCGTCGCCCTGGCCCTGGACATGACCTACGCCGGCGCGGCCGGCGCCACCCAGGAGGCCATGGCCGGGGCCCTGCGGCTGGGCCCGGTGGCCGAGGTCCCGGAACAGGCCAACGCGGCGCTCCAGGCCAGCCTCCTCTCCGCCGACCCCGGGGCCCGGCTCCAGGTGGCCAATTCCCTTTGGGCCAGGCCGGGCATCCTCAAACCGTCGTTCCTGTCGCTGAACCAGACCTACTACGGCGCCTTCGTGGGCGACCATGGATCAGCAGAGCTACCAGCAACTGGTCGACAGCATGGGCAGCGCCCTGGTCCGGTTGGCCCTGCCCAAGTTCGCCTGCAGCAGCGAAGCCCAGCTCAAGGCCCCGCTCACCGCCCTGGGCATGGGCCTGGCCTTCGACCCGGAGCGGGCCGACTTCTCCGCCATGGCCACGGTGCCCGAGGCCATTCTCGCCGTGGTGCACAAGGCCCGGATCGCCGTGGATGAGCGGGGCACCCTGGCCGCCGCCGGTTCCGCGGTGGAGGTGGCCCCCACCGCGGTGCCCTCCGGTCCCCAGCCCATGGTGCTGGACCGGCCGTTCCTGGTGGCCATCACCGACCAGACCACGGGCGCGGTGATCTTCCTGGGGCAGGTGATGGACCCTTCGGCCCGCTAGCTCAGACGACGGCCTTGTCCCTGCGCCGGCGCGGGAACTTGAGGTACGGGATTACCGCGTCGTTGGGTGAGGCCCCGGTGCCGTCGTAGGTCACCGACACCACCGGCACCCCGGTCACCCGCTCGATGCGGGCGGCCAGCGCCTCGGTGACCAGGCCGGGACAGCAGAAGGCCGGGCTGGCGTGGACGAACAGGGCCAGGTCGGGGTGGGCCTGGAGCACGTGGAAGACATTCAGGATGTTGTCGAAGGTCTCGCCGGTCTGGTACGGGCTGATGTTGAACTGGGCCAGGAGCGCTTCGGCCTCGGGCACCGGGCGCTCCGCGGGCGCGGGGCCGGTGAGCTGGCTGAAGATGTCGTTGTACTTGCGCTCCAGGAACTGGATGGTCTTCAGGATCGAGCCGGACTTGAGCACGCTGAGGTAGTGGCCTTCCCGGAACCACCGGCGCAGGTAGAGGCCGGCGATGGTCTTGATGTAGTCGTTGTAGGGGGTGGTGATCACTTCGCCGCCGTTGGCCTCGATGGCGCGCACCAGGTCCTGGTTCAGGACCTCGTTGTCCCGGGCGTACAGGTCGCCGAAGATGGCGACCTTGGGGCGGGGCGTGACCCGGGTCGGGATCCGCTGGAACCGATCCACCACCTGCTGGGCCACCTCGACTCCGGGCAGGCCCAGCCGGAAGGCCCGCTCGAACTGGATCAGCCCCGCCTCCAGCGCCTGGTCGGCGGCGCCGGGGACGGTCTCGTAAGGCCGGATCCCGCAGGCCAGGCGCCGGAGCATGCCGCCGAACAGGTGGCAGAAGTAGCCGTTGAGCGCCGCCCGCAGGGAGATGTCGAGCATGGAGATGTCGCCCAGGTAGACCCGGGCCCGCTCGAAGCCGCGGTGGCTGGCCATCACGCTCTGGATGGCGTGGGGATACATGCCGATGTGGCAGGCGATGGTGGAGCTGGCCATCCAGAGCAGGGTCTGCTCCGGGTCCAGGTCCCAGCGGCGCACCTGGTCCACATAGGTCTGGGCGATGATGTTGAGCGGAATGCACTGGCCGGTGTTGCGGGCCAGGGACCGGGAGACGGTGCCGCTGTCCTCGCGCATCAGCCGGGCGTCGACGCCCTGGTTCACCAGGTTGGCCACCAGCAGCGAGCAGCTCAGGCGGTCCCAGCAGGGGAACAGCAGGGTCTTGCCGGCCAGGCTGTCGGCGAGGGGCGCCAGCACCGGCGTGGCGGCGGGAACGGCCGCGGGCCGGCCGCGGGCGGCCTTGCGGTGGTTGCGGAAGGCGCGGACCGCAGCCTCGATGCGGGTCTCGTAGCCCACGGCGGAGGCGTGGTCGTCCAGCTGCAGCACCAGGTAGGGCTTGTGCTGGCGCTGGCAGACCTCCTTGAAGTAGTCGAGGACGCACGCGTCCGGCGCGCAGCGGAAGGAGGTGACCAGCACCGGGTAGATGCCGGGGGTGGCCGCCGCCACCTGGGCCGCCTCCAGCAGCTTGGCGGCGTAGTGCCAGTGCACGGCCTGCAGCAGCGGGGCGATGGGCTCCAGGTCCTGCTCCCCGTAGGACAGCATGTCCTGGTAGAAGGTCTTCACCCCCAGCGCCGCGAACAGGTCCGGGATGCCCTGGTTCAGGGCCGGCGCCAGCACCAGGTAGGGCCGGCCGATGAGCACCACGGCCACGTCGTCGGCCTTGGCCAGCTCGGCGCGGAACAGCTCCTTCAGCTCCCGCCGCCAGGTGGCCTGCGCCTCCAGTGCCTTGGCGTAGGCGGCGGAGATCTCCGAAAAGCCCAGATCGGGCCCGAGCATCGGCTTGAGCTCCGAAAGCAGGCTGAGCCGGGTCTGCAGCGTGGTCAGGCCCTGGGTCGCCCGGGGCATGGCGCAGCGCTTGCGCAACTCGCCGTCGTCCAGGCCGGCGATGAGGGTGGTGGCGTACTGGGAGTAGTAGCAGTACTGGCGGCTCAGGTCGCCGTCCTGCTCGGGGGAGGCCAGGTCCAGCGGCAGGAACAGGAAGTCGGCCCGTTCCGCCAGGTAGCTGGCCTGGGCGTGCAGGACCGCCATCGGCGCGCAGAATTCGGCCTGGGCGAGCTTCTTGCCGGCGGCGACCAGGTCCTTGCGTCCGGGGGCGATGAGGGTGCGCACGCCCAGCTCGGCGAAGAACCGCTGCCAGCGGTCGGCGTCCTCGAAGAACTGCAGGCTGGTGAGGATGCCGACGCTGATGTCCCGGCGCGCGGCCCCGTCCGGCCCGGGCCGGGCCAGGGCGCGCCGGCTGCGCAGCAGGTCGAACCCCGAGGTGTTGCTGGAGACGTAGTGGTCGCCCTCATAGTCGCGGCCGCACAGGAAGCCATAGGCCGCCTGGGTCCCGGCCACCTCGGCGACGGTGATCCTGCAGCCGTTGGCGCAGAGGGCGCAGGTCTCCTGGCGCAGCGGGATGTGGCCGCGGAACAGGCCGAGCCCCCGGAACACCGACGGACCGGCTTCGCCCTCGGCCAGCAGCAGGGCCGCCCCCAGGGCCCCGGTCAGGTGGCAGTAACGCGAGACCCGGATCGGCCGGCCGAGCTTCTGGGCGAAGGCCGCCACCAGGGCCCGGTTCTTGGCGGTGGCGCCCTGGAAGCAGATGCGCTGGCCGATGGCGCCTTCCTGGGCGACCTTGCGCAGGTAGTTCTCCCGCACCGAATGGAGCACCGCCGCCAGGGTCTCGGGCACGGTGTAGCCGCTGGCGATGAGGTGGTTGATGTCCCGGTGCATGAACACGGTGCAGCGGTCGCTGGCCATGGGCGAGCGCACCGGCGCCACCTTGGCGGCGATGTCGGCCAGGGGGGTCTCCAGCCGGCGGGCCTGCTCCTCGATGAAGGTGCCGGTGCCGGCGGCGCAGACGGTGTTCATAAACGCCGAGGTCACCATGCCGTCCTTGAGGGTGGTGAACTTGGCGTCCTGGCCGCCGATCTCGATGATGGTGTCGGTGTCCGGGTCCAGGGCGCAGGCGGCCCGGGCGTGGGCGGTGATCTCGTCCACCACCAGGTCGGCGCCGATGATCGCGGCGATGAACTTGCGTCCGGCGCCGGTGGTGCCGGCCCCGGCGAAGGCCAGCTCGAGCCCCCGCCGGCCGGCCCAGGCCTGGGCGGCCTCGAAGATGGCCTGGGTGGCGATGAGCGGCCGGCCGCTGGTGCGGGTGTAGAAGCCGGCCAGCACCTCCCGGGACGAATCCAGCAGCACCGCCTTGGTGCTGGTGGAGCCGATGTCCAGGCCCAGGAACACCCGGAGAGGGCCGGCGGGCGGCTCCCGGTAGAGGTCCACTTCCACCGGGGCCGCGTCCCGCACCACCTCGGGCTGGAACAGGTCCCGGGCGGAGCCCTGGAAGTCCGGGTAGTCCGGCAGCTCCGTGTCCAGCGGGTCGAAGCTGTAGCTGCGCCCGGGGTCCGGGTCGAGGATCAGGTCGCCGGGGGCGGCCAGGTCCAGGGTTTCACCTGGCAGTTCGTCCCGCAGCAGCAGGGCCGCGCCGAGGGCGCCATAGAGGTGGGCCCAGGGGTCCACCACCAGCTCGGCGCCGATGAGGTCCTTGAGGTGCCGCACCACCGCGGCGTTCTGGGCGACCCCGCCGGCGAACACGATGGGCGGGCGCACCGCTTCGCCGGAGAACAGCGCGTCCACCACGGTGGTGGCCAGGCCGCGGCAGAGCCCGTCGCAGATGGCTTCCCGGGAATGGCCCTGCTGCTGGGCATGGGTGACGTCGGTCTTGGCGAACACGGCGCAGCGGGAGGCGATCCTGGGGGGCGGCTGGGTGGAGCGCTCCGCTTCCGCGCTGAGCGCCGCGCTGCCGAGCAGGCCCAGGTTCACGGCCTGCTCGTCCAGGAAGCTCCCGGTGCCGGCGGCGCAGGAACTGTTGCCCCGGGCGTCGCGGTACTGGTGGTCCTGGTCGAAGCTGATCAGCCCGAAGCGCTCGCCGCCGATGGTCAGGATGGCGCCCAGGCCGGGATGGAGGTGCCGGGCGGCGGCGATGGTGGCCAGCCGGTTGTCGAAGGGGGCGCTGCGGCGGACCCGGGCCGGGGTCGAGGCGGTGGCGGCGACCCAGCCGATGCGCGCCAGATCCACCTCCGCCAGCAGGCCCTGGACGCTCTCGGCGATCCGGCCGTGGTGGAACGTGTAGCCGCGCCAGAGCACCTGGCGCGCCTGGTCCGTCACCACCATGGCAGTGGCCACGGAGCCGATGTCCACTGCGAGGATGTCCTTGCCTTTCGGCATGGGTCACCGATCCTGTACGATCACGCATTGGGTGCGAACAACCCCAAGGTGGGTTCCGCCAGCTCCCCCGTCAACTGAAAATAACAATATTTTATACGCCTGGTGCCGGGGAGGCGGTTTGTGCGTACACTGCCTGCATGCGCAACGCGATCCTCGTCCTCATGCTGGCGCTTCTGCTGGTCGTCCTGGGGCTGGCCCTCACCCACAGCACGCTCCTGTTCGGCAGCCGCGGGGGCCCGGACGAGGCGGGCGGCCATGCTGGAACGGAGGCGACCATGCGAATCTCAACCCCTGATTTCCCCGCCGGGGGCGGCATCCCCCGGACATTCACCGCCGACGGCGGCGATGTCTCGCCGGCCCTGGCGTTCCAGGACGCTCCGGCCGGCACCCAGGCCTTCGCCCTGATCGTGGACGATCCGGACGCCCCGGTGGGCCTCTGGGTGCACTGGGTGCTCTACGACCTGCCGGGCAGCGCCGGCGGCCTGGCCCAGAACCAGCCGCGCAGCGCCACCCTGGACAGCGGGGCCCGGCAGGGCAAGAACTCCTGGTCCCGCATGGGCTGGAACGGACCCGATCCGCCGCCCGGGAAGCCCCACCGGTATTTCTTCAAGCTGTACGCCCTGAGCGGCCCCCTGGGCCTCGAACCCGGAGCCACCGCCCAGAAGGTGGAGGCGGCCATGAAGGGCAAGGTGCTGGCCGAGGCCAGCCTCATGGGCACCTACGGCCGATAACCTACCTGGGGTGGGATATGTACTGGTCGATGAGGAATCCGGCCAGGAGCAGCACCAGGAAGCAGATGCGCTTGCCGTTGCGGATCCATTTCGGGTTGCTGGAGAACCGGCGGTATTTTGCGTCGGGGATCAGGATGATGACGATCGCCAGCACGTCCAGCGATAGGGATAGATAGACACTGGCCTTCATGCCGCTCCTTGGGATGGAATCAGAATAACTTGGACCGGTTCAAAAAACATTCTTGATCATATTTATAAGAATGATTATATTGGGATCCAGAGGTAACCCCATGCCCAGACCCAATCGAGTCGACCACGCTTACGAACTCATCGGCTTCACCCCCGTGGTGCGGCTCAACCGGATCGTTCCGGAAGGGGCTGCCACCGTCTACGTGAAGCTGGAAAGCGCCAATCCCGGCGGCAGCGTCAAGGACCGCATCGCCCTCAGCATCATCGAGGACGCGGAGGCCACCGGCAAGCTCAAGCCCGGCCAGGTGATCCTGGAGGCCACCAGCGGCAACACCGGCATCGGCCTGGCCTTCGTGGCCGCGGCCAAGGGCTACGCCATGGCCCTGGTCATGCCCGACACCATGACCCTGGAGCGCCGGTCCCTGCTCAAGGCCTACGGCGCCGAGCTGATCCTGACCCCAGGCTCGAGCGGGATGAAGGGGGCGGTGGAGAAGGCCGAGGAACTGGCCCGAGCCGATTCTAAATACTTTCTGGCCCGGCAGTTCGACAACCCGGCCAACCCCGAGATCCATCGCCGCACCACCGCCCTGGAGGTGCTGGAGCAGGTGCCGGAGCTGGACGCCTTCGTGGCCGGCATCGGCACCGGCGGCACCATCACCGGCGTGGGCGAGGTCCTGGCGCAGAAGAAGCCCGGCACCCTGGTGGTGGCCGTGGAGCCGGAAACCTCGCCCCTGCTCACCAAGGGCGTCGCCGGCCCCAACAAGATCCAGGGCATCGGCGCCAACTTCATCCCGTCCGTGCTCAACCGCGAAGCCTACACCCGGGTGGAGGACGTCTCCTACGAGGACGCCGTGGCCGTGGCCCGGCTCCTGACCCGCAAGGAGGGCCTGTTCTCCGGCATCTCCACCGGCGCCATCGTCCACGCCGCCATCAAGGTGGCGGTGGAGCTGGGCAAGGGCAAGACCGTGGTGGCGGTGCTGTGCGACACCGGCGAGCGCTACCTGAGCCACCCCCTCTACGCCGAGATCGACGCGTAGCACACCTGCGGCGTCCGTTGTCCCGCCCATCGCGCCTTCTCGTTTCGCTCGGGTCCCATAGCGGTGCGCCGACCCATCGGTGCGTGAATCTCTTGAAGTGTCCTCGCTTCGCTGCGGGCGCTGCAAGAGTTCACGCAGACCTTCCCCGCCTGGTTTATTGGATACGTCACCAGTCATTGGAAGACGATTCGCGGCAACCATTCCGGGACGCGGGGCCTATAGGATCAGGCCAGCGCCAACTCTGCCATTGAACCGCAACCTGGAATCCAGGCGGGGAAGGCCAGCGTGAGACCTTGGATCGCCCGCAGGCGGCACAGCCGCCGAGGACGGTCCAAGGATCTCACGCACCGATGGGTCGGCGCACCGCTATGGGACCCGAGCGAAACGAGAAGGCGCGACGGGCGGGACAACGGATGCCCCAGTGGGCCTATAGCGTCTTGATGTCCAGGACGAAACGGTAGCGGACGTCCCCCTTGACCATGCGCACGTAGGCTTCGTTGACGCCGCTGACGGGGATCAGCTCGATGTCGGAGACCACGTTGTGCTCCGCGCAGAAATCGAGCATCTCCTGGGTCTCCTTGATGCCGCCGATGAGCGAACCGCTCAGGGTCTTGCGGCCGAAGATGAGGGAGCCGGCGGCGATGGGGGTGGGCGCCGGCGGCACCCCCAGCAGCACCATGGCGCCCTCCAGGCGGACCATGCCCAGGTACTTGTTGTAGTCGTGGGGGGCGGAGATGGTGTCGATGATGAGGTCGAAGCGGCCGGCCAGGCGCTTGAAGGTGGCCTCATCGGAGGTCAGGCCGAAGCCGGCGGCCCCCAGGCGCCGGGCATCCGCCTCCTTGCCAGCGGAGGTGCTGAGCATGGTCACTTCCGCGCCCATGGCCGCCGCCAGCTTCACGGCCATGTGGCCCAGGCCGCCCAGGCCCACGACCCCCACCTGGTCGCCCGGCTTGGTATGCCAGTGGCGCAGGGGCGAGTAGGTGGTGATCCCGGCGCACAGCAGCGGCGCGGTGGCGGCCAGGTCCAGCTTGGGGGACAGGTGCAGTGCGAAGGCCTCGTCCACCACGACGCGGGAGGAATAGCCGCCGTAGGTGCGGGTGACCCTGTCCATCTCGGTGCCGTTGTAGGTGAAGGCCGCGCCCTTCTGGCAGAATTGCTCCAGGTCCCGGGCGCAGCTGGGGCAGGTGCGGCAGGAATCCACCATGCAGCCCACCCCGGCCAGATCGCCGGGCTTGAAGCCCTTGACGTGGGCACCCACCTGGGCCACCCGCCCCACGATCTCGTGGCCGGGGACCATGGGGAACAGCGAGCCGCCCCACTCGTCCCGCACCTGGTGGACATCGGAGTGGCAGACGCCGCAGTAGGCGATCTCGATCAGCACATCGTGGGGACCCACCGCCCGGCGCTGGATTTCGAAGGGCCCCAGGGGCAGGGCGGCGGCTGGGGCGGCATAGGCTTTGGTGGGGTGCATGGGGACTCCTGCGGGAAATTTCCCGGTCCCGCATAGATTACCCTAGGCGTCCGGCTGAAATTTGTCCGGGGCCCGAGGAACCTGTCTCTGGTTCGTGGCATGAACTGTAAATAAGGCTCCGTTCCATTTGATCGGCTGCCCTGTTGAAGGGAGAAACTTCGTGCTCAAACCCATCTTGTCCCTGGCAGCGCTTGCGCTGCTGGCCTTGCCCTTGTCTGCGCAGGCAAGGATATTCAACGATTCAAAGGGCCCCTGGACCCTGAGAAGGGCCGCCAACCTTTGGAATATTGAGGAACGCCTCGAGCCTTCTCCATGGGATGACGTGATCATCCCCCCCGGGGGGAGTGCCCAGGACTGGGGTGGTTTCGAGAAACCGGGGATGGTCTTTTTCCGGCTTGAGGACCAGAGCGGCGCAGGCCATCTGCTCATCTGCCTCAACAACGAGAAGCCCAGGCATGCCCACCTGCTCAAACGCTTCGACAAGGAGAAACCTGACTACCTCCGTCTGGGATCCTGCATCGAGCCGGGCAAGGAAGACGCCCGGGAGATTCTGCGCGATGAAGACGCCGAGCGCGAGGACAAGCACAGCGGTCCGAGTCTGGTGATCATCAAGGAGGCCTACCCTCCCAGCGGGGCGATCGACAGGCCCGGGCCGTCCAGGAAACGGGGAGCGGCGGCGGCCGGACTGGGAGCGGCGGCCGGCGGCGGAGCCCCGGGCCACCGCGATCGGATGGTGGTGAAGTTCGGGAAAGGGGACGAGACCGCGGCCTTTTCCCTGGGCGACGCCTTCATCCTTGAGGCCAGTGCGGTCGCGGAGGAATCCGGGCGGGCCTGGGAGAGTGCCATGACCTCGCACCGAGCGTTGCGGAGCATATGGGAGGCCATGCCCGCGGGCCTCCCCAAGGACAAGGCGGAACTGGCGATGCACCGGGCCGGGGTGTCCCTTCTGGAATGTCAACGCGATCACCTGCTTGACCAGATGTCCAGCTTGCGCCATAAGGACAGGGCCTTGGAGGTCCACGCAGGGGGCGCCGCCAGGGGCCGGGACCGCCGCGAAAAAGCACTGGCCAAGGCCCAGGAAGGCTTCAATGCGGCAGGGAAGAACCTGGATAGGGCTCGCCACGAGGTGCGGCTGATGGCGTCTCTCATCGGGGCTGTTTCGCACCGGGTGCAAGCCGAAACGACCATGACGGCGGTTCGTCAACTCGCTGGGGAAGAGAGGCAAGAAAAGCCAGGGGGACAGCTGAAAGTGTATGAACTGATCCAGACCGCGCAGGCGGAACTGGGAACGGGCAATGTCTGGTGCGCCGAAGCCCTCCGGGTGATGCCGGAGTTCGCCGATGCATGGGCCGATTGGAATGCGCGGTTGGATGGGGAAATGGACAAGCTCACCCCCCTTGAACAGTCCCTGGCGCTGGCTTCCAAGGTGCCACGCGGACCCCGCACGCCCCATAAATCGCGCGTCGCCCCCGCCAAGCCGGCCATGGGCAAGAGCAAGAGGGAGCTCAGGACCAGGAAAGGGAAGCCGGGCGTCCGGTTCGAAGCGCCCGCCGCGGCAGCCGCGGCCGCTACGGCCGCTGATTGAAACCCGGCCGGCCATCCTGGGACAGGAGCTCGCGGGCCCTGGCCACCGCCTCCGCCGAAGGTTCCAGCGCGCTGAGCGAGTAGGGCAGGCCCAGTTCCTGGTACTTGCCCAGGCCCAGGGTGTGGTAGGGCATCAGCTCGATGGGCAGGCCGCCCAGGCGCGCGGCGAAATCGGCGGTGGCGGCCAGGTTCTCCGGGTCGTCGTTGCTGCCGGGCACGAGAGGCACCCTCAGGATCATGGGCGTGCCCTGGTCCGCCAGCCGCACCGCGTTCTCCAGGATCAGGCCGTTGCCCACCCCGGTCAGGAGGGCGTGGCGGGTGCTGTCCATGTGCTTCAGGTCGAAGTAGACCAGGTCCATCAGGGCCAGCGCGGCTTCGTTGGGCGCCCACGGGAAATGGCCGCAGGTCTCCAGGGCCAGGTGGATGCCCGAGGCGTGCAGGCGTTGGGCCAGGTGCAGCAGCAGCTCCGGCTGGGCCGTGGGTTCGCCGCCGGAGAAGGTGACCCCGCCGCCAGACTGGCGGTAGAACACCCGGTCCCGCTGCACCGCCGCCAGGATGGCCTCGGCGGGCATGGTCCGGTCCGGCCCGTGCCAGGCTTCCGGGTTGCAGCACCAGGCGCAGCGCAGCGGGCAGCCCTGGAAGAAGATGGTGCTGCGGATGCCCGGGCCGTCGTCGGTGGACCAGCGCTGGATCTCGAAGATGTTCCCTTCGATCATAGGTGGGCGTACGAGGTGCGGGCGATGATGGCGTCCTGCACCTCCCGGGACAGGGTCACGAACCGGGCGCTGTAGCCCGCCACCCGCACCAGCAGGTCCTGGTGTTCCTCGGGGCACCGCTGGGCGGCCCGGAGCGTCTCCGGGGAGATGACGTTGAACTGGACGTGGAAGGCGCCCAGCTCGAAGTAGCCCCGGATCAGGGCCGCCAGGTTGGCCAGGTCCCGGTCGGTCTTCAGGGCGTCCGGGGACAGCTTGAGGTTGAGCAGGGTGCCGCCGGAATGGGCCTCGTGGTCGAGCTTCGCGGCGGACCGCATGAGCGCGGTGGGGCTGGTGAGGTCGGTGCCGGCGTGGGCGGCGCAGCCTTCGGTGAGGGGGCTCCAGGCCCGGCGCCCGTCCGGGGTGGCGCCCACCACGGCGCCCGCGGGGATGTAGTTGGAGATGCCCATGAAGGCGCTGTTGAAGGGGGAGCCGAACCAGTCCCGGCGGCTGCGGACTTCCCTCTGGTAGACGTCGCCGATCTCCGCCGCCAGCCGGTCCACCCCCTCCAGGTCGTTGCCGTACTTGGGGCAGCCGGCGGCCTCGACGCGGAGCTGCTCGAAGCCTTCCCAGTCCCGCTCCAGGGCCTGGCAGAGGGCCTGGAGGCTGACGCTGCCGCGCTCGAACACCAGGGTCCGCACGGCCTCCAGGGCGTTGGCGGCGTCGGCCAGGCCGATGCCGGTGAGCACGGCGCCCCCGTTGACGGCGGCCCCGCCCCGGGACAGGTCCCGGCCCGAAGCCATGCAGCCCTCCACCATGAGCGACAGGAACGGCCGCGGGGCCTGCTCGGAGTGCACCTGCTGGGCGATCAGGGTGGCGATGCTCGCCTGCTTCACCAGGTATGCCACCTGCTGGAAGAAGGCGGCCTTGACCTGGTCGAAGGTGGTGAAATGGCTTGGGTCGCCGCTGGCGACGCCCAGGCGCTCGCCCCGGCGGTTGCGGCCGTCGTTCAGGGCGAACTCCAGGGCCGAGCCCAGGTTGATGTTGGCCGCGGCGGTCCACTCGTTCACCTTGCGCGAATGGGGCACCACGCAGCCGCCGTTGTTCCAGTCCCGGGCGGCCGCCAGCGGAACCCCGGCCGCCAGGAGCATGGCGGTGCCGGTGCGGTCGTTGTGGATGGCGGGGAAGCCCATGCCTTCCCGCACCAGTCCGCAGACCGCCAGCAGGAACGGCTCGGGGCAGTCCGGGTGGATGCGCACGCTCAGGTTGGGCTGGTGGGTGCGGGCATGGCGCGCCGCGGCCAGGCACATGTAGGACACCGGGTTGGTGGCGTCGGAGCCGTCGGCTCGCTTGCCGCCGATGGTGAGGTTCTGGAAGGCGCTGTAGCCCGCGAAGAAGCGGGCGGTGTTGCTGGAGACCGCCCAGACCCACTCCGAGAGCTTGATCCACAGGCAGTCCATGAGCTCCTGGGCGGCCTCGGCGGTGATGAGGCCCCGCTCCAGGTCCGCCTGGAAGTAGGGGGCCAGCACCTGGTCCAGCCGGCCCAGGTTGAGCGCCACGGCGTTTTCCGACAGGATCCGGCCCACCTGGACGAACCAGACCATCTGCACCGCTTCCCGGAACCCGCGCGGGGGCTGGGCCGGCACCCGCCGGCAGGTGGCGGCGATGGTCTCCAGCTCGGCCCGGCGCGCGGGTCCGGCGGCGAGGGCCAGCCGTTGGGCCTCCTCGGCGTAGCGCTCCCCCAGGCGGATGATCGCCGCGCAGCAGAGGCTCGCGGACCGGTAGAACTCGATGCGCTCCAGGCTGTCCCGGTCGGCCGGCTCCAGGTTGCGCAGCCGCTCCTCGGCCTCGGCCTGGAGGCCGGCGAAGCCCTGGGCGAAAATGATGTCCTGGAAATCGGGAGTATGTTCGCCCACGTAGGCGCGCCACTTGGAGTCGTTGTCCACCACCCCGGTGTCCACGGTCACCCGGGCGGTCTCTTCGGGCAGCCGGGCCAGGTAGGCCTCCTCCAGGGAACGGCCCCGCCAGAACGGGAAGATCTCCTCGCGCAGGCGGCGCTTCTGCTCCTCGGTGACCCGGTAGGGGTCCTGGTCCCGGTGGGGAAAGTCGTCCAGCTCCGCCTCGATCCATTTCCAGGACAGCTCCGGATCCACCGACCCGGCCCGGCGGGAGGCGCCCGGGTTGCCGACGATGAGCTCGTCGTCGAAGATGGTCACCGGCAGTTCCGAGCAGGTGGCCAGGAACCCCAGGGCGCTGCGCACCTGGGCGCTGGCTCCGGCGTGCTCCCGGTGGGCCCGGGTGTAGAGGGCCGCGCGCGCAATGCAGAGGCTGGGCTGGGCCTGGTTGAAGGCCTGCTTCAGCCGCCGGATCCTCGGGCTGGGGGCGGCGAAAGTTTCACTGGGGCTGGGTTCCACCTGCAGCATGGTCGGGGCTCCTTGGCTGGGCCTGCTCCCAAAGTAGGGTCATTCATGCCTTTTGGGGCATACACTTTGGCGCATTTTTCTATAACAGTCGGCATCCAAGGGAGGAGGAAGGTTGAACGACCCGGCGCCGTTGAACCGGATCAACCCCGTCGCCGCACATGACAAAGAGTGAGGGCATCATCATTGCGTTCCTGAAAAGGATGCCTAAACTTTATGAATTATTAGTTCGAAAATTATTGACTGCTTCAAACCTAAAAACCATAAAGACTAAAGAGGAATAAGTTTAACGGGCGTGGCTGGGAGAATATACTAATATTACTACAAAGGTCGGGTTCTCCGATACGGGAGACGAGAAGGAAGGCCAGCAGGGCAAAGTCCAACCAGGGGAGGGATGCAATGTCCGTTTTTGATCGCTGCCTCAACCGCTATTCCACCGCGCGGGAAGAGGAGATGACCGTCCAGGAGTACCTGGAACTGTGCAAGAAAGATTCATCAGCCTATGCCAGCGTGGCCGAGCGGATGCTGATGGCCATCGGCGAGCCGGAGGTGGTGGACACCCACCTGACCGACCGCAACTCCCGGATCTTCGCCAACAAGATGATCCGGATCTATCCGGCCTTCAAGGGCTTCTACGGCATGGAGGAGGTGATCGAGGCGATCGTCGCCTACTTCCGCCACGCCGCCCAGGGCCTGGAGGAGAAGAAGCAGATCCTCTACCTGCTCGGGCCGGTGGGGGGCGGCAAGTCCTCCCTGGCGGAGGAGCTCAAATCCCTCATGCAGAAGGTGCCCTTCTACTCCATCAAGGGGTCGCCGGTGAACGAGTCCCCCCTGGGCCTGTTCAACCCGGTGGAGGATGCCCGGATCCTGGAGGACGACTACGGCATCCCGCGCCGCTACCTGGGCTCCATCATGAGCCCCTGGGCGGTCAAGCGCCTGCATGAGTTCGGCGGCGACATCACCCAGTTCCGGGTGGTCAAGCAACGCCCCTCGGTGCTGTCCCAGGTGGCCGTGGCCAAGACCGAGCCGGGGGACGAGAACAACCAGGACATCTCCTCCCTGGTGGGCAAGATCGACATCCGCAAGCTGGAGATGTTCTCCCAGAACGACCCCGACGCCTACTCCTACTCCGGGGGCCTGTGCCTGGCCAACCGGGGCATGCTGGAGTTCGTTGAAATGTTCAAGGCGCCGATCAAGGTCCTGCACCCCCTGCTGACCGCCACCCAGGAGGGCAACTACAAGGGGACCGAGGGCTTCGGCGCCATCCCCTTCGACGGCCTGATCCTGGCCCACTCCAACGAGGCGGAATGGACGACCTTCAAGAACAACCGCAACAATGAGGCCTTCCTGGATCGCATCTACATCGTCAAGGTGCCCTACTCCCTGCGGGTCACCGACGAGGTGCAGATCTACCAGAAGCTGCTGGACAACTCCTCCCTGACCCAGTCCCCCTGCGCCCCGGACACCCTGCGCATGCTGGCCCAGTTCTCGGTCCTGTCCCGGCTCAAGGAGCCTGAGAACTCCAGCATCTACTCCAAGATGCGCATCTACGACGGCGAGAACCTCAAGGACATCGACCCCAAGGCCAAGAGCTACCAGGAGTACCGGGACTTCGCCGGGGTCGACGAGGGCATGACCGGGCTCTCCACCCGGTTCGCCTTCAAGATCCTGTCCCGAGTCTTCAATTATGACCACCGGGAGGTGGCGGCCAACCCGGTGCACCTCATGTACATCCTGGAACAGCAGATCGAGCAGGAGCAGTTCGCGCCGGCCACCGAGGAGCAGTACCGCCGCTACCTCAAGGAATACCTGTCGCCTCGCTATGCGGAGTTCATCGGCAAGGAGATCCAGACCGCCTACCTGGAGAGCTACTCCGAGTACGGCCAGAACATCTTCGACCGCTACGTGACCTATGCTGATTTCTGGATCCAGGACCAGGAGTTCCGCGACCCCAACACCGGCGAGATGCTGGACCGGGCCGCCCTCAACGAGGAGCTGGAAAAGATCGAGAAGCCCGCCGGGATCTCCAACCCCAAGGACTTCCGCAACGAGGTGGTCAATTTCGTCCTGCGCGCCCGGGCCAAGCACGACGGCAAGAACCCGCTGTGGACCTCGTACGAAAAGCTGCGGGCGGTGATCGAGAAGAAGATGTTCTCCAACACCGAGGAGCTGCTGCCGGTGATCTCGTTCAACACCAAGGCCAGCACCGACGACCAGAAGAAGCACCAGGATTTCCTTGAACGGATGGTCAGCAAGGGCTATACGGAAAAGCAGGTGCGCTTGCTGTGCGACTGGTATCTTCGGGTGCGCAAGTCGTCCTGAAGATTTGGAGGGAGCCTATGATCCGGATCGTCGATCGGAGATTCGACAGCAAGAACAAGAGTTCCGTCAACCGCAGCCGATTCATCCGTCGTTTCAAGAACCAGATCAAGAAGGCCGTCTCCGACACCATCGACAAGAGCGGCATCCGGGATCTGGCGGAGGGCAAGCGCATCGGCATCCCCGCCAAGGACATCAACGAACCGCAGTTCCGCACCGGCCAGGGCGGGGTGCGTGAGCAGGTGCTGCCCGGCAACGACCGGTTCAGCACCGGGGAGACCATGGACCGCCCCCAGGACCAGTCCGGCGGCCGGGGCTCCAAGGCCAGTCCCGACGGCGAGGGCTATGACGATTTCGTATTCACCCTGACCCGGGATGAATTCATGGAAATCTTCTTCGAGGAGCTGGCCCTGCCCAACCTGGTCAAGCGGCACCTGGCCAGCATCAAGGAATACCGGCGGGTGCGGGCCGGCTACTCCCAGACCGGGGTCCCCACCAACATCAACCTCATCCGCACCATGCGCGGTGCGGCCGGGCGCCGCATCGCCGTGGGCGGCCCCTACCAGGCCAGACTGCGGGAACTGGAGGAGGAACTGGCCCGGACGCTCCTGGCCCGGGGCGAGGGCGACGTGGAGGTCACCCGCCTGCGCCACGAGATCCAGCGGCTGCGGACCCGGGCGGCGGCGGTGCCGTTCATCGATTCCTTCGACCTGCGCTACAACAACCATGTGCGCATCGCCCAGCCCACCACCCAGGCGGTGATGTTCTGCCTGATGGACATCTCGGGCTCCATGGACGAGGAGAAGAAGAACATCGCCAAGCGCTTCTTCACCCTGCTCTACCTGTTCCTGACCCGCACCTACGAGCACATCGACGTGGTCTTCATCCGCCACCACACCGTGGCCGAAGAAGTGGACGAGGAGAACTTCTTCCACTCCAGGGAGACCGGCGGTACGGTGGTCTCCAGCGCCCTTAAGCTCATGCGCAAGGTGATCGAGACCCGCTACGGCAACGGCCTCTGGAACATCTACGGGGCCCAGGCCTCGGACGGCGACAACTGGCTGGAGGATTCGGTGCTGTGCTACCAGCTCCTCCATGAACAGATCCTCGGCCTGACCCAGTACTACGCCTACATCGAGATCGCCGAGGACACGCCCCAGAACCTTTGGGAGGAATACGAGAAGGTCCAGTCCGTGCACCCGGACGTCTTTGCCATGAGACGGATCAAGGCCGTCACAGACATCTATCCCGTGTTCCACGAATTGTTCAAGAAGCGCGCCTAGGAGAGATCATGCCCCGAAAGAAGATCCAGCCCCTGCCGGGCGGTTCGGAGTGGAGTTTCGAGTCCATCGAGGCCTATGATCAGGCCATCGGCAAGATCGCCCAGAACTACGGCCTCGAATGCTACCCGCACCTGCTGGAGATCATCAGCACCGAGCAGATGATGGACGCCTACGCCTCCATCGGCATGCCGGTGTACTACCACCACTGGTCCTTCGGCAAGCAGTTCCTGGCCACCGAGGTCCGCTACAAGCGCGGGCAGATGGGCCTGGCCTACGAGATCGTCATCAACTCCGACCCGTGCATCGCCTACCTCATGGAGGAGAACACCCTGCCCATGCAGGCGCTGGTCATCGCCCACGCCGCCTACGGCCACAACTCCTTCTTCAAGGGCAACCACCTGTTCAAGCAGTGGACCTCGGCCAACGCCATCATCGACTACCTGGTGTTCGCCCGCAACTACATCGCCGAGTGCGAGGAGCGGCACGGACAGGACGCCGTGGAGCGGCTGCTGGATTCCTGCCACGCCCTCATGAACCTGGGCGTGGACCGCTACAAGCGGGCGCCCAAGCTGTCGCTGCAGCGGGAGCAGGCGCGCATGCGGGAGCGGGAGGACTACCTGCAGACCCAGATCAACGAGCTCTGGCGGACCCTGCCGCCGCAGCCCGAGAAGGACGGCCAGGCGGAGGAGAAGCGCTTCCCGGTGGAGCCCGAGGAGAACGTGCTCTACTTCATCGAGAAGAACGCTCCGCTGCTGGAGCCCTGGCAGCGGGAGGTGATCCGCATCGTGCGCAAGATCGCCCAGTACTTCCACCCCCAGCGCCAGACCCAGGTCATGAACGAGGGATGGGCCACCTTCTGGCATTACACGCTGCTCAACACCCTCTACGACGAGGGCCGGGTCAGCGACGGCTTCATCCTGGAGTTCCTGCAGTCGCACACCAACGTGGTCTACCAGCCGCCGTACAACAGCAAGTGGTACTCCAGCATCAATCCCTACGCCCTGGGCTTCAACATGTGGCGGGACCTGCGGCGGGTCTGCGAGAACCCCACGGACGAGGACCGCGAATGGTTCCCGGAGGTGGCCGGGTCGGACTGGCGCAGCACCTTCGCCTTCGCCATGAACAACTTCAAGGACGAGAGCTTCATCGCCCAGTACCTGTCGCCCCGGCTCATGCGGGATTTCCGGTTCTTCTCGGTGGTGGACGACGACAGCAAGCCCAAGCTGCGGGTGGGCCCGATCCACGACGACCAGGGCTACCACTCGCTGCGCCAGGCCCTGTCCGACCAGTACAACCTGGGCAGCCGCGAGCCCAACATCCAGGTGTGGAACATGGACCGGCGCGGAGACCGGGCGCTGACCCTGCGCTATTTCAGCTACCAGCGCCGTCCGCTGCACGAGGACTTCACCCAGGTCCTGGACCATGTGGCCCATCTCTGGGGCTTCCCGGTGCGGCTGGAGGAGCAGACCGTCTCCGGGGAGGTCAACCGGCTGGCGGAGCGAAAAAGTCCGTGATCTGCTCCAGGGTCCGGCCCTTGGTTTCGGGCAGGAAGCCCAACACGGCGGCTACGCAGTCGGGTGTCCTTTGAGGTGAATAGAGGGATTGTTCGCATCGTGCTGAGATGCGATTGAGAATCTGGCCTTGCCGCTGATGCGATTAGGGCCTATATTCACATCACCACAGGATGTGCTTAGGCATGCAACACCCCCGTTCTCATCCCAGGCCCCACCCTCAGGATTCCAGTCCGCCTGAACCCCTCGCGGCCCCGCCGCCGGAAGTGCTCCGGTTGGGCCGTGGCATCCTTCCCGCCCCCGAGCAGATCCGGGACCGCTGGATCTGGCAGCACCCCGATTGGCCCGGGTTCACCTGGGACTGGGAGCGGCTGGTGGAGCCCCTGGGGGATGCACGTCAGGCCTTGGGCCGCCTGCAGATGGCCGGGCAGGTTCTGACCCCCCAGGCCACCCGGGCGGTGCTGGCTGAGGTTCTGGCGCTGGAAGGGGTCAGCAGCAGCGCTATCGAGGGGGAACCGATCAATCCGGCTTCCATGGCCGCCTCCATTGCCCGCCACCTGGGCTTGCCGCCGGACCCGAACGCCCCCATCGACCGGCACGCCGAGGGCATCGCCGCCGTCCTTTGGGACGCCATGCGCAACCACGCCTCCGCTCTGTCCGTGGAGCGCCTGTGCTGCTGGCACCGGGCCCTGTTCCCGGAGAGCCGGCCCGACATCGCCGTGGGCATGCTCCGTCCGGGGCCAGTCCAGGTGTCGACCCTGGTTTCGGAAGAGGAAGCCATCGTCCATCTCATGGCCGTGCCCCGGGAGCGTTTGGAGTCCGAACTGGACCGCTTCATTGCCTGGTTCAACCAGGATGAAGGGCGGGGCTCCCTGGACGGCCTGGTGCGGGCCGGCCTCACCCATCTCTGGTTCGTGACCATCCACCCCTTCGACGACGGCAACGGCCGCATCGCCCGGGCTCTCACCGACCTGGCCCTGGCCAAGGAACGGGCCGGTGATCCCCTGGCCCGCATGTCCACACGTATCCTTCAGGTCCGCCCCGAATACTATGCCGCCCTGGAAAACGCCCAGGCCTTCCGCAACGGGCTGGAGGCAACCCCCTGGCTCATCTGGTTTCTCCGGCAGGTGGCCGAGGCCTGTGCCCAGTCCGAACGGATCGTCCGGCGCACCCTCGCCAAGGGCGCCTTCTGGGTCCACCACCGGGAGGACCCGATCAATGAGCGCCAACGCAAAGTGCTCAACCGGCTCCTGGACGCAGGGCCCGGAGGCTTCCAGGGCGGCATGACCACCCGCAAATACGCCTCTCTCACGCGCTGCAGCCTGATCACGGCTTCCCGGGACCTGTCCGACCTCGCCATGTTGGGCTGCCTGACGGCCTTCGGCGGGGGGCGGAGCACGGCCTACGAGATCCCTTGGAATGCACTCCTGGATGGCTGAAGGGTGAATATTACCTCGCCAGGGTGGCCTGCCATAATCAATCAAACAGATGGAACAGCCGGAGCAACTCAGCCTGGACGGCCTCCGAGAACGGCGGCATCCGGTCCACCCCGCGTTGCGGTTGCAGGGTCAGGGAAGCCCTCGCGCCCTGAAGCGCGAAACCTGGCGGATGCAGGGGCTCATGGCGGGTCCATTGCGGGTGAGAATAAGGGCTTCCTTCCGGTGACGGTCTCTGTTAATTGGGTGAATGCCAAAAAAATCTTCAAGGCGATCAGGAATGGGGGGAGTTCCATCAGCATCCGAGTGACGGACTCCAAGGATCCCAATGTCTCGATCCAAGGTGATTTCGCGACCGTGGAGATAGCCGGGTCGATCGGGAAAATAATGGCTGGATACTGGCGGCCATGATTGCCCAACCCATTTCTACCCCAGCAGATGCCCTAGCGGGATGGCGAACAGACGATCGGACAGTTTCACGGCTTCCCTGCCGTTGTACGCCAACACGGCGGCGACGCAGTCGGGCGTCCTTTCCAGGAAGGCCCGCAAGCCGGAAAGCTCGCCAGCGCTCCATCGGGTGGCTGCCTTGACCTCGATGGCCAAGACCCTTCGGCCCGACTCGATGACGAAATCCACCTCGTGGCGTCCCTGCTCGTGCCAAAAGCCCATCTGCGCATCGGGCTGATGGGCTTCCAGCAGGCCGGCCAGGTTCTGGGCCACATACGTCTCGAACAGGGCGCCGCGCAACCTATCGTCGTGGCCTGGCTCGAGCGTGCTGACGCCGGCCATGTGGGCCGCAAGCCCGCTGTCCGTGAAGTACAACTTGGGGGATTTCACCAGGCGGGAGCTGCGGTTTTTCAGGAAGGGCGGCAGGCGCTGGATGAGGAACGAAGCCTCTAGCAGGTTGAGATAGCGGCCCGCAGTCGCGGCGTTCAGCTTGGCATCCCGCGCCAGGGCGCTGTTGGCGAGCACCTGACCGGTGCGCAGGGCGGCGAGTTGCGCCAGGGTGCGGAAGGCGACCAGATCGGTGATCTGGGACAGCTGCCTCACATCGCGTTCCACGTAGGTTTGCACATAGCCGCGGAACCATTCGTCCACGTCCTCCGAGGGGCCAAGGCAGGCGGGGGGCAGGCCGCCACGCAGGACCTCGAGGTCCGTCACGGGTTCGGCTTTGCCGGCAGGCAAGCGGGGTTCGCGGAGGAGTTCGATCAGGAAGGGCGGGTCGGTGGTCGCTCCCCGCCGTTCCCGCCGGGTCATCGGGTGGAGGGTGCAATAACCGGCGCGTCCCGCCAGGGTTTCGGAGACATGACCGAGCATCGCCAGGTTGGCCGACCCGGAAAGGATAAAACGCCCCGGCCGGCGCTGTTCATCCACGCTGCGCTTCAGCGCCAGGAGGAGTTCCGGACAGCGCTGCACCTCATCCAGGATCACCGCGTCCGCCAACAAGGATTCCGGATTGCTCCGCGCCGCCGCCAGAGTGGCAAAGTCATCGAGCGTGAGGTACTTGTGGTTTCTGGCAAAGCCCGGTTCGCTCTGGAGCAAGGTGCTCTTGCCGGTCTGCCGCAACCCGGAAAGCACCACAACCGGCAGTTGCCGCAGCGCGCGTTCCAGCCTTCGGGATAGTTCTCGGGGAAGGTAGTCTGTCATAATCAATCAGACCATAGTGTCATTTTGACAGGTTGTCAATGGTCATTTTGACAGCTGGTAGGCCTCCGTCGGCCCAGCCGACCCGATCCCATGAGATCCCCTCACCGGGTGAACAGCACCTCGCTGAGCGGCCGGCGATGCTCCCAGCCGGCGGTCTCCAGTTCGGGGTGGTCGCGCTCCTGCTCGGGCCAGCCCATGCACAGGTAGGCCACCCACTGCCATTCGGGAGGAAGGCCCAGCGGCTCGCGCAGTTCCTCGGGGTCCAGGATGCTGATCCAGCCCACGGCCATGCCCCGGGCCCGGGAGGCCAGCCAGAGGTTCTGGATGGCGCAGAGCACCGAGTCTCTCAGGGTTCCGGGCAGGGTGGCGCGGCCCAGGCCGTGGCCCTGGGCGGTGTCGGTGTGGCAGCAGACCAGCAGGTGCTCGGGGGCCTCGCGCAGGCCGGCCAGCTTCAGGTTCCGGTAGAGCTGGGCGCGCTCGTCGGCGTAGGCGGCGCTGGCGGCGGCATTGGCCCGCTCGAACGAGGCCACCACCGCGGCCCGGGCCGCGTCGCTCTGCACCCGCACGAACCGCCAGGGCTGGCTCAGGCCGACGCTGGGGGCGGTGTGGGCCGCTTCCAGCAGGGCCAGGATCTCCGCCTCGGGCAGGGGGTCGCGCTTGAAGCGGCGCACGTCCCGGCGC
This sequence comes from Holophagaceae bacterium, assembly GCA_003165415.1. GTDB lineage: Bacteria > Acidobacteriota > Holophagae > Holophagales > Holophagaceae > Mesoterricola. Next base: position 22,212 of record PLUC01000233.1, read on the forward strand.
AGCTGGAACAACCGGAGCAACTCAGCCTGGAAGGCCTCCGAGAACGGCGCCATCCGGTCCACCCCGCCTTGCGGTTGCTGGGATGTCATGGGCGTCGCCTCCATCGCTGCCGGGATCACTGGCTGAAGTCTACCGCCCGCCCGGCGCCGGCGGCAATATTCGGACCGCATCACGTACTATGGAGTTACTGGAAGGGGAGTCCATGTCATTTCTGCTGGCGGTTTCCATCCTCTGGGCGCTCTCGTTCGGGCTGATCGCCCGGGTGAGCGGGCTGGGCGCCACTTTCGTGGCCGCGGCCCGGACTGTGCTCGCGGTCCTGGTGTTCCTGCCGTTCATGCGGATCAGGGGGCTCCGGGGCCGGGTGGTGCTGGCGCTGGCGGGCGTGGGCGCCCTGCAGTTCGGGCTCATGTACGTGCTCTACATCGAGTCCTACCGGTGGCTCCACCCCGCCGAAGTGGCTCTGTTCACCATCTTCACGCCGCTGCTGGTGACCCTCTTCAACGGCCTGCTGGTGCGGCGCCTGACCTGGGTGTTCCTGGCCACCGCCGGGCTGGCGGTGGCCGGCACCGGGATCTGCCTGTGGACCTCCCTGGACCGCCCAGGCCTCTTCCGGGGTTTCCTGCTGATGCAGGCGTCCAACGCCTGCTTCGCCATGGGCCAGATCCTGTACCGGCGGATCGCCCCCGGCACCGGGAAGGCCGATCACCAGCTCATGGGGGTGCTGTACGTGGGCGCGGCGGTGGTCGCCCTGGCCATGGCCCTGCCGGCGGTGCGCTGGGACCTGGTGGCCGCCATGACTCCGGGGCAACTGGACATCCTTCTGTACTTGGGGATCGTCGCATCGGGGGTGGGGTTCTTCCTATTCAACGCCGGGGCCCGCCGGACCGACGTGGGCACCCTGGCCATCTTCAACAATGCCAAGATCCCCCTGGCCATCCTGGCGTCGGCCCTGGTCTTCCATGACCAGGTGGACTGGGTGCGGCTGGCCGCGGGCGGGGTGGTGATCGCCGCCGCCCTGGGATTGAACCGATGGCTGGTCCGGCTGAAGGCGATGGCGTAATGTTTTCAATATGCGAGGTGGCGGCGATGCGTGCATGGGGCCTGGGCAAGGTGTTCGGAATGGCGGGGCTGGCGCTCTTCGTCGGCTGCTGGCGGGGCCCCGGCCCGGCGGTGGAACCGGCTCCGGTGACGGTCCAGGTCCTGCCCGCGGCGGCGACCCTCACCGCCGGCAAGACCGTGGCCTTCGCCGCCCGCATGGATGACGGCCCGGCCCAGGATGTGGCCTGGAGCGTGCTGGAGGCGGGCGGCGGCAGGGTGGACGGCGCCGGCACCTACCGGGCTCCGGCCAACCCCGGGGTGTTCACGGTCCGGGCGCAGTTCAAGGACGCCCCGGGCCTGACCGCGGCGGCCAAGGTGACCGTGGTGGCGCCGCCCGCCGGAGAGATCATCGCCCCGCCCCGGGGCACGCCCCTGGAGGGCCAGACGGCCAGCATCGAACCGGTCTCCGGGTCGCAGTACCACTGGACCATCACCGGCGGCGAGATCACCGCGGGCACCGACACGCCCGCGGTCTCCTTCCAGTCCGGGACCGGGCCCAAGGTGGTGCTGGCCTGCAGGGTGACCAACGCGGCGGGGGATGTGCTGAACTCCTCCCTGGAACTGCCGGTGGCGTCCCGGGTGACCCTCGCCATCAGGCCGGCGGCGGTGACCCTCACCGCCGAGCGGACCATGAAGTTCGGCTTCGACCTGGCGGGGGGAACCACCCTGGGGACCACCTGGAGCCTGGGCGAGCCCGGCGCCGGCAGCGTGGACGCGTCGGGCAACTATGTGGCGCCGCCGGTGCCGGGCCGGTACACGGTGCGGGTGAGCTCGGTGGACGACCCGTCCGTGGTCTCCACCGCCACGGTGAGGGTGGTGGCGAAACCGCCCGAAAGCCTGTTCGCGCCCGATTCCTTCAAGCCCGGAGCGGAGGGCCTCCGGGCCCGGGTGCCCGAGCTGGCGGGGATGACCTACGCCTGGGAGATCGAAGGCGGCACCATCACCGCGGGCGCCGCCGCGCCGTCCATGGTGTTCGAGGCCGGGCCCGGCCCCGCCCTCACCCTGCGCTGCAGGATCACCAATCAGGCGGGCGATTCCTTCGCCGCCGTCAAGGTGCTCAAAGTCTTCTAACTATGCGCGCCGGTGCCCCGCACCTCCGGTGCGGTGCGCCGGTACTCGGCGTACCATTCGGACAGGGCCTGGATCTGGGCCATCACGTCCCGGGGCCGGGTGCCGTCCAGGAACGGGAGGATGGCGCCGTCGTGCTTGAGCAGGCGGCCGCGGGCCACCACGGTGTCCACTTCGGAGCCGTCGGCGGCCCACAGGAGGTTTTCGGTGAGGTTGTCCAGGCGGGTGGGCACCAGGTTGGGCCGGGCCAGGTCCAGCAGCAGCCAGTCCGCTTGCCGGCCCGGGGCCAGTTCCCCCTGGTTCAGGCGCAGGATGCGGCTGGGCGCCACGGTGATCATCTCCAGGAGCTGCTGGGAGGGCAGCAGGGTGGCGTCCTGGTGCAGGGCCTTCTGGTACTGGGAGGCGAGCCGGGCGGCGGCGAGGATGTTCTGGTTGTCGGCGGAGCCTGAGCCGTCGGTGGAGATGGCCACGGGCACGCCGGCCCGCAGCATCTCCATGAGCGGCGGCATGCCGGAGCCCAGGATGGTGTTGGCCAGGGGATTGTGCACCACCGCGGCGCCGCTGGCGGCGATCAGCTCCACGTCCCGGGGGCCGCAGTTCACCTGGTGCGCCAGCACGGTGCCGGCATCCAGGATGCCGATGGACTGGAAATACTCCACCGGGGTCAGGCCCGGTTCGATGGTTTCGGTGAACCACTTGGTGGTGCGCGGTTCCTCGGAGCTGTGGATGTGGAACAGGGTGCCGTGGGCGCGGGCCCAGGCCTTCTGGGGCACCAGGGATTCCCGGCTGTTGGAGAAGCACTGGTCCGGGCCCGGCACGAACACGGTGCGCCGGCAGCCGGCCTGGATGGCCAGGGCCTTGTCCAGGCGCCGCACGGCGTCCCCGGGGCGGTCCAGCAGTTCGGGGGCGTAGAACCGGTCCTGGCCGCCCACGGCCACGATCATGGTGGTGCCGGCCGCTTCGTTGGCGGCGGCGATGTCCTCCAGGTGGAACTTGTTCCAGTTGCAGTGGTGCACCATGGAGGCGGTGATGCCATAGTGGATGTCGGCCACCCGGGCCATGCGGTAGGTGGCGGACTGGGGGGTGCGGCCCAGCCTGGCGGTGAGCTCGGCCCGCTGGGCGTTGAGGAAGCCGGTGAAGGGGTTCACCGCGTGGTCCAGCCAGTCGGTGAGCGGCTCGTCCTTGGCGATCCCGATGAGGGGCTGCTCGTGGTCGTGGCCGTGGGCCTTGACGAAGGCCGGCAGCAGCACCATGTCCTGCATGGGGATGGGGTCGTCAGACGGGATGACCGGGCTCCGCCCGGTCTTCCCGTGGGGGAGCACGAGGGGGGACGGAGAGCGAGCATCGCGAGCGAGCGGTCCCCCCTCGTTCATGTCAGGGTGCAGTTCCCGGCGGGTGTGCAGGACCTCCAGCCGGTCGCCCCAGGTGGCCAGGAGCCGGCGGCCGGTTTCCGCCGAATAGGGTCCGGCTTCCAGGATCAGCTCGCCCTGGGCCAGCACGTAGCCGTCGTGGATGCGCAGGGAGCGGTCGGGCGCCGCCAGGGGCAGCACGAAACGGGCGCGGCAGACCAGGAGCCGTTGATCTTCCATGGTCACGGAAACCTCCGGGAAGGGGTGGTGAACATTCCGCCCAAGGGCGCTAAGCTATGGGATGAAAACAGGCTGCAAGCATTATGGCCCGTGCCTGGCGAGGACAGGTTACCCCGTCTCCGGGACACTGATGAAAAAAATTGACCTTTCAGGAAAAATTTTTTACACTGGTGCTGATCCACGCCCAAAGTGTTTTTTGGAAATCGTTCCCCCAACCCAGGCCCGGTCATCCCCATGTCCGGTTCTCGTTCCTCGGGTTGGTCTCATCCTGCATGTAGCGACCGGTTCCACCGGGCCGGGAAGGAAGCTTCCCGACCCGGGAAGCGGTCGGTTGTCCGAATGCCCCGTTGCCCCTGGCGGATCCAAATGAATGCAGCGACCACCCCAACACCCAGGCTTGCCATCAAAGGAATGCGCAAGGTGTATCCCGCGGTCATCGCCAATGATGGTGTGGACCTGACGGTGATGCCCGGCGAGATCCACGCGGTGGTGGGCGAGAACGGCGCCGGCAAGTCCACCCTCATGAAGGCCATCTACGGCGTCATCCGCCCGGACGAGGGCGAGATCCGCTGGGAGGGCGAGCATGTGAACATCACCAGTCCCGGCCAGGCCCGGGAGCTGGGCATCGGCATGGTGTTCCAGCACTTCTCCCTGTTCGAGACGCTCACCGTGGCGCAGAACGTCGCCCTGGCCCTGCCCGGCAAGTTCGACCTGGCGGGCCTGTCCAGGCGGATCATCGAGGTCTCCGAGCGCTACGGGCTGCCCATCGACCCGCGCCGGCTGGTGCACGCCCTGTCGGTGGGCGAGCGGCAGCGGGTGGAGATCATCCGCTGCCTGCTGCAGAACCCGCGCCTGCTGATCCTGGACGAGCCCACCTCGGTGCTGACGCCCCAGGCGGTGCGCAAGCTGTTCGAGACGCTCCGGAAGCTGGCCTCCGAAGGCTGCAGCATCCTCTACATCAGCCACAAGCTGGACGAGATCCAGGAGCTGTGCCACACCGCCACCATCCTGCGCGCGGGCAAGGTCACCGGCACCTGCAGCCCCGCCCAGGAGACCCCCAAGACCCTGGCGCGGATGATGATCGGCGAAGACCTCCCGGTGATCCACCACGGCGAGCCCGCCGAAGGCGGCGAGGTGCGGCTGCGCATCGATGGGCTCACCCAGGCCACCGGCGATCCGTTCGGGGTCAACCTCAGGGACATCCACCTGGAGGTGCGCAGCGGCGAGATCGTGGGGATCGCCGGGGTTTCCGGGAACGGCCAGCAGGAGCTGCTCAAGGCCATCTCCGGCGAGGAGACGCTGCATGACCGGCGGGCGGTCCAGATGTGCGGGGTCCCGGTGGGGCGGCTGAACCCGGCCCGGCGCCGGAGCCTGGGCATGTGCTTCGTGCCGGAGGAACGGCTGGGCCGCGGCGCGGTGCCGCGCCTGTCCCTCACCGAGAACATCCTGCTCACCGCCTACCGCAAGGGCATGCTGGTGAGCGGCATGATCCGCTTCGGCGCGGCCAGGCGCTTCGCCGAGGAGTGCATCCGGCGCTTCGACGTGAAGTGCGGCGGCCCGGGCTCGGAAGCCAAGTCGCTGTCCGGGGGCAATCTGCAGAAGTTCATCGTCGGCCGGGAGATCATGCAGGATCCCAAGCTGCTGGTGCTGGCCCAGCCCACCTGGGGTGTGGACGTGGGCGCGGCGTCGTTCATCCGCAGGTCCCTGCTGGACCTGCGCAACGCGGGCACGGCGGTGCTGGTGATCTCCGAGGAGCTGGACGAGCTGTTCGAGATCTGCGACCGCCTGGTGGTGATCGCCAAGGGCACCCTATCGCCCACCAAGGTCACTTCGGAGACCGGGGTGGAGGAGATCGGCATCTGGATGAGCGGCATGTGGCCCGACTCTGTCGTTGCGGGAGACACCACCCATGTGGCTTAAATTCGAACAGCGGACCGAACCTTCCCCCCTCATGAGCTACCTGTCGCCCGCGATCGCGGTGGGCCTGATGCTGGTCAGCGGCATGGCGCTCTTCTACGTGCTGGGTCGGAACCCTTTCGCCGGCTTCAAGATCTTCTTCCTGAACCCGGTCAAGGACTGGTACGGCGTCTCGGAGCTGCTCCTCAAGGCGACCCCGCTCATGCTCTGCGCGGTGGGCCTGTCGGTGGGTTTCCGCGCCAACGTCTGGAACATCGGGGCCGAGGGCCAATTCCTCATGGGCGCCCTGGCCGCCGGCGGCGTGGCCCTGCACTTCCCCGACAGCACCAGTCCGTTCCTGCTGCCGGGGATGGTCCTGGCCGGCGCCCTGGGCGGCATGGCCTGGGCCGCCATCCCGGCCTGGCTGCGCACCCGCTTCAACGCCAACGAGATCCTCACCAGCCTGATGCTGGTCTACGTGGCCCAGTTGATGGTGTCCTGGCTGGTGCACGGGCCGTGGAAAGACCCGGAGGGCTTCAACTTCCCCCAGACCCAGATGTTCCAGCCCCATGCCCTGCTCCCCCTGCTGAAGGAGGGGAACCGGGTCAACGCCGCTCTGTTCATCGCCATTGCCGCGCTGATCATCGGCTGGGTGTTCATGAACCGCAGCTTCCTGGGCTACCAGATGAAGGTGGCCGGGCAGGCGGAGAACGCCGGGCGCTACGCCGGTTTCTCATCCAGGCGGACCATCTGGCTGGGCATGCTGGCGGGCGGCGCCCTGGCGGGCATCGCCGGCATGTCCGAGGTGGCCGGCCCGATAGGCCAGATCACCGAGCACATTTCCCCCGGCTATGGGTTCGCCGCCATGATCGTGGCCTTCGTGGGCCGGCTGAACCCCATCGGCATCTTCTTCGCCAGCCTGCTGCTGGCCCTGCTCTACGTGGGCGGGGAACAGGTGCAGCAGTACATGCAACTGCCGTCCGCCATCTCCAACGTGTTCCAGGGCATGCTCCTGTTCTTCCTGCTGGCGTCCGACGTGTTCATCAATTTCCGACTGCGCCGCATGGCGCGCCGGCAGTAGGGGCGCACCATGGGACTCGATCTCCTCACTTACATCCTTTTCGCCACCGTGATGGCCGGAACGCCGCTGATCATCGCCGGCCTGGGCGAACTGGTCACGGAAAAGGCCGGCGTGCTGAACCTGGGCTGCGAGGGCATGATGTCCATGGGGGCGGTGGCCGCCTTCGCGGTCGCCTATGGCACCCATAACTATTTCCTGGCCATCCTCGCCGGCCTGGTCGCGGGCCTGGTCATGTCCCTGCTGTTCGCGGTGGCCGCACTCACCCTGATGGCCAACCAGGTGGCCTGCGGGCTGGCCCTCTCCATTTTCGGGGTGGGGCTGGCCGCCTTCATCGGCAAACCCCTGGAATCCATGTCCCTGACGGCGGGCACGCCGGTGGCCATCCCGCTGCTGTGCAGGATCCCGGTCCTGGGCCCGGCCTTGTTCCAGCAGCAGTCGCTGGTCTATTTCTCCTGGGTGCTGCTGGCGGCGGTGGCCTGGTTCCTGTACCGCAGCAAACCCGGACTGGTGCTGCGGGCGGTGGGCGAGGCGCCGGTCTCGGCCCACGCCATCGGCTACCGCGTCGTGCGGATCCGCTACCTGGCGGTGCTGTTCGGCGGCGCCATGGCCGGGGTCGCGGGCGCCTTCATGGTGGTGTTCTACACGCCCCTCTGGGTGGAGGGCATGATCGCCGGCCGGGGCTGGATCTCCATCGCCCTGGTGGTGTTCTCCACCTGGCGGCCGCTGCGGGTGCTGTTGGGCGCCTACCTGTTCGGTGGCTGCATGGTGGCCCAGATGTTCGTCCAGGCTTCCGGCATCCACTTGAACGTCCCGGCCCAGTTCCTCTCCGCGCTGCCTTACCTGGCCACCGTCCTGGTGCTGGTGCTGATTTCCCATAATCGGAGTAACATCAGGCTCAATTCCCCCGCATCCCTCGGTCAGCCCTTCCTGCCCGACGTATAGAACTGTCCCAATCCCCCCGCCGTTTACCGGCGGCTTCATCCACTTTCTTTCTGGAGGTTACATCCAATGGCAATGCGCAATATCGCACTCATGATCGTCAGCGGGTCGCTCCTGCTGGCCCAAGCCCCGGTGAAGGTCGGGTTCGTCTACGTGAGCCCCATCGGCGACGCCGGGTACACCTATCAGCACGACTTGGGCCGCAAGGCGATGGAAGCCGCGCTCAAGGGCAAAGTGACCACCCAGGTCGTGGAGAATGTGGAGGAGGGCGCCGACGCCGAGCGGGTGATCCGCAGTCTGGCCACCGACGGCTGCAAGATGATCTTCACCACCTCCTTCGGCTACATGAATCCCACCGCCAAAGTGGCCGCGACCTTCCCCAACGTCGACTTCTTCCATGCCACCGGCTACAAGTCCAGCAAGAACATGGCCACCTACAACGGCCGGTTCTACGAGGGCCGCTACCTGAACGGCATCATCGCCGGAAAGATGACCAAGACCCACATCGCCGGCTTCGTGGGCGCCTTCCCCATCCCCGAAGTGATGATGGCCATCGACGCTTTCACCCAGGGCATGCGCAGCGTGGATCCCAAGGCCGAGGTGCACGTGGTGTGGGTGAACTCCTGGTTCGACCCCGGCAAGGAGCGTGAGGCCACCAATAGTCTGATCTCCCAGGGCGCCGACATGATCACCCAGCACACCGACTCCACCGTGGTGGTGTCGACCGTGGAAGAGCAGCACAAGGCCGGGAAGGGCGTGTATTGCTTCTCCTACAACTCCGACATGAGCAAGTACGCCCCCACCTCCCAGCTCAGCGGCGACATCACGGACTGGTCCGGCTACTACACCAGGACGGTCCAGAACGTGCTCGCCGGCAAGGGCATCGGGCCCAACGTATGGGACGGCCTCAAGGAGGGCATGATCAAGATCGCCCCCTTCAATGCCGCCGTGCCCAAGCCCGTCCGGACCTATGTGGACAAGGTGATGGCCGAGATGAAGGCCGGCAAGGTGAACGCCTTCCAGGGCCCGGTAGTCGCCCAGGACGGCACGGTCAAGGTGCCGGCTGGCAAGGTGATGAGCGACAACGATCTGGGCAGCCTCAACTACTACGTGCAGGGCGTGGTGGGCAACGTGCCCAAGGGCTGAGTCTGTTCCGCGCTACGGAAGGGGGGCCTCGGCCCCCCTTTTTCGTTCCATGCGCTAATATCGTAGTGATCCAGGCACCGGCCCGCCGGCGTCAACACCATGGAGGAGCCCGTCGTGGAGAACATCAGCACCAGGGGTGGCTGCGCGGCCCGGCCCTTTTCCGACACCCTGCTGGGGGGGCTCGCCCCGGACGGGGGGCTGTTCCTGCCGGAAGCCTATCCCCGGGTGTCCGCCGAGACCTTGGAACAGTGGCGGGGGCTGACCTATCCGGAACTGGCCTTCGAGATCATCCGGCGGTTCGCCACCGACATCCCGGAAGCGGACCTGAGGTCCCTGGTGGACCGCACCTACACCGCGGAGGTGTTCGGCAGCGCCGATATCACCCCGGTGCGGGAACTGGAGCCGGGCCTGCACGTGCTCGGCCTGTCCAACGGTCCGACCCTGGCCTTCAAGGACCTGGCCCTGCAGCTGCTGGGCAACCTGTTCCAGTACGCCCTGGCCCGGGCCGGCGAGGAGCTCAACATCCTGGGCGCCACCTCGGGCGACACGGGCTCCGCGGCGGAGTACGCCATGCGCGGCAAGCAGGGCATCCGGGTGTTCATGCTCTCGCCCCACGGCCGCATGAGCGCGTTCCAGCGGGCGCAGATGTACAGCCTTGAGGATCCCAACATCTTCAACATCGCCATCGAGAGCATGTTCGATGACTGCCAGAACATCGTGAAGGCGGTCTCCGGCGATGCGGACTTCAAGCGCCGGCACCGCATCGGCACGGTCAACTCCATCAACTGGTCGCGGCTGATGGCCCAGGTGGTGTACTACTTCAAGGGCTACTTCGCCGTGACCCGCTCCAACCGGGAGCAGGTCTCTTTCGCCGTGCCCTCGGGCAATTTCGGCAACATCTGCGCGGGCCACGTGGCCCGCATGATGGGCCTGCCGGTGCGGCGGCTGATCCTGGCCACCAACGAGAACGACGTGCTGGACGAGTTCTTCCGCACCGGGGTCTACGCGCCCCGATCGACCCAGCGGACCCACGCCACCTCCAGCCCCTCCATGGACATCTCCCGGGCTTCCAACTTCGAGCGGTTCGTGTTCGACCTGGTGGGGCGCGACCCGGCGGTGGTCAAGGGCCTGTGGGCCAAGGTGGAGGCCGGCGGCGCCTTCGACCTGGCCGGGACGCCGCACTTCGCGCGGATCCCGGAGTTCGGCTTCGTGTCCGGCAGCAGCACCCACGCCGACCGGCTCGCCACCATCCGCCGGGTGTGGCGGGACCATGGGGTGGAGATCGATCCGCACACCGCCGACGGGATCAAGGTCGGGCTGGAGTTCCGGGAGCCGGGAGTGCCCCTGGTCTGCCTGGAGACGGCCCTGCCCATCAAGTTCGAGGAGACCATCCTGGAGGCCCTGGGGCGCAAGCCGGCCTGCCCGGAGGCGTTCCGGGGCATTGCGGACCGGCCCCAGCGGGTGACGGTCATGGCCGCGGACGTGGAGAAGGTGAAGGCCTTCATCGAGGCGCACGCATGAAATACGCGATCATCCTTCCCGACGGCGCCTCGGATGAGGCCATCCCCGAGCTGGGCGGGCGCACGCCCCTGGAGGCCGCCCGCATCCCGCACATGGACTCCGTGGCGCGCCAGGGCCGTCTGGGCCGGGTGGTCACCATCCCCGACGGCTACCCCGCCGGCACCGATGTGGGCACCCTCGTGCTCATGGGGTACGATCCCAAGGTCTGCTACTCAGGCCGGGCGCCCATGGAGGCCACGGCCCAGGGCCTCACCACCACCCCGGACCAGATGATCTTCCGCTGCAACTTCGTGCACCTGGCCGACGGGCTGATGCGCGACTTCACCGCCGGGCACATCAACCAGGACGACGCCAACGAACTGATCGCGGCCCTCAACGCCAGCGTGTTTCCCGGGGAGACCTGCGCCTTCCACGCCGGGGTGTCCTACCGCAACCTGCTGTTCCTCTCCAACGCCGCCGGCATGCGCCTGCAATGCGCGCCGCCCCACGACAACGCCGACCAGCCCGTGGACCGGCTCTGGCCCAAAGGCGAGGGGCAGGAGCGGGCGCGGGCGCTCATGGCCCGGGCCCACGAAATACTGGCGGACCATCCGGTGAACCAGCGCCGGCGGGCCCGGGGCGAAGCCTGGGCCACGGACATCTGGCTCTGGGGCCAGGGCATCCAGGTGCCGCTGGCCAGCCTGGAGGAGCGGTTCGGCCTGAAGGGCGTGGTGATCACCGCGGTGGACATCATCCGTGGCATCGCCGTGGGCATGGGCATGGACCTGATCCGGGTGCCCGGGGCCACCGGCTACATCGACACCGACTACGAAGCCAAGGGCCGGGCCGCGGTCCAGGCCCTGGACGACTACGACGTGGTGGTGGTGCACGTGGAGGCGCCGGACGAATCGGCCCACCAGGGCATGGCCGAGGAGAAGACGAAGTCGCTGGAGCGCATCGACCAGGCCGTGGTCGGCCCGCTGCTGGAGGCCCTGCGCGCCCACGGCGACTACCGCATCCTGGTGGCGCCGGACCACGCGACCCTGATGAGCAGCAAGGCCCACGACGCCGCGCCGCCGCCGTTCTGCTTTGCGGGGACGGGAGTCGGGCCGGGGTCGGGGCGGCCGTTCACCGAGGCCGAGGCGGCGGCGACCGGGATCCTGCTGGATCCCGGGCACACGCTGCTGGGGGCGTTCCTTCGTGGCTAGTCGCAGCCCTGAATACCCTGGATGGGACGGTGATCTCCGATACGATGCCGCGCCACCGACACGACGAATGGCTGAGATTCCTCAAACGGCTGCACCGGGAAACCCCGAAAAACCTAGTGCTGCACATCATTTGCGACAATT
>PLUC01000147.1 GCA_003165415.1 Holophagaceae bacterium
GGGCCGGTGCGCTTGCGGGTCATCTCCACCAGGCCGAAATCGCTGATCTCCACCGCCCGGGCATGGTTCCGGTCCCGTTCCAGCTCTTCCTGGAGCCGCTTCATCACGCTTTCCCGGTGGACGGCGTCCATCATGTCGATGAAATCGATGACGATGATCCCGCCCAGGTTGCGCAGCCGCAACTGGCGGACGATCTCCGGGATGGCCTCCATGTTGGTGAGGTAGACCGTCTCCTCCAGGTCCTTCTTGCCCACGAACTTGCCGGTGTTCACATCGACGCTCACCAGCGCCTCGGTCTGGTTGATGACGATGCTGCCCCCGTGCTTGAGGAAGACCTTGGGCTGGTGCGCGCTGTCGATCTCCTTCTCGATGGCGAACGCCTCGAAGATGGGCAGGTCGCTGGTGAAGTGCTTCACCCGGCCCACCCATTCCGGATGCAGCCGGCTGACGAAGTCCACCACCTCCCGGTAGGTGTCGTCCCGGTCCACCCAGAAGCTGGCCACCTCCTCCCGGAACAGGTCGCGCAGGACCTTCTGCAGCAGCCGGAAATCCTTCCACACCAGACTCGGGGCATGGAGGTGCTGGCAGCTGGTCTGCAGTTCCGCCCACACTTCGCGCAGGTAGGCGACGTCGCTCACCAGGTCCTCGTCCTTTTCGCCGATGGCGGCGGTGCGGACGATGAAGCCCTCCCCGGGCTGGGCGTGGCTCTTGACGAGGTTGCGCAGGCGCTCCCGCTCCTGGGGGTTGACGATCTTCCGGGAGATGCCCACATGCTCGATGCCCGGCATGAACACCAGGAACCGCCCCGGGAAGCTGATGTGCCGGGACAGCCGGGGCCCCTTGCTGCCGATGGGGTCCTTCACCACCTGCACCAGGATCTCCTCCCCCTCCCGCACCGGGGGCAGGGAAATGGGCAGCACCGGAAAGTCCAGGGCCCCGCCCTCCCCGTCATCCTCTTCGGGCACCTCCTCGGTGGGCAGGCGGTGGGCCTCGGGCTCATCCAGGTAGAGGAAGCCGTCCTTGGCCCCGCCGATGGCCACGAACGCGCTCTGCATGCCCTGCAGCAGCTTGGCCACCTTCCCCTTGTAGACATCGCCCACCTGGCTGGCCTGGGTGGAGCGCTCAATGAACAATTCGCATAGTTGCCCGTTTTCCAGCAGGGCAATGCGCGTCTCCAGCGGGGTCGCATTGACCACGAGGGACCGTCTGACTTCCATGGCTGTTACCTCTCTAAAATTCGGCCGGACCGCAACCCGCGATCCCCCAGGCGCCACCCGGCCGTACCGGACCGGGAGCGTACCCTTTTTAACAAGTCTAACGAATTATGGGAAGGGGAAGTTGCGGCCTCCCCTTCGGTGGGCCGGTGGAAAATATTGGAATTATTTGATGACTTCCCAGTGGCCGCCCTTGTCCGGGCCGACCCGCTTGATCCTTCCGGATGCCTTCAGCTTCTCGATTTGTTTCTTGATGGCGCGATCGGTCAGCTTCAAGGTCGCCGCCAGTTCGGCGATGGTGATCCCGGACTGTGGACCCATCAGGTCCATGATTTTCTGGGAACTTTTCTGGGAACTTTTCTGGGAACCAGATTCTCGATTCGGCATCGCACCATCGGGTTTGCGGGTGATGGTCGCCGTGAACAGGCATCCCTCCCGATCATCCAGGAAGTCGATGGCTGGCCAGTTCTCCAGGGCCCTGGCGATGCCGGAACCCAGGCCGCGGTAGGGCAGCAGGCCCTTGGCCGCATAGGACACCAGGATGGGGTTCCGGATGTTGGAGTTGCCGGCGCGGATCTTGGCCACGGTGAGGTTGTCGGGAAGATGCCCGGGGCTGATGATCTCGATCCGGTTCTCGAAGACGAAGAGGCGGATGGGCGCGCTCACCAGGTAGTCCCGGTGCACCAGGGCGTTCACCAGCAGCTCTTCGAAAACGGCCATGGGGATTTCAGGCAGGCCGGGCGCATTGACCCCGCGGCCCGCCTGCACCTTGCGCAGGTTGCGGGCGACAAAGCCCATGGCTCCCTCGAAAATCCGGGGCAGGCAACCCGCGAAGTCTTCGCTTTCCAGATAGGTCGTGGGATGGATCGTGTTGCCCGGGAAGTGGATGGCCTTGAGGATGAACTGGGGCTGGATCCATTCCGGCTGCTCGGCGAACAACAGCACCCCGGCCAGGTTGAGCATGCCGTTCTCCGCGGCCAGATTCATGTTCTGCAGAAGGGTCCGCAGGGCCTCCGGGTCTTCGGGAAAGGGGCGCTGGTATGCGTCGCGCAGAAAGTCCCGGAAGCGAAGGCGATCCAACTTGTCCAGGTTGGCCTTGGTGGGCAGTTCATCGGCATGGAACTGCCCCGCGCTCTGGAAGAGGCGGCTCAGCTCTTCCCTGGAATTAACGCGGCGCTTGTCCGCGCCGCTCTTGAGCCAGATCACGCCGGTGCGGTCGAAGTACGGCTTATCCTGGCCTTTGGGCACCTGGAGCACGATGACCAGACGGCCTTGCCCCACGGCCACGTTCTCGGTGCGCACCGAGAGGGGGCTCCGAACGTTCTGGGAGGCGGCATTCCCGACCAACTGGTTCAGCCGGGCCACGTCTCCGAACTCAAGACCCGGAATCGAACCGTCGTCGCCAACCCCCAGGAAGATCACGCCCCCTTCTGAATTGGCGAACGCTGCCATTTCGGCCGCCAAGCCATCGGCATTGGTGGCATCCCGCTTGAATTGCCGGGAGCTGTCCTCGCCGCGGGCGACCTGACTGTGGAGTTCATCGAGGTTCATCGCCCAACCATGCCAGAAAAAGGAAGCAGGGACCAGTTCCTGAACCTTCTCAGGGTCGCTAAAGGGTAGCGCCGGAACCCGCCAGGCACAAAGCCGGCGCCGGGGTCCGCTCCCGGTCGGCGGTGGTCAGGATGCAGTTGCTTTCATCCACGAACACCACCTTCGGCCGCCGGGCGGCCGCCTCCTCCTCGGTCATCCACCCGTACGCCGCCAGGATCACCAGATCCCCCGCCTGGACGTGATGGGCGGCCGCCCCGTTGATCCCGATCTCCCCGGACCCGGACACCCCCGGTATCACGTAAGTGCTGATTCTGGAACCATTGGTAATATCGTAGATGTCGATCTTTTCGTTTTCCAGGAATCCGGCGGCGTCACAGAGCAGCGGGTCGAGGGTGATGGAGCCCATGTAATGGAGATCCGCGCGGGTAACGGTGCAGCGGTGGACCTTGCCCAGCAGGAATTGACGCAGCATATCAACCTCCGGTCCAGGCCCATGAGGGGGTCCCGGCCAACCCTTAGTATCCCGCCATCCGGCAGAGATTACGAGTCCTTGGATTCCAGGTGGCTGATGAACTGGGTCACGACTCCGCTGGGGGAGAGCAGCACGTTGTCGATGAGCCGGGTTCCGCCCAGGACCACCGCCACGCACAGGGCGGCGGGACGGGTGATGGTGCCGGCCAGGATGTCCATGGTCACGGGGTCCACCGCCTCGCAATACTGGATTTCATCCATGTCCAGGAGCTCTCCCCGGACCGTGGCGGCCAGGCTGGCGGCGTCCCGTTCGCCCTCCTGGAACCTGCGTTCGGCTTTGCCCAGGCCGCGGCTGATGCCCAGGGCGGTCTGCCGGGCCTTGGGGTCCAGGTAGGCGTTGCGGGAACTGAGGGCCAGGCCGTCCGGCTCCCTGACGGTGGGGGCCACCAGGATGTCCACCGGGAGGTTCAGGTCCTTCACCACCCGGCGGATGATGGAGGTCTGCTGGAGGTCCTTCTGGCCGAAGAACGCCAGGTCCGGCTGCACCAGGTTGAACAGCTTGGTGACGACGGTGGCCACCCCGCGGAAATGGCCGGGGCGATAGTGTCCGCACAGGGCATCGCCCATGGGCCCGACCTCGATGGAGGTGGTGAAGCCAGTGGGGTAGATCTCCGCCGCCTCCGGCATGAACAGGATGGCCACGCCCAGTTTCAGGCACAGGTTCTGGTCCCGCTCCAGGTCCCTGGGGTACCGGTCCAGGTCCTCGCCGGGGCAGAACTGGGATGGGTTCACGAACACCGAGACCACCGTGGTGTCGCAGCGGGCGGTGCTCTGACGGATCAGGGAGGCATGCCCTTCGTGGAGGAAGCCCATGGTGGGAACCAGGCCGATGCTCTGGCCGCTTTCACGGACCGCCTTGAGGGCGACCCTCAATTCAGGGATGGATCGGACGATGCGCATGAATGGAAATGAACCTCGCTGGCTCGGTTGCTGAAGATCCCTGCCTGCGGCTGCCACGGGTCGAGCCGTTCCCGGGCCTCCTCTGGAAGGATATATGACTCCTGCCGCCCTGGGAAGCTTGGCGCTTGCCTCATGGATCCCCTGGGAAGGGTGGCGCAAGGGACAGGTCGACCGTGGTGGGGTTCCAGCCGGGCAGAGGATGCCCCGGTTCAGGCCACGGGATGTTCATACCAGAATGTTCCCCCGCCCGCTGGAACCGGTGCAGGTCGTTGCGCTCCAGGAAGGACTTGCGGAAGGGCTCCGGCAGTCTCGCCCACAGCTCCTGGGCGCTGGGCAGGGCCTCCTCGATCCGGGCCCGGGCGCCGCGCGGATCGCCCTGGTCCAGCAGGAACTCCGCGCACCGGGTCGCGGCTTCCAGCACCACGGCCGGGAAGCCCAGTTCCCGGGCCCCGGCCAGGACTCCGGCCCAGGCCGTGAGCGCCTGGCCGGGGGCCCCGGGCCCGCAGGACAGCAGGAGCGCGTGGGCCCGCTGCCACTCCAGCTCCAGCCAGCGGGAACCGGACGCCTCCACCGGTCCCTTGAGCTGCTCCAGGCGGATCCAGGCCGGCTCCACCTGGGTCCTGGCCAGGGTCGAGGCCTCCTGGGCCTCCGCCTGGATGCACCGGAGCCGTGTCAGCCGTTCCCGCCAGAGCAGGCCGGCGTGGGCGAAGCGGTTGGCCGCGGCCTGGTAGTCCCGGCGGGCGGAAGCCCAGTCGTCCATGAAGCCGGCGGTCTCGGCGTCCAGGAACACCCTCTCCCCCAGTTCCACAGGGGTGAGCGGGCCGGTGCCGGCGCCGGCCAGGCGCATCAGCAGCAGCTCGGCCATCCCGTGGTCGCCCAGGGCGGCGAGGTTCCGGGCCTTCCAGACCTGGGCCTGGGCGGCCCTGGGGCCGTCCCCCAGCAGCTCGAACCGGCGCGCGGCGCTTTCCAGGCTGGCCAGGGCCGGCCCCAGGAGCTGCTGGGCGCTCCGGAGCATGCCCAGGTGGAGCTGGCACTGGGCCACCAGGGCGGGGTCGTCCTGGGAGCGGGCCAGGACCAGGGCTTCCAGCAGGCACTCGCCGGCCGGGTCGGCCTGGCCCATGGCCAGATGCACTTGTCCCAGGGCGCCCAGGGCCTCCGCCAGCATCCCCGGGTCGCCGTCCTGCTCCGCCAGGGCCCGGGCCGCGGCCAGGGTGGCCATGGCGGCGTGGAACTGCGCCCCCTCGCCCTGGGCCCGGCCCAGTTCCAGCAGCAGCGCGGCCCGGTCATGGCGGTCCGGCTCCGCGGCCCGGTCCAGCAGGTCCAGGCCCGCGCGCAGGGCGGCCACGGCCGGGTCCAGGGCGCCCCGGCCGAACTCGAGCCGGCCCTGGGCCAGGCACAGGCGGGGCTGCTCGGGGTGGAAGGGATGGTCCGCCAGCAGGGCCGACGCCGCGCGCAGGGAGGCTCCAGCCGCCTCCAGCCGGCGCAGGCGCAGTTCCAGGAGGCCCCGCTTCCGGTGCAGCCGGGCGGCGATCGTCTCGTCCTGGGTGTCGTCCCCGGCGCCGAGGGTCCGGATCGCCTGGTCCAGGGCCTCCAGGGCCAGCTCCAGGGGGGAGCGGTCCCGGGGGCCCGCCAGGGAGAGGCCGTCGCCCGCGCTCGCCCAGCCCCAGGCGTCGGCCTGGAACTCCCACAGCCTGGCCTCCTGGAGCGGGCCGGGGCCGAGCTTCAGGGCCTCCCGCACAATCAGCTGCGCCTTCCGCGGGCCGGCCCGCTCGCGCTCCACCCCCTGGAGCACCCGGGCCAGGGCCGTCTCCCGGTCCAGGGCGAAGGCCAGGAGCCGCACCGCCGGCAGCGGCCGGCCGCTCTCCCCGTCCAGGATCTTCAGCAGTGCCTGGGCGCCGCGCAGGATCTCCCGCGGTGCCATGTGGGCGATGGCCAGGTCCCGCACCGGCGTTCCGCTGATGCGGGCGGAGCCGTCGGCGGCCAGGATCAACTTGGCGTTGGCGGCCGGGTGCAGCGCCTCTTCCATGGCGTCCACGTCCAGACCCAGGGCCCGGCCCAGGGTGGCGAACCCCAGGGGCTCATCCACCAGGGCCAGGCACCTCACTGCGGCCAGGGCGGCGGGGTGGAGCCGGCGCAGGCGCCCCAGGAGGATGCCCGCCACCAGGTCCTCCTGCGGCTCCAGGACCGGTTCCTGGCCCGGAGCGCAGGTCCAGCGGCCGCCCACGGGCAGGATGAGGCACTTCATCTGGGCCATTTCCAGGGTCTTCTGCAGCAGCCCTGGATTTCCCAGGCTGGCCGCGCAGAGGTCCGCCCGGAGCCCGGGGGGGAGGTCATGGGGTCCCAGCAGGTCCTCCAGCATTTCGCCGATCTGGCCGTCCTCGAGCCGGTCGAGGATGACGGTGGCCGAGTCCGGGTGGTGCCTGAGGGCCGTGATACAGGCCTTGGCCTCCGGGCCCAGCCCCGGATCCCGTGCCGAGAGCACCCAGGGGATCCCGGATCCCGCCACCAGGTCCAGCACCAGCCTGGGCACTTCCGCGGCGGCCCGCTCCAGGCTCCGGAGCACCACCATCCTGGGGTGCCGGGCCTGGGCGAAGGCCATGGCGTCCAGGGCGGCCGAGGTCTCCTCCGGGTCGATCCGGCGCTCTCCGCCGCGGTGCCCCCCCTTCAGGAACGCGAAGCTCGCCAGCCGCCGGGACAAGGCCCGGGCCACGGCGGGCGAGTGCGCGAACAGTTCCGCCTCCAGGCCGGCGATGAGCTCGGCCACCACCCGCTCCAGCAGCCCTCCGGGGTCCTCCCCGGGGTAGATGTCCAGGTTGGCTACCCACAACCCTTCGGTTTCCGCAACGGCGCCTGCCCAATCGCACAGCCGGTCGTGGCCCAGGCCGCCCTCGCCCTGGAGGAGCAGGATCCGCTCTCCTTGCCCGCCGCGGCGCAGCCCCAGCACCAGGGACTTCAGGTAGGTGAGTTCCCGGGCCCGGCCGCGCAGCGGCAACCGGGAGCTGTCCGCAAGTTCGGGCGGCTGGTCCCAGGGGCGCTCCCCGCCGCCCGCGCCCAGGGGCACGGCCGCCCGCTCCATCTGGTCCAGGAGCCCTTCCCGCGCCGCGGCAGGATCCCAGTTCGCGGCGCCCAGGATCCTGGGCGCGAGCACCCGGCCGGGATCGAGGCCGATGAGGTCGGGGGCCAGGAACCGGGGCGCCCCGGCCTCCCCCAGGGCCGACCTGAGCCGGGCCGCGAGGCCGAGGCGGCCCGACCGGTCGGCCTGGGCCCAGAGGCGCGGCAGCGGCGTGCCCACCAGTTCCTGGAGGCACCAGGCCTTGCCCTGGTCGAAACCCAGATGGCAGGCGCCCGGATCCATGGCCTCGGCCCGGGAGAACCGCTGGAGGAACTCTTCCCGGAGCCCGTCCAGGGTCCCCCCCGGCGGACAGGGATCCCACACCTGCAGGAGGTTGCGCGGGCCCTCCCCGTCCCGGCGCACCACCGCCCAGGTGCATCCGGGGCCCCCTCCGGGCGGGGACAGCCGGGCCACCTCGCCATACCCGTGCGGGCCCAGGCGCCAGCCGGAGTCCATCATGGCCGCCCCACGGGAAGACTCGGCCAGCCCGTTCTCCGCTCCAGAATCATGTTGGAAAGTCTAGCAGCCGTTACGGAGCTTTGCTCCGTTACGGCTGATCAAACCGGAAGGAACGGGTCCAGCATGACCATGAAGATCAGCACGACCGCGTACAGGTTGATGTTCCAGAAGGTGCGGCGGAACAGGGCGTCGTCCGGACTGGACCGGAGCAGGGCGGTGCCCTTCCACACCAGCCACAGGGAGGCGAGCGCGAGCATGGCCATGGCCGTCCTGGAGCCCACCGCGCCGAAGCAGGGCATGAAGGCGCAGGAGCAGGCCGTGGCCGCCATCCAGGTGAAGGAGAGGCGGGCGCTCTGATCGGTGCGGAAGTGGCGGGAGAGGGTGGGAAAGTCGGCCCGGCCGTAGTCCTGGTCGTGGAGCAGCATGAGCATCCAGAAGTGCGGCACCTGCCACAGGAAGAAGATCAGGCAGAGGGACAGCAGCGCCGGGGCGGCCAGCGGGCCCCCGGCGGCGGTCCAGCCGATGGCCGGAGGGATGGCTCCGATGAGGGCGCCGGGAATGATGGCGAAGGCGGTCACGCGCTTGAGCGGGGTGTAGACTCCGTTGTACCAGAACAGGGCCAGGGCGCCCAGCAGGGCCGGGACCCAGCCGTGGCTCAGGAGCAGGACGGCGAAGCCCGCCCAGGCCAGGGCCAGGGCAATGGCCAGCCCCGCGCGCCGGGAGAGGCGCCCGGCCGGCAGGGGACGGTTCCGGGTCCGGGTCATGCGCGCGTCGTAGCGGATCTCCTGCACCTCGTTCAGGGCCGAGGACCCCATGGCCAGCAGGAGCGTGCCCAGGAGCATCGGCAGCAGCCCCCACTGGCCGGCGCGGGACGCGGCCAGGTAGCCGGCCGCCGCCGTCAGGGTCGAGGAGGAGGAAATGGACAGCTTGGTCAGCTGGGCGAAATCCCGGCCCGAGGGCCAGGCTGGGGCCTGCTCCATCGTCGTCATTTGAGCGACCGGATGAAGGCGATGACCTCGTCCAGCTCATCGGGGTCCAGGTTCGCGGCCGGCATCACCGGCGGGTAGCCCTTGATGCGCTGGGCGCCGGGTTCCCGGATGCTCCGGCGCAGGTGCGCCTCGTCCACGGCCACGGTCAGGGTCCGGCCATCCCGGACCACCTCCTGGGACTGGCCGAAAAGGCCGCGGAAGCTGGGCCCCACCATGACGCTGCCGTCGGTGGAATGGCACTTGAGGCAGTCGTGGCGCTTGAGGATGGCCATTTCCAGGGGCTCCATGCGGGCCGAGGCCTGGGCCGGGGGCGGGTCGGGCTTCGGCGCCGGGGCGTTCTCGTCCCCGAAGTACCAGCGCTTGAACTCGGCTTCGGAAACCACCACCGCCTTGGAGAGCATGTTGGAATGGTCCACCCCGCAGATCACCGTGCATTCGATGTCGTAGCTTCCCGCCACCGTGGGATCGAACCAGGCCGTGTTGACCCGTCCGGGAACGGCGTCGATCTTCAGCCGGAAGGCGGGGATGAAGAAGCCGTGGATGACGTCGAGGCTGCGCACCTCCAGCTTCATGGGCCTGCCGAGGGTCGCGTAGAGGATCCCGGACTGCTTGTGGTTGGGATACTCGAAGGACCAGTTCCACTGGCGGCCGGTGACCTGCACCACCATGGCGTCGGACGGCGCGTTGGCCATGTACTCGTAGTTGGTCCAGCCGAAGTAGAAGATGGCCAGGAACACCGCCAGCGGCACGGCGGTCCAGACGATCTCCAGCCACATGTTGCCCTCGATCTGCGCCGCCCTGGGGTGCCGCTTCCGGCTGTAGCGGATGACGAAGTAGATCATCGTGCCGGTGATGAGGAGCAGCATCAGGACCGAGATGGCCAGGACGTAGAGGAAGATCGTGTCGGCCCGATGGGCTCCGGTTGAGGCCTGCGTCATCCATCCCATGGCTGGTCCTTAGTGAAATGCGACATCGGAGAACAGGAGCGAGAAGAAGATGAGGAGCGTCACCAGGGCCACCCCGACCACGGCCTTCAGCAGCAGCCCCTCGTACCTGAGGTGCATGAAGAAGTAGAACACCAGCGCCGCCTTCACCGGGGTGATGAGCAGCAGGCCCCACACGGCCGCGGACTGCCCCGAGCGGCTCACCAGCACCAGGAGCCCGGTGAGCGCCACCAGCACGGCCCAGACCACCACGAAGGTGCGGTAGCCGGGGCTGGCGTGGCCGGATGGGGTGGCCGCGGAATGTCCGCTCAAGGTTTCACTGAGGTGCTCATTCATGTCGTTTGCTCCCAAGGGTCAGGCCGCCAGGTAGAACAGGGGCAAGAGGAAGATCCAGACCACGTCCACCAGGTGCCAGTACAGCCCGCCGTTCTCCAGGGTCACGAACCGGTCCGCGTTGATCCGGCCCCGGCGCACCATCTCCAGCATCACCGACAGCACGGAGATGCCCACCAGCACGTGCAGGCCGTGGAGCCCGGTCATGGTGTAGTAGAGTCCGAAGAACACCTGTTCCCCGGGCGGCAGGGTGGCCAGGTGGGCGGAGCCCGGATAGTTCCCGTGGTGGATCTCGGCGGTCCACTCGAAGGCCTTGTTCACCAGGAACACCGCCCCCAGGAGGATCGTGCCGCCCACCCCGAGCATCGCCCGGCGCTTCTCCCCGCGCTGGATGGCCACGATGGCCAGCACCATGGTGAGGCTGCTGGTGAGCAGCACCAGGGTGTTGGTCACCCCGAGCACCGCGTTCATTTCCGACCCGGCATGGTGGAACTCGAAGGGGTAGCGCGCGCGCATGTAGGAATAGCCGAGGAAGAGGCCGGAAAAGAGCAGCATCTCGGTGAGCAGGAACAGCCACATGCCCAGCCTGGCGCCGAAATCGTCGCGGTGCTCCTCCACGTGGGGCGTCCCGGCCAGGCTCATGCTCCCTCCTCGGTGCCGTACACGTAGGGGCCGTGGGTGATGGTGGGGATCTCCGCGAAGTTCTCGGTGGGCGGCGGCGACGTGGTGGTCCACTCCAGGGTGGAGCCGCCCCAGGGGCTGTTCCCTGCGGGGGCGCCCCGGAACCGCGCCACCACGAGGTTGGCGAAGAAGATGATCAGCCCGGCCACCAGGAACCAGGAGCCCACGGTGGCGATCTCATGGCCGGTGTCGAACATGGGCAGGTGGTTGTAGTAGCGGCGCGGCATGCCCTGCAGCCCCAGAACCAGCATGGTGAAGTAGAGCATGTTGAAGCCGATGAACAGCGGCACCCAGGCCACGTAGGCGGCTTTCTTGGAGTACATCCGGCCGTACATCTTGGGGAACCAGTAGAGCAGCGCGGCGAAGAAGGCGAACCCGGTGCCGCCGAACATGACGTAGTGGAAGTGCCCCACGATGAAGTAGGTGTCGTGCACGTGCACGTTCACCGCCAGCGCGCCCTGCATCACCCCGGTGAGCCCGCCGATGCAGAAGAGGAAGATGAAGGTCAGGGCGTACAGCAGGGGCGGCTGGAAGTCGATGGCCCCCTTGTAGAGGGTGGCGGTCCAGTTGAAGACCTTGATGGCGCTGGGCACCGCCACCACCATCGTCAGCAGGGAGAACAGCATGAGCGCGAACTGGCTGATGCCGGAGGTGAACATGTGGTGGGCCCACACCAGCGAACCCACCCCGGCGATGGCGATGCTGGAGAAGGCGATGGCCTTGTAGCCGAAGATGGTGCGCTTGGCGAAGGTGGGCAGGATCTCGGTGATGGCGCCCATGGCCGGCAGGATCATGATGTAGACCGCCGGGTGGGAGTAGGTCCAGAACAGGTGCTGGTACAGGATCGGATCCCCGCCCTTGGCGGGATCGAAGATGCCGATGCCCACGATCCGCTCCAGCATCACCAGCACCAGGGTGATGGCCAGGATCGGGGTAGCCAGCACCTGGATCCAGGAGGTGGCGTAGAGCGACCACACGAACAGCGGCATGCGCAGCCAGCCCATGCCCGGGGCCCGCATCCGGTGGATGGTGGTGATGAAGTTGATCCCGGTGAGCATGCTGGAGAAGCCCAGGGTGAAGGCCCCGAACACGGCCAGGGTGACGTTGGTCCCGGTCTTGAGGCTGAAGGGCACGTAGAAGGTCCAGCCGGTGTCCGGCGGCCCGCCGCCGGTGAACAGCGACACCACCACGATGACCGCCCCGCCGATGAAGAAGTACCAGGAGGCCAGGTTCAGGCGCGGGAACGCCACGTCCCGGGCGCCGATGAGCAGGGGCAGCATGAAGTTGCCGAACACCGGCGGCAGCCCCGGGATCACGAACAGGAAGATCATGAGCACGCCGTGGATGGTGAAGAGGGCGTTGTACCACTGGGGCGTGACCAGGTGATGGAACATCTGGAGTTGGACCAGGCGCATGAGGAAACCGATGGCCACGGCGATCCAGAAGAAGGTCATAGCCGAGTAGAGGTAGAGGATCCCCACCCGCTTGTGGTCGGTGGAGGTGATCCAGGCCAGGATGCCCTTCCTCGGACCGGTGTCGTCCAGGAAGCTCTCCGGGATCTCCGGTTGTGTCGGTCGCATCGAATCCATCAATCCTCCGGGCGGGCGGGAAAGGGGGTGGCGGGGCTCAGGCCTTCGGGACGGAGCCCGGCCGCTTCCGGCGCAGGAACAGCCAGGCCAGGAACCCGCCGGCCAGCAGGAAGGTGACGATGGCCACCACCTTGGTCACGGCGAAGACATAGCCTTGCCCGTTGGGGCTCTGGCTGAAGCAGAACTGCAGCAGGTGGTTGACGGTGGGCCGGGTCTCGCCCCGGGCCGCCTCCAGCACGGCCATCTGCAGGTCGGCGGGCAGGAAGGAGATGCCGTACATGTAGCGGGTCACCTTGCCCTGGGGCGAGAGCACCAGGATGACGCCGGAATGGATGAACCCGTCGCCCTGGGCCTGGAACTTGAAGCCCACCGCATCGCACAGGGCCTTGGTGGCGGCGGCCGGGCCGGTGAGGAACCGCCACGAGGCGGGCGCGAAGGGACGGGTGATCTCCTTGAGGTAGTTGCCCTGCTTCATCCGGGCCACGTCCGGGGTGTCGGTGGGGTCGAAGCTGACCGTGATGACCTTGAAATCCTGCCCGGGCTGGCTCTTGGTCTGGTTGATCACGTCCACCATGCCGTTGAGCAGGGGCGTGCAGATGCCGGCGCAGCGGAAATAGTTGAGGGTCAGCACGGTGGGCTTGTCGATGAGCGACCCCAGTTTCACCGGCTTGCCGTCCTCGTCGTTGAGCACCAGGTCCATGGGCACCTGGGCCCCCAGCTTCTCGTCGACGCCCACCTGGGCCTTTGCCGCTGTGGCCTGGGCCGAGGCGGCCTGGACCGCGGCGGCCGAGGGCGCGGGCGACTGGGCCGCAAGGGGCGGGCCGGCCAGCAGGGTCGCCAGGACGAGCGGGAGCATCACCTTCATCGTTTAACCTCCTTCACCGTGCGGTCCAAGGCGCCGCGCAGGGCCTGCCACTGGGCGCCCGAGTAGAGGGCGACGCCGGGGGCGAAGCCGTTGCCCGGCGCCCCGGCGGCGATGCCCCTGGCCAGGGCCTGGTCGCTGGCGGACCAGCCCGGCAGCGCGGAGAGCGTCTGGGCGGCGCGGGCGGGATCGAGGATGGCGGCAGCCAGCGCGGGATCCTGGTCCACCGGGATGGCCGCCGGCGCGCGGGACTCCGTCTCCAGCCTGGCCATGGCCTTGGCCACCGGGATGCGGTTGGGGATCACTTCGCCGGAATGGGCGAACAGCGAGGTGAGGGTCTGCATGGCCTTGGGATCGTCGGGACCGTGGTCGAACTTGCCCAGGGACCGGACATAGTGCACCAGGGCCATGCGGTCCCGCTTGGTCAGCATGGTGTAGGCCACCATGGAGCTGCCCTTGACGCCCTGGTCCAGGGTCTTGAAGATGCCGTCGATGTGGCTGCCGTTGACCCAGCCCTCCGGCTTGGTGAAGTTGCGCGGGGCGGGATTGAGGCCCTTGCCCGCGGCCCCGTCGCCAACCCCGGCGGTGCCGTGGCAGGAGGCGCAGTTCTGGCCGTAGAGCACCACGCCCCGGGCCAGCATCTCCGGGGTCGGAGCCATGACCGTGGCGGGGTCGATGGGGGGAACGGTGCGGCCCCGCTCGGCCGGGTAGTCGGTGGGATCCAGCCACCCGGTCTCGCCGCCGGCGGGGCTCGGCATCGTGTCGGTGGGTGGGGCGTTGGCGTTGCGCACCCCCGGCAGCACCAGGAAGGCGAACACCATCAGCAGGGCGAGGAAGATGATCACCACCAGCAGCGCCGAAAGCAGGCGCTTGAGTTCCGAGGGGCTGACGTAGCGCTCGATCATAACCGGAACTCCAACCCTTCCTTGAGGAAGGGATCACCCACCGGCATGTCCTCGCCTTTTTCCATGGCGTTCCGCATCCAGAGCAGGGTAGCACCGACGAAGAACAGGGCGAAGCTCAGTTCCGGCCAGGAGAAGAGCGGCGGCCGGCCGAGCTCCGGGAAGACCAGCCAGTACAGATCCAGCCAGTGGGCGGCTAGCACCACCAGGGCCACCCAGCGCAGGCGCTTCAGGTCGCCCTTGGCGTCCCGGGGCACCAGCGCGAAGAAGGGCACGAAGAAGTGCACGAGCCCCAGCAGCAGCGCTACGGGGAGCCAGGCGCCGTCGATGTGGGCCTGGTACCACACGACTTCCTCGGGCAGGTTGGCGTACCACATGAGCATGTACTGGGCGAAGGCGATATAGGCCCAGAACACGATGAACCCGAACAGGAAGGCGCCGAGGTTGTACGTGTGGTCGAAGCGGATGGCCGGCAGGCGCCCCCGGCCCTTCAGGTAGATGACCGCGAGCACCGTGGCCGCGAGCCCCGAAAGGAAGGACCCGGCGAACAGGTAGACGCCGATGACGTCGCTGTACCACCCGGGGTCCAGGCCGGAGATCCAGTCGAAGGCGGCCTGGGTGACCAGGAGTGCGAAGATGGCCATGCACACCGGCGCGAACCGGCGGGCCCGGACCGTGAAGCGGGGATCCCGGTCCACGTCCTGCCTCAGGGAACCGCGCACCAGGACCACCAGGGGCACCAGGCCGAGGGCCAGGCAGAACAATACCCGGGCGGAAAAGAACGGCACGCTCAGCCAGAACGCCTTGCCGGCCAGCAGCGGGTCGTGGGCGGCGGCGGGCCGGGTGCCGCGGTACAGGGCGGGCAAGGCGCCCAGGGCGCAGGCGCCCACCGCGCAGAGGGGCAGCAGCAGGGACGCCATGCGTTCGGGGATGCGCCGCAGGGGCACGCTCCAGCGGGCCGACACCAGGTGCTCCAGCGCCACCAGGAACAGGGCGCCCAGGGCCAGGGTGAACAGGAAGAGGAACCAGACCACCCAGTTCGCCCAGAACCGGGGCGCGCCGGAGACGAAGAAGGTGGCCGCGACCCCGGCTCCGCCCAGCGCCGTGGCACTCCAGAGGATCTTGGTGCTTCGCTCGGCGCTCATTTCAGGTCCTCGTCTTTGGCGTTCTGGGCCCGCTGCAGCGCGCGCACGTAGTGCACCACGGCCCAGCGCGCGTCCTCGGGCAGGTCCGCGGCGTAGGAGGGCATGGCGTTCTTGCCCAGGACGATGGTGCCGTAGATGACCCCGTCGGGATCGGCGCGCACCGCCGGCGCCAGCAGGTTGGCGGGCTTGGCGCCGTAGGCCGCGGTGAGGGTGGACACCCCGTCGCCCAGGGCCCCGTGACAGACCGTGCAGCGGATCTGGTACTCCGTCCGGCCCCGGGCCAGCACCGCGCTGGTCATGGGGAGGGGATTCACCAGCCGGGCCCCGTCCTCCGGGGCGGCCAGGCCGGAGGGCAGGAAGCCCCTGGCCACGGTGCCGGCCACCGGAAGCTGCATGCCGTGCCCGTCCTTGAAGAAGGCGCTGGGCTTCTGGGGATCGAGCCTGGGCTGCTCCAGCATGTGCGACATGGGCGGCAGCGCCGGCATGAGCTTCACCATCGAGTACATGAGGAGGCCGGAGACCACGCAGGCCACGAAGATGCCGGCGGCGGACCTCTGGATATATTCGGCGGTGAACGCCGGCTCCCGGGGGTGTGCGGGCAGGATCTCGATCTCCAGGGCTCCCGCGGCCTCCAGGGCGGCCCTGGCGGCGGCGGGGTCGAACTCGCCCTCGGCCTCCACGGCCAGGGCGAAGCGGTCCCGGGTGATGCCCCGGATGGCCTTGGACCCGAGCACCGGGTGGCCGAAGAAGGGCAGGCGGTTCAGCAGCAGCAGCATGCCCAGGCCGGCGGTGAAGGTGGCGAACAGGACCATGACCTCGAACATGATGGGCACGAAGGCCTGCCAGGATGAGGGCGCCTTGCCCCCGGTGACCAGGGGATAGTCCACGGCGCTCACCCACCACTGGAACAGCAGGGCGGCCACGGCGCCCAGGACGCCCATGATGAACACCATGCCGCCCAGGGGCGACCGGCGCTGCCCCAGGGCCTGGTCCACCCCGTGCACCGGGTAGGGCGTGTAGGCCTCCAGCCGCCCCAGTGAGCTGGCCCTGACCTTGGGGATCGCCTCCATCAGCGCGTCGGCGCTGGGGAACAGGCCCAGGACGGCGAAGGACTCAGTCGCTGACTCAGTCATGGCGCGCTCCGTGGCGGGGTTGGGCTCCGGGCAGGTCGGCCTTCATCTCGGTGGTGGCGATCACCGGCAGGACCCGGGCAAACAGCAGCACCAGGGTGAAGAAGATGCCGAAGGACCCCAGCAGGATGCCGTAGTCCACCATGGTGGGCTTGTAGGCGTGCCAGGCGGAGGGCAGGTAGTCGTTGTACAGGGAGATGACGATGATGACGAAGCGCTCGAACCACATGCCCACCGTGACGGCCATGGCCACCAGGATCATCCAGGGGTAGCTCCGGCGGCATTTCCGGAACCACAGAAGCTGCGGCAGCAGCACGTTGCAGCTCATGGTGAGCCAGCCGGCCCAGCCGTAGGGCCCGGTGACGTAGTTGAGGAAGGTGTGCTGGATGAACGTGTTCATGCTGTACCAGGCGGTGAAGGCCTCCACCGCATAGCTGTAGCCCATCAGGCAGCTCATGCCGAGAATCACCTTGTTCATCACCTCCAGGTGGAAGTCGGTGATGAGGTTCTTCAGGTCCATGGTCTCCCGCACCACGATGAGCACCATGAGCACCATGGCGAAGCCGGCGAAGATGGCGCCGACCACGAAGTAGGGGGGGAAGATGGTCATGTGCCAGCCGGGCACGATGGAGGTGGCGAAGTCGAAGGAGACCACGCTGTGCACCGAAAGCACCAGCCCGGTGGCCAGGCCCGCCAGCAGCAGGTAGGCCTTCTCGAAGTGCCGCCAGTGGTCCGCGGCCCCGCGCCAGCCCAGGCTCAGGATGGTGTAGATGGGCTTGCGGATCTTGCTGTCGGTGCGGTCCCGCAGGGAGGCCAAGTCGGGCAGCAGGCCCAGGTACCAGAACATCAGCGACACCGAGAAGTAGGTGCTCACCGCGAACACGTCCCAGACCAGGGGCGAGCGGAAATTGGGCCAGACGCCGCGCTGGTTGGGATAGGGGAAAAGCCAGAAGGCCAGCCAGGGCCGCCCCACGTGGATGAGCGGGAAGATCCCGGCGCACATCACCGCGAAGATGGTCATGGCCTCGGCGAAGCGGGCGATGGCGTTGCGCCAGCGTTTCCGGAACAGGAAGAGGATGGCGGAAATGAGGGTTCCCGCGTGGCCGATGCCCACCCAGAAGACGAAATTGACGATGCCGAAGGCCCAGAACACCGGGCTGTTGTTGCCCCAGACGCCGATGCCCTCGTAGAAGGTGTAGCCGATGAGCACCAGGCCGATGCTCATGATCGTGAGGGTGAACGCCAGGGCGACGTACCACTTCCGCGGGGGTGCCAGGGCGGGGAAGCGCAGGACCTGGTCGTCCAGGCTGCCTGGGGTGACCTGGCCCACGGTCAGGGACGGCGCGCGCAGGACCTCGGGCAGGGGGAGCGAAGCGGAGTCGGGGTTCATTCCTCTTCCTCCAGGGCGGGATTCCTCAGGTTGGCGAGGTAGGTGATGGAAGGCCGCACGCCGAGCTCCTCGAGCACCTTGTGCCCGCGGTCGCTGGCCGCGAGCCGCGCCGCGCGGCTGGCGGGATCCTTGAGGTCGCCGAACACGATGGCTTCGGAGGGACAGGCGGCGGCGCAGGCGGGGACGATCTCGCCGTCCCGCACCGGGCGGTGCTCGGTCTTGGCCCGGAGCCGGCCGTCCTCGATGCGCTGGATGCAGAAAGAGCACTTCTCCATCACGCCCCGGGGCCGCACCGTGACTTCGGGGTTGTAGACGAGGCTCGCCGGCTCCTTCGTGCCCGCCGTGTACTCCAGGAAATTGAACCGGCGGACCT
>PLUC01000188.1 GCA_003165415.1 Holophagaceae bacterium
CATCCCGCCGCCGATCATCACCGAGACGAACATGGCCAGGGTGATGGAACCGGGCAGGAGATACTTCATATACTCGATGTAGGGATACAGCTCTACGATCTCCAGGGCGATGCTGTTCAGCACCCGCTGGGGCACGGCGGGCTGGTTCAGGGCGTCGGTGAGGGACTGCATCTCGGTTTCCAGGCTGCCGCTGAGGAACTGGTCGGAGTTGTCCACCAGCAGGCCCAGGCTGGGGTTCTCGCCGGCGTAGACCCGGCGGGAGAACTGGGGCGGGATGATGACGGCTCCGTCCAGGCGCCCGGCGCGCACCGCCTCCTGCGCGGCCTTGTCGCTCTCGTAGCGCACGGTCCTGAAGGTGCGGATGTTGGCCGCCACCGAGTCGAAGGCTTCGTGCACCCGCAGGGCCTGGGGGCCCTGGTCATAGTCCACCACTCCCACCCGCGCCTCGGTGATCTTGCCGCCGAAGGCGTTGCCCAGGACCACCAGCTGGATCAGGGGGAACACCATGGCGGTGAGCATCAGCGCCGGCGAGCGGAAGAATTTCCGCAGCTCCCGCTCCACGATGGCGAACATCCGGATCATGGCTGCATCCCCGGCCTGGGCGGCATGACGTAGGCGGCCGCCTTGACCTGCTCGTCGCGCAGCTGGCGCCCGGTGTAGTGGACGAAGACGTCGTCCAGGGTGGTGTTCTGCACGCTCAGGGTGCGGATCGCGATGCCCTCCCGCACCGCCAGGCCCACCAGCTCGGTGGTGGTGCGCGAACCGTTGCCGGTGAGCACCCGGAACATGCCCGAGCCCTCGCCCTGCACGCCGGTGACCTCCGGGAGGGCCGCCAGGCGCGGCTCCCAGTCCCCGGGCGGATCCTGGAACTGCACTTCGATCACGTTGTTGCCCGGGACGCTCTGCTTGAGGTTGGCCGGGGTGTCCAGCGCCACCAGGTTGCCGTGGTCGACGATGGCGATGCGGTCGCAGAGCCGGTCGGCCTCGTCCATATAGTGGGTGGTGAGCAGGATGGTGAGCTGCCGGCGGCTTTTGAGCGCGTTGAGCATCTCCCACACCGCCACCCGGGAGACCGGGTCCAGGCCGGTGGTGGGCTCGTCCAGGAAGAAGATCC
This sequence comes from Holophagaceae bacterium, assembly GCA_003165415.1. Taxonomy (GTDB): domain Bacteria; phylum Acidobacteriota; class Holophagae; order Holophagales; family Holophagaceae; genus Mesoterricola. Next base: position 1,115 of record PLUC01000188.1, read on the forward strand.
GCGGGTTGTGCACCAGCCCCCGGGCGATCTCCAGGCGCCGGCGCATGCCGCCGGACAAGGTCTTGGTCTCGGCGTCGCGCCACTTGGTCAGGTCCACCGCCTCCAGCAGCTCGTCGATGCTGCGCCGGCGCTCGGCCCGGGGCACGCTGTAGAGCTTGGCGTAGATGGAGAGGTTCTCCTGGACGGTGAGGTTGATGTCGCTGGTGAGGGCCTGGGGGATCACCCCCATGCAGCGCCGCACCGCGTCCGGCTCCGCGTCCACGTCGTGGCCGTCGATCCAGGCCTTGCCGGAGGTGATGGGGATCAGGGTGGTCATCATCCGGATCAGCGTGCTCTTGCCGGCCCCGTTGGGCCCCAGCAGGCCGAAGGTCTCGCCGGGCTTCACCTCCAGGCTGATACCCTTGACCGCCTCGAAGGTCCCGAAGCGCTTGACGATGTTCTCGATCCTGATGGACCCGGGCTCACCGCTCACGAGCGCACCAGCCGGCTCCTGGGCACCAGCACCTCCGCCGTCATCCCAGGCACGAACCGCTCGCCCGGGTTGGGGATCAGGAGCTTGATGCGGATGGTCTTGATGTCCCGCTTGCGCCGGCTGACGTCGCGCTGGGTGGCGAAATCCCCTTCGGCGGTCTTCACGAGCACCTTGCCGTCCACCAGCATGCCGCCGGGCATGCGCACCTTCAGCGCGTCCCCGATCTGGACGGCATCGGCGTCGGTCTCGGGGATGGGCGCGTAGACCCAGGTCTGCGCCAGCTCCACGATGGTGACGATGGCCGTGCCCGGGTTGACCACTTCCCCTTCCCGGGCGGCCCAGATCCCCACCTTGCCGGCGATGGGCGCGGTGATGGTGGTGTAGCCCAGTCGCGCCTTGGCCTCCACCGCCTGGGCCTGGGCCGAGACCCACAGGCCCTGGGTGGACTTCACGTTCTCCCAGGCGGCCCTGGCCTGGTTGGTGCGGGCCCGGGCGGCCTTCAGGGCGGCCTCGGCCGCGGCCATCTGGTCCCGGGCGGCCTGTTCGTGGGCCTGGGCGGCCTTCAGGGCCTGGACCGCCGTGTCCTTGTCCTGGGCGCTCATGATGCCCTGCTCGGCCAGCGCCACGGTGCGCCGGGTGAGCGAATCCTGGTTCTGCCGGTTGGCGGTGGATTCGGCCAGGCTGGCGGCGGCGGCGTTGAAGGTGGACTGGGCGTTGGCGACGGTGAACTCCGTGTCGCCGCTGGTGCTGTCGGCGGTGGCGTGCAGCACGTCGATCTGCTTCCTGGTGCTCTCGGCCTGGGCGTCGGAAGCGGATTTCGCCGCCGCCAGCTCGTCCTGCTCCAGCAGCGCGATCAGGTCGCCGGCCTTCACGTCCTGGCCTTCGGTCACCGTCAGTTTCTGGATGCGGCCGGTGATCTGGGCGCTCACGATCACCTGGTTGGCGTCCACCGTGCCCAGGAGCACCAGGTCGGCGGAGTGGTCGGTGGAGAACCAGTAGAAGCCCAGCGCCAGGACCAGCAGCAGGGCGAGGATGGCGAAGATGCGGTAGCGCGGATTCACGGAAGTTCACCTATGGCTTTGGCCAGGGAGCGGCCGTGGTCGGGGTCGGAAAACAGGACGGTCGCGGCGAAATCCAGCAGGGCCTCCCGCTGGCGGGCCAGCATCTGCGGGTCGCGCGGATCCCTGCCGGTGATTTCCCGGAAGAACGGCGCGGAGATGAAATAGAAGACGTTCGCCCCGGTCAGCCCCAGCACCGCGTGCCCGGGCTCCAGCCGGCGCAGCTCGCCGCTGGCCATGCCCTCCTCCAGGAGCGCGCACAGGGCGGCGTGCAGCGGCCCGAAGCAGATGCCCACGATCTGCGAGATGCGCGTGGACTGGCCGGCCCTGGCGCGCATCATCTCGTGGCCCAGCACTCGGGCGAAGCTGCTGGAACCGGCCAGATGGTCGAAGTGGATGAGGAAGTGGCGCAGCAGCCGCTCGCCCGGGGTGCCCGGACCCTGGAGCACCTTGCGGTAGCCTTCCACCAGGCTGGTGAAGACCTCGTCGAGCACCGCCACGTAGAGCGCTTCCTTGGTGCCGAAATAGTAGTGGATCAGGGCCTTGTTGACGCCGGCGGCGCGGGCGATGGCATCCGTGCGCGCCCCGGCCTCGCCCAGCTCAGCGAACTCGGCGATGGCCGCCCGGAGGATGGCGTCCCGGCTGTGGTCGGGCCTGGGCTGTGGGTGGCGGCTGGATCCTGGTTTCGGCGGCACGGTTTATCCGAATGGTTTAACTAAATGGTTAAACCGATGCCCGCCTTTGTCAAGCCCAAGCTTTCTGGGGTGATGGGACGGCCTCCCGGATCAGTTGATCCGGACGAAGGTGCCTTCCCGGGGCTTGCCGTAGAAGGCCTTGTCCACGTGCACCACCGGGGAGTCGTTGATGTTGAGGGTGTGCTGGTCCCCGGGGTTGCCCTGGCTGACGAAGATGCTGGCGCCGGACACGCCGCCGCTCGGCATGGCGACCATGGCGAACCTGACCTGGAGCGCCAGGCATTTCTTGGTGGGCAGGATCTCCATTTCCACCGCCTTGCCGGCCTCGAGCAGGTAGCCTTCGCCTTCGCCCTTGAGGCTGGCCAGCTCGATCCGGCTGCCGGCCTCCCGGATCCGGATCATCCCGGCGGCCCAGCTGCCCACGGAGACCTTCCAGGTCTGCTGGGTGTGGTTCTCGACCCGGCTGGACTGGGCATCCGGGGTCCGGGCCGAGGCCGGGCAGGTTCCGGCCAGGAGCCAGCAGAACAGAATGGCCAGGACTCCGATGCGCATGGTTTCGCCTCCAAGGGACTGCCTGCAATCCGCCCGACCAGTTGATCAGGAAACCGTTCCCAATATGACTTATTGTGGGTTCACGTCAAGCGTCCGGCCAGCCTCCGGGGCTACATGAGTTCGCGCATGCAGGCGGCCAGGGCCTCGGGACCCGGCTTGACCGTGGACGAGGGCAGGGCGACCAGGGGCGTGTCCACCAGGTGCATGTAGTCGTGCAGGGTCTTCTGCTCGGTCTTGATGTGCAGGATGCCGGTGAGGAACTCCTTCCGCTGGGAGGCTTCGAAGATGGCCTTGAGGGCGGCGAAGCGGTCGGTGGGGTCGAAGTCCTCGTGGATGGCGCGCAGGGTGAGCCTGGAGCCATCGGGCAGGGTCACTTCCCGGGCCTCGCCGGCGGGGATGTCCACCTCGTCCTGGTCGTAGTAGGGGACGAAGCCCAGGTCCTGCAGGGGCATCTCGTGGTCCTTGGCGGCCTTGTATGAGCGGGTGGAGCTTTCGTGGTTGTTGAAGGTCACGCAGGGGCTGATCACGTCGATGAGGGCGGTGCCGCGGTAGGCCAGGGCGGCCTTGAGGATCACCCCCAGCTGCTTGGGGTTGCCGCTGAAGGAGCGGGCCACGAAGCCGCAGCCCAGCTCCATGGCCAGGGTGCAGGGATCCAGCGGCGGCAGTTCATTGACGTCGCCGTGCTTGAGGGTGGAGCCCACGTCGGCGGTGGCGCTGAACTGGCCCTTGGTGAGGCCGTAGACCCCGTTGTCCTCGATGATGTAGACCACGGGCACGTTCCGGCGCAGCATGTGCACGAGCTGGCCCATGCCGATGGACATGGAGTCGCCGTCGCCGCTGGCCAGGAGGTTGATCAGGCTGCTGTTGGCCAGGGTCACGCCGGTGCAGACCGAGGCCGCCCGGCCGTGCACGGAGTTGAAGCCCCAGGCCTGGGCCATGAAGTAGGTGGGGGTCTTGCTGGAGCAGCCGATTCCGGAGAGCTTGGCCACCCGGTGCGGTTCCAGGTTCATCTCGAAGGCCGCCTGGATGATCTGGGAGGTGATGGCGTCATGGCCGCAGCCGGGGCACAGGGTGGACTTGGCGCCCACGTAGTCCTGCTTGGTGAGGCCGAGCCTGTTGGTGGGGACGGGGGCGGTGGTGGCGGGTGACATGAGTCCTCACTTCTCGTTGGCGGTGATCTGGTCGACGATGGTCTGTGCCGGGATGGCGGTGCTGTCGTAGTGCAGCACCGGGCGCAGCCGGGTGGCCAGTTCGGGATGGAAGTCCTTGAGCAGGCCCGCCATCTGGGCGTCGCGGTTCTGTTCGACCAGGTAGACCACGTCCCGGGTCCGGATGAAATCGATCACCTCGTCGGTGAAGGGCAGGGCGCGCACGCGCAGGTAGTCGGTCTCCAGGCCATGCTCCTGCAGCAGGATGTCCCGGGCCTCCACCACCGCCGGATCGCTGGAGCCGTACGCCAGGATGCCCCGCCGGCAATGGCTGCCGGAAAAGACGGGCTTGGGCACGAAGGCCTTGGTGGTCATGAATTTGCGTTTGAGGCGATCCACCAGGTGCTGGAGATCCTCGGGCTTCTCGGAATAGAGGGCGTTGGCGTTGTGGCCGGAGCCGCGGGTGAAGTAGGCGCCCTTGCCGCCGGGGGTGCCGGGCAGGGTCCGGTAGGGGATGCCGTCCCCGTCCGGGTCCTTGTAGCGGCCCCAGTCCTGGATCCGGGCCAGGGCCTCCTGGTCCAGCACCTTGCCCCGGTCCAGGGCGGCCTCGGGGTAGGCGAAGGGCTGGGCGGCCCAGTTCTGCATGCCCAGGTCCAGGTCGGACACCACGAACACCGGGGTCTGGAACCGCTCGGCCAGGTCGAAGGCCTGGTAGGTGAACTGGAAGCACTCCTCCATGGTCCCGGGGTAGAGGCAGATGTGCAGGGTGTCGCCGTGGCTGGCCCGGGCGCAGAGGCCGATGTCGCCCTGGCTGGTGCGGGTGGGCAGGCCGGTGGAGGGGCCCATGCGCATCACGTCCAGGAACACCCCGGGGCACTCGGCGAAGTAGCCCAGGCCGATGAACTCGCTCATGAGGGAAATGCCCGGGCCGGAAGTGGCGGTCATGGACCGCGCCCCGGCCCAGCCCGCGCCCACCACCACGCCGGCCGAGGCGATCTCGTCCTCCATCTGGATGATGGCCACGTTGGACCGCCCGGTGTCGGGATCCTTGCGGTAGACCTTGGCGTAGTCGATCAGCGATTCCACCGCCGAGGAGCTGGGGGTGATGGGATACCAGGCCACCACCGTGACTCCGGCGAACATGGCGCCCAGGGCGCAAGCGGAATTGCCGTCGATGATGATCTGGCCTTCGGTCTGGTGGTCCCGCACCACCCGCAGGCGGTCCTGGCGGGGCGCTTCGGCCGCGGCCCAGTCGAACCCGGCCTGGACCGCGGTCTGGTTGAGCTCGATGGCCTTCTGCTTGCCGTCCAGCTGCTTGGTGATGGCGCGCTTGACCTCGTCCATGTCCAGGCCCAGCATCTGCGCCGCGACTCCCACATAGACCATGTTCTTCACCAGCTTCTGCAGCTTGGGTTCGGGGCAGGCAGCCGCCGCCAGCTTCTGGAAAGGCACCGCGCAGAAGTGCAGGTCGGAGCGCAACGCGTCGAGCTTGAGCGGTTCATCGTAGAGTACGACCGTTTCGGGACCGACCTTGGTCACGTCGTCCTTGGCCGTCTCGGGGTTCATGCAGACCAGGAAGTCGATGTCCTGCTTGCGGGCCTGGTAGCCCTTCCGGCTGGCCCGGATCTGGAACCAGGTGGGCAGGCCGGCGATGTTGGAGGGGAATAGGTTCTTGCCGGTGACCGGGACCCCCATCTGGAAAATCGTGCGCATGAGCACGATATTGGCGGTCTGGGAACCGGAGCCGTTGACCGTGGCCACTTCAATGGAAAAATCATTCACGAGTGAAGCTTTCTCCAAGATTTTTGAAGGGCCGGACTGGGTGAGCATAGGCTTTGTCTCCCTTGTGCGCGCGTGTGCGGCAGAGCCATCATAGTGCGAACCGGGACCTTTGACAGGAAGTTCGCTTCATGAAATAGCCTACCAGAGTGGTCACCTACTCCTTGCGGCTCAGGCTTGATTTTATTTTTTGCGCCAAGGCGAAAAAAAAGGGATTGACGGCTCCGGGCCTTTCGCCTATCTTATGCATTATGAAACCAACCGACTTGACTAAACGACAGCTTGCGGTGCTCCAGCACATCCGGAAGTTTCTCGAAAGCGAAGGGCGCAGCCCGACGCTCAAGGAGATCGCCGACGGGGTCGGATCCAGCGCCGTGAGCACCATCCACAAACACGTCCAGCACCTGATTGATAAAGGTTTCCTGGACCGCAGCCACGGGAAGGGCAACAACATCATCCTTTCCGAGGAAGGGGAGCCCGCCACGGGAGCGCCCGCCCCCTGGGTGGACGCCGAGCCCAAGCGGGCCAGGTCGGTGCCGTTCTGCGGCGACGTCGCCGCCGGAACGCCGCTCCTGCCCGAATCCAGGGCCATTCCCCTGGAGGTTCCCACCTGCATCCACCGGGAGCGGCAGGAACTGTTCGTCCTGCGGGTGCGGGGCGACTCCATGGTGGAGGATTCCATCCTGGACGGAGACCTGATCGTGCTCCAGCGGCGGGGCGACTACCGCAACGGGGACCGGATCGTGGCCCTCATCGACGGCGAGGAAGCCACCCTGAAGGAATTCCGCAGGGACGGGCAGGGGGTCTGGCTCATCCCGCACAACCCCGACCTCTCGCCCAAGTGCTTCGCGCCGGAACGCATCAGCATCCAGGGCGTCCTGGTGGGCGTGATGCGCAGCTGCTAAGGCCGGATTCGCGAGCTTCTTTCGCAAGGAAGAGTCTCTGAAGCGTTTATGGTTGGAGCTGGGTGTAAGTTTCCGTTACACTCAAACACTGACCTCGGGATTCCGAAGATGGTTTTTTTCAACCACGCCACCCGCCAGATGACGGCCAAAATCGTATACTACGGGCCGGGACTATGCGGGAAAACGACCAACCTCAGCGCCATCTATGAACGCACCTCGCAGAAGGCCAGGGGCGAGATGGTGTCCCTGAACACGGAAACCGATCGGACCCTCTTCTTCGATCTGCTGCCCATGGAGGTGGGCGTCATCGGCGGCTTCAAGGCCAAGCTGCAGCTCTACACCGTGCCGGGACAGGTATTCTACAACTCCACCCGCAAGCTGGTGCTGAAGGGGGTGGATGGCATCGTGTTCGTGGCGGACAGCCAGACCGCGATGCTGGACGCCAACCGGGAAAGCATCCAGAACCTCACCGAGAATCTGCGGGAACTGGGTTTGAAGATCGGCGATATCCCGATGATCTTCCAGTGGAACAAGCGTGATCTCAAACAGATCGTGCCGGTGGAGGTGCTGGAGCGGGAACTCAATCCCAGGCACCTGACCAGCTTCCAGGCCATCGCCCGGTCCGGGGAGGGGGTGTTCGAAACCCTTCGCGGCATTTCCCGGCTGGCCCTGGCCCAGATCAAGACCCAGCACTTGGGGGACGGCCCATCGGCCCAGGAGGCGGAAACCCCGGCGCCCAGGCCGGTGGTGGCCGCCCCTCCGCCTCCGCCGCCGCCTACCCAGCCGTTGCCCGCCTGGTCCATGCCCACCCCGCCCGTGCCTCCGGACCCCCCGGCCGGAACCGGCTTCCCCGTCGCGGGCCCGGATACCCACTCGGACGCGGACACCCACCCGGGCGCGGACACCCACCCGGACTCCGCCCTGCCCGAAGCCCTGAGCTTCCTGGACCTGTCCTCGGGGGTGGACGGCACCTCCCCCGGAACCCTGCCGGAAGCCCTCAGCTTTCTGGACCTGTCCTCGTCCCTGGACCTGTTCCAGACGACCCGGGAAGACGTGCCCGAGCCGCCCCAGCCGGATCCGCCGGCCCCCGCCGAACCGCCCAGGCCGGCCGACGGGCAGGTCAAGATCATGGCGCCCCTGGTGGTGAAGCTGCTGCCGCCCCAGCCGCCCCAGCCGTCCAGGCCCGCCGGCACTTCCAGCCAGGGCTCCGGCACCGTGCCCCGGGTGGCCCTCAGGGCGCCCGTTCCGCCGATCCCCTTGCGCGGCCTGCTGCAGATGCATCCATGGCCTTCCGCCCCTGCTGCCAGGCACTCCCAGGTGCTGCAGGTGAGCCTGCCTCCGGACAGCGACGGCGGCGAACTGGAAGTGCGGGTGCAGGTCCGGCGCAAGGGCCTGCTCATCGCCGAATCCGCCACCGCCATCGCCGGGCCCGGGCCCGACGGCCCGGGAACCCTGGCCATCGAATTCAAGAGGTCCTGAGGTGTTCCGGAAGGTGCTTTGCGGTTGCCTCGGTGTCGGCCTGCTCGGGGCGGGGGCTCCGACGGTCGCGCTGCCTGGATGGTGGGGCGGGTTCCAGGCCATGGTCCGCCTGGAAAGCGACTTCGTCCAGCAGTCCGAAAGCGCGGTGTTCGGCAAGCTGCGCCGCCAGGGCCAGTTGAAGCTGGCCAAGGGCGGGCACCTGCGGGTGGAGTACCGCCAGGGCCTCCTGCTGGTGGCCGATGGCCGCAACCTGGTCCAGTACGACCCCGAGGCCCGCACGGCCCAGCGGATCTCCCTGCGGAGCGCCTCGGCCGACACCCCGCTGCTCAACATCCTGCTCAATCCCTCGGCCCTGGCCGGGTTCTACGAGGCCAAGGCCGGTTCCGGGCAGGAGGTCGCGCTGGAGCCCAGGCGAAAGGACCTGCCCCGGGTGGTGCTCACCGGACGCGACGGCCTGCTGCAGCGCATCCAGTGGCGCGACGCCACCGGCGCCAGCCAGGAGATCGAGCTGCAGAACCCGCGCACGCCTCCGCCATTCGCCGCGGCCACGTTCACCTTCGACCCGCCGGCGGGAACCCGCTGGCTCAGTCCCCGGTAATGCTTACTTGGCTTCTGCCAGTTCCTGGCGGAGCAGGGCGACGATGTCGTCGGTGTTGGTGCCGGGCTGGAACACGGCCTTGATGCCCATGGCCTTGAGGCTGGGGATGTCCTCGTCGGGGATGATGCCGCCGGCGAACACCAGGAGGTCGTTGACGCCCTGTTCCTTCAGGAGGCGCATGATTTCCGGGAAGATCTGGTTGTGGGCGCCGCTGAGGATGGACAGGCCCAGGGCCTGGGCATCCTCCTGGACCACCGCCGCGACGATCTGGGCCGCGGTCTGCCGGAGGCCGGTGTAGATGACCTCCATGCCGGCGTCCCGGAGCGCCCTGGCCACCACTTTGGCGCCACGGTCATGGCCGTCCAGTCCAGGTTTTGCCATAATGACGCGGATGGGAGAAGTGGTCATTTCTACTCCAACGAATATTTGAATCTAACATGGCCCAGCGGCGGCGGACGTGACCAAAGGCGCAAAGGACCCAAGTCGGAGGTGGCGTTTCCGGCAACAATCTTGGAAGGAAGGCGACATGATCCCGCTCTTGACTGCCGATGAAATGCGCAACCTGGAACACGAGGCCATCGCGGTCTGGGGCATCACCTCCCTGGTCCTGCAGGAGCACGCGGCCCTGGGTGCCCTGGGCCTCCTGCCCAGCGGAGAGCCGTTGGAGGTGCTGGCGGGGCCCGGGAACAACGGCGGCGACGCCCTGGCCCTGGCCCGGCTGGCGCGGCTCCAGGGGCGTCCGGTGCGGGTCTGGGCGCTGGCAACCGAGCCCCGGTGGAAGGGCGACGCGGGCATCCAGGCCCGGCTGTGGGAAGGGCTCGGCGGAACGTACAGCCATGCCGCCGATCCGCGGGAGGCGGTGCGCGGCTTGCGCGGCTGGGTGGTGGACGGGCTGTTCGGGCTGGGGGTCCGGCTGCCCCTGGAGGGGCCGGCGGCGGCCTGGGTCCAGGCCCTGACCGAGGCGGCCGGACCCACGGCTCCCTTCCGGATCCTGGCCCTGGACCTGCCCTCGGGCCTGGATCCCAGCCAGCCCGAGTGGGCGGGGCCGGCCGTGCCGGCTGACCGCACCGCCTGCTTCGGCCACCTGAAGGTCTGCCACGGGCTGCGCCCCGCCCGGGAACGATGCGGCGACATCACGGTGATCCCCATCCCCCTGCCCAGGGCGCCCGGGGCCGGCCTCCGGCTGCTGGAGGCGCCCGCCCCCGGCCCGGAACGCTGGGACACCCACAAGCAGGACTTTGGCCAAGTGGGCATCCGCGCCGGCTCGCTGGGCATGGGCGGGGCCGCGGTGCTGGCCGCCCTGGGCGCCCTGCGCATGGGCGCCGGGCTGGTCACGGTGCTGGCCGACCCCGAGGTGCGGGCCGAGGTGGCGGCCCAGGTGCCCGAGGCCATGGTGCGGGCCTGGGACGGCCGGGTGCCGGCGGGCATCGATGTGCTGCTGGCCGGCCCCGGCGGCATCACCGAGGTTCCCGGCTGGGATGGGCCGCTGGTGCTGGACGCCTCGGCCCTGGGGGCTGGTTGCGGGGAGCGCTGGATGGCCCGTCCGGCCACGGTCATCACCCCCCATCCCGGGGAGTTCGCCCGGCTGTTCCAGGGGCAGACGCCCCTGGGCAGCGCCGAGCGCCTGGCCCGGGCGGCCGCGGCGGCCACCGGTCCGGGCATCCTGGTGCTCAAGGGGGCCCAGAGCATCGTCGCCGGGGGGAACGACCCGGAGCTGTGGGTGAACCCCACCGGCCACCCGGGACTCTCTGCCGGGGGCTCCGGGGATTTCCTGTCGGGGATGGTGGCGGCCCAGGTGGCGCGCTGGCACAAACGGAACCAGGCGCAACCGGATCCGGCGGGCCTGAAGCGGGCCGTGGCCGAGGCCGTCTGGCTGCACGGGGCCGCCGCGGACCGGCTGGGCCTGGGTCCGCTCATGATCCGGGAGCTGGGGCCCAGCCTCGCGGCCTTGTTGAGGGAGTCCCATGGTGCCGGCAGCCGCTGAATCGAGGGTCCTGGACGGCGACGCCGCCACCGAAGCCCTGGGCGCCGAGCTGGCGGCCCTGACCCCGCCCGGGGGCACCTGGCTGCTCCGGGGCGAGCTGGGCGCCGGCAAGACCACCTTCACCCGCGGTTTTGTGGCGGGGCTGGGGGGCGACCCGGACCAGGTGGCCTCGCCCACCTATGCCGTGCTGCATCGCTACCGCTGCCCGGGGGGGTGGATCCACCACCTGGACCTGTTCCGGCTGGGGGAGGCCGGGGCCTGGTCCCTGGGCCTGGAGGAGACCGTCCGGCCCGAGGACTATCTGGTGGTGGAATGGGCCGGAAACTTCGGGCCATGGCCGTCCGGGTGGGTGGCCGAACTCACCCTGGAAGGGTGCGGCGATCAGCGGGAGGCCCGCTGGTCCCGGCCGGTAACTAGTTAACCAGCGAACTGGGCCAGCTTGGCCCGGATCTCCTCCATGTTGAAGGGCTTGGAAATCACCCCCACCCCGGGCAGCTTGAAGCAGTCCCACTCGTCGATGTCCGGCTGTCCCGACGAGATCAGGATGGGCATCTCCGGGTAGCGCTCCCGGATCAGCGCCATGGCTCGGGCCCCGTTCATCTCCGGCATGTTCTGGTCCAGGATGACGAGGTCGGGGAGCGCTTCGGAACCCAGGTAGTCCAGCGCCTCCCGGCCTCCGGAAAAGCATTTCACCTGGCGCACCCCGGCATTGTTGAGCATCCGCTCCATCAGATGGCGCACGTCTTCGTCGTCGTCCACCAGGCAGATCTTCAAGGCACCCAGCGAGGGCGCCGGGGGGCTGACGGTCTCGGTCTGGGCCGGGGCGGGGATCCGGGGGAACCGGAGCCGCACGGTGGTGCCCTGGCCCACCTGGCTGGTGATCTCCATGGTGCCCCCGTGGGCCTTGATCACCCCGTAGGTGATGGAGAGGCCCAGGCCGGTGCCCTTGCCCACGTCCTTGGTGGTGAAGAAGGGCTCCAGCACGTGGGCCATGACCTCCTGGGGCATGCCTTCGCCGCTGTCCTCCACCGCCACCTCCACCCAGCCCGGTTCGGGCACGGCGGTGCGGAACATCAGGGTCCCCCCGTCCGGCATGGCGTCCACCGCGTTGATGCACAGGTTCACCAGGGCGTGGTTAATGGTGCCGGCGTCGCCGCTCAGCCACAGCGGTTCGTCCGTGAAGGCTTCGACGATCCTGATGCGATTGCTGGTGGTGTTGCCCAGGAGGCCGCACACCTCCCGGATGAGCGCGTGCACCTCGAAGGGAGCCTGGCTGGAGAGGGTGGGACGGGCGAACTGCATGAGGGACTTCACCATGTCCCGGCCCCGCCGGCAGACCTTGCCGATGGTCCGGTAGGCCTCCTGGTCCGAGGGTTCGCCCGCGTTCTGCTCCCGGAAGGACGCCGTGCCCATGATGATGGCCAGCACGTTGTTGATGTTGTGGGCGACCCCCGCCACCAGGATGCCCAGGCTTTCCATCTTTTGGGCCTGGTGCAGCTGGGCTTCCAGGTCGCGCAGGGACTGCTCCGCCCGCCTGAGCTCGGTGATGTCCTCAATGATCCCTTCGAAATACATGAGCTCCCCTGAGCCGTCCAGGACCGACCGGGCGCTTTCCCGCAGCAGCGCGGTCTCCCCGTTGGGCCGGGTCCAGGTGGCTTCAAACCCGGAAAAGCGGGAATGCCGCGCCAGTTCCTCCAGGAACCGGGGCCGGGGGTAGGTGGGGTTGTTGGCGAACACGTTTCCGCTGTGGACCAGATCCTCGAAGGAGGCGTAGCCAAGCATGACGCACGTGGCCTGGTTGGCCATCACCACCTGGCCCTCCCTGCTGGTGCGGTAGATGCCCAGCACCGCGTTCTCGAACAGGGCCGCGAAACTTTTCTGGGATTCCCGCAGCCGCGCCTGGCTTTCGCGCAGGGCATCCAGCGTGCGGGTCTCGGCTTCCTGGCTGGAGAGGACCTTCCCGATCAACAGGGTGGCCAGGGGATAGGCCACCAGGGTCAGCAGGCCGATGTGCCTGATGACCTGGAAGCCGGTGCCCCCGGTCAGGGTGAACGCCAGCAGGACCATGACCCCGTGGACCAGCAGGCCGAGCCCCAGCAGCCGCCCTGCGGAAAGCGCCGTCCCCTTCAGGGTCCAACGGTGGAAGGCGAGGCCGATGCAGGCCGATTCGATGATGACCAGCGTCCCCGGGATGGCGCCAGGGCCGCCCACCACCAGGAGCCGGTACAGGAGCGCCATGGCGCCCGCCACCACCGTGGCCGGGAGACCGAAGCACAACCCGCAGAGGCTGAGCACCACCGAGCGGCCGTCGAAGATCAGCCCCGGTCCCAGGACCAGGGGGAACATCATGCCGATCACCGCCGAAGCCCCGAACAGGGTCCCCTGGAGCAGGTCCTCCCGCAGCCGCGGGCCCCGGAGTTGCCGGATGAACCCTGATAGGACGGTCATCGAGACCAGGAAGGCCAGATTGTAGATAAGGCTGCCGGTATACGAAACCATGGTGGACGCCTTCGGGAGGGTTGTTTTCTGGGGAGCTGCCAAATCATGCCACAGAACCCGGTAAGGCGCCCCATAGCACAATGGGGGCCTTTTTGTATAGACTGGAGGCGTCGCCTTTCATCCTGGGGCATCCATGCATGGCATTTCCGCGCGGTCAAGACCATTGAGGAAAAAGTAGGGGGCCAGCGTTGCAAACTAAGGCACTTATAAATAGCGTCATCGCCGTGGACCGGAACTATGTGCCGATGATGGAGGTTGCCCGGCGGAAGGCCATCCGGGCCGTGGCCACCGGGCGCGCCATGGTGCTCAACCCCGCCAACCTGGACCGGCACCTGGACCTGCGCGGCGCCATCGCCCTGATCATCTTCCCCAACGCCAAAGCCTGTCCCGAGAGCAAGCTGCTCATGGGCCGCCTGGACCGCCGGGTCATGAAGCGGGACCACTACATCTGCCAGTACGAGGGCTGCCACAACCGCGCCGACACCATCGACCACATCATCCCGGTCTGCCAGGGCGGCCGGACCACCTGGCAGAACCTCGTGGCCTGTTGCCTGGTGTGCAACCAGACCAAGGGCGGCCGCACCCCCGAGCAGGCCGGCATGCTCCTGAAGCGGGTGCCCATGGGGCCCCGGGCGCACCTGTTCAAGCGGCTGGAGGAGATCCTGAAGGAAGGCTCGGCGGCCTAGACTTCATGACCGGGCTTTGCCCGGGCATGAAGTGGGGGTGCGGGGGGACGTAGAGTGAGCAAAGCGAGCGAGCGGTCCCCCCGCGGTCATACTCAGTGGCACAATAGGAAATATGAAAACCCTCTCCCTGCGCGTGGATGTGGACACCCTGGAAGGATCCCTGAAGGGCATCCCGGCCCTGCTGCGGATGCTGGACCGGCACGGGATGCAGGCCAGCTTCTACTTCTGCTTCGGGCCGGACAACAGCGGCAAGGCCATCCGCCGGATCTTCCGCAAGGGCTTCCTGGACAAGATGCGCCGCACCGGCGCCACCCGGCTGTACGGGTTCCGGACCATGATGTACGGCGTGCTGCTCCCCGCGCCCATCATCTGGAAGCAGGCCGCGGCCCAGATGCGGCAGGCGCGCGAGGCGGGCCACGAGGTGGCCATCCACGGCTGGGATCACGTGCAGTACCACGACCTGCTGGACCGCAAGTCCAGGGAATGGCTGTCCGACTGGTACCGGCAGGCCCACGAAGCGTTCGTGGAGGTGTTCGGGGAGCCGGCCAAGGGGGCGGTGAGCCCGGCCTGGCGCTGCAACGACACGACCCTGGAGTTGCAGGAGGCCTACGGCATGGACTATGCCGGCGACTGCCGGGGCTTCGAGCCGTTCTACCCGGTGGTGAAGGGCCGGGCCCTTTCCACCCTGCAGGTGCCCACCACCCTGCCCACCCTGGACGAGCTGCTGGGCCTGGAGGGGCTCACGCCGCACCAGGTGAACGAGCAGGTGTGGGACCTGGTCCGGGAGGACGCCCTGAACGTCTACGCCCTGCACACGGAGGTGGAGGGCGGCGCCCTGGCGGAGACCTTCGACGCCTTCCTGGGGGGGCTCAAGGACCGGGAGGTGCGCGTGCGCACCCACGCCGACTGGGTGCCGGAATGGAAGTCCGGCAACCCGCCGGCCCGCGCCATCACCCGCCGGGAGATCCCGGGGCGGGCCGGCTGGGTGAGCTTCGGTTAGCAGCCGTTGGGGAGCTTGCTCCCTTACGGCTGCTTATGCCCAGCACGGACGCCTCATCAAAACAGGATCCCACGGTGTTAGCAGCCTACCGAGATAGGCTCTAACGTGATCCCCCGCACAACGCAGGCCCTGGATACTCACCCTTGAGTGTCAAAATGGCCCCCCTATTCCGAGGGGATGATGCGGAGAGAATTCAACGGTCTGGGCTTCCTGAGCAGCTCGAACCATGTGAACACCCTGTTCATCCCCCAGGTGAAGCTGCCGGTGCAGGCCAGGGGCGGCCCGCTGTCCCTGGTGAGCCAGAGCGGGGCCTTCCTGGTGACCCGCCTCTCCTGCTTCTCCCAGCTGCCCATGCGCTACGCGGTGTCCATCGGCAACCAGATCGACGTGCGCCTGTCCGATTTCGTCTCCGCCCTGGGCCAGGACCCGGAGACCCGGGTCATCGCCACCTACGTGGAGGGCTTCATGCCCGGCGACCTCCTGGCCACGGCCCTGGCCGCGCGCAAGGCCATCCAGTCCGGCAAGTGGGTGGTGCTCTACAAGGGTGGCCGCAGCGCCGAGGGCCAGAAGGCGGCCAGCAGCCACACCGGGGCCCTGGCCGGGGACTGGGAGCTGCAGAAGGCCCTGCTCAAGCGGGCCGGGGTGCTGGTCTGCGAAAGCATGGGCACCTACGATTCGGCCCTGGCTTGGCTGGCCGCGTTCCCCGCGGGCAAGCCGTCCCGGGTGGCGGTGGTCACCAACGCCGGCTACGAGTCGGTGGTGAGCGCGGACCTGCTGGTGGGCGCGGTGGCCGGGCACATCCTGGACCCGGGGGAAGTGGCCCAGGTCAAGGCCCTGCTGGAAGCGCACAAGCTGCAGGAGCTGGTCAACCCCAGGCTGCCCCTGGACGTGACTCCCATGGCCGACGAGGAGGCCTACCTGGCCTGCTGCCGGCTGGCGCTGGGCACCGCCGCCGACACCGTGGTGGTGGGCCTGGTGCCCCTCACCATGCGCCTGGACACCACCGACCCGGCCCGGATGGAGGCCTTCGCCCGCAGCCTGCTGGCCCTGGCCCGGGAATCGGGCAAGCGCCTGGGGGTGGTGGTGGAGGGCGGTCCGCTGTTCGAAGCCTACCGGCAGACCTTCATGCGGGCAGGACTGCCCCTGTTCCTGTCCATGGAGAAGGCCCTTTTGGGGCTTGGGCTTCTGGCCGAGGTCTGATACAAAGGAAGAGGATGATCCCAGCCTGCAGGAACAAGAAGCGGAGAGCGGAGCACGAGGCCAGGTCCTCGTGCGGCGATGGCAGGGCAGCGTTCTGACGCGCTCCCACCCTGATCCATCCAACCCTTTCCCACCCATTTCTGCCAGAGGTCCACCCATGCCCAAGACCATGATCGAACCCTTCCGCATCAAGAGCGTCGAGCCCATCCGCATGACCACCCGGGAAGACCGGGTCCAACTGCTGGAAGCAGCCAAGCTGAACGTCTTTAAACTACGAGCCGAGGACGTGATCCTCGATTTCCTCACCGACTCCGGCACCGGCGCCATGAGCGCCAAGCAGTGGGGCGCCATCATGGAGGGCGACGAGAGCTACGCCGGCGCCAAGAGCTTCTTCCGCCTGCAGTCGGTGCTGCAGAAGCTCACCGGCTACGAGCACATCATCCCCACCCACCAGGGCCGCGCCGCCGAGCGGATCCTGTTCGGGGTGGCCGCCAAGCGCGGCGACATCGTCCCCAACAACACCCACTTCGACACCACNNACCACCCGCGCCAACCTGGAGTTCCTCGGGGTCGAGGCCCAGGACCTGGTGATCCCCGAAGGCACCCAGCCGGCCACCATCCACCCGTTCAAGGGCAACATCGACCTGGGCAAGGTGGAGGACCTGCTCAAGCGCGAGGGAGACCGGGTCCCGTTCGGCATGCTCACCGTCACCAACAACTCCGGCGGCGGCCAGCCGGTGTCCATGGCCAACATCCGCGCCTACGCCGAGCTGCTGCACAAGTACGGCAAGCCCATGATCCTGGATGTGTGCCGGTTCGCCGAGAACGCCATGTTCATTAAGCTGCGGGAGGAGGGGATGCAGGACCGCACCCCGGAGAGCATCGCCAAGGAGATGTTCCGGCTGGCGGACGGCTGCACCATGAGCGCCAAGAAGGACGCCATGGTCAACATCGGCGGCTTCATCGCCCTCAAGAACGAGAAGTGGGTGGAGGCCGCCCGCAACCTGCTGATCCTCACCGAGGGCTTCTCCACCTACGGCGGCCTGGCCGGGCGCGACCTGGAGGCCATGGCCGTGGGTCTGGAGGAGGGGCTGCACGAGGACTACCTGCGCTACCGCCTGCGCACCGCCGAGTACATGGGCGAGAAGCTGATCGCCGGCGGCGTGGGCATCGTCCGGCCCACCGGCGGCCACGCGGTCTACATCGACGCCAAGACCTTCCTGCCGCACCTGGGTCCCCAGGACTATCCCGCCTGGTCCCTGGCCAACGCCCTCTACCTGGAAGGCGGGATCCGCGGCGTGGAGATCGGCTCGGTGATGTTCGGCAAGCGCCTGGAGGACGGCACCGAGACCTACAGCAACATGGAGCTGGTGCGCCTGGCCTTCCCCCGCCGGGTCTACACCCAGAGCCACTTCGACTTCGCCGCCGAGGTGATCTGCGAGGTCAAGGCCAAGGCCGAGCAGGTGCGCGGGGTGCGGATCGTCAAGCAGAGCAAGTACCTCCGCCACTTCGCCGCGGAGATGGCCTGGGCCTAGGCTGCCTGGGCACACGGGTCCCAGAGGTTCGCCCTGTTCGCTCCCATCAGTGGCATTCGCCACTGACGGGAGCGGAATGACTAGACGGGCTCGAGCAGGAAGTCGACCAGGTTCTGCTGGCGGATGCCATTGCGCTGGGCTGGGCCCAGCTCGTCCATGGAAAGCACGAGCTTGGGGTAGTTGTCGGGGACCTGTTCGAGGTTGCCGAACTCCCGGCGGATGGTTTCCGGACCGGAGAGGAGGTAGGCCACCTGTACGTAGAGCCGCTCTCCATGGCGTTCCGCGACGAAATCGATCTCCAGCTGGTCCAGCATGCCCACCTTCACCTGATCCTGGGCCAGTACCGAGTTGATGGCCTTTTCCCAGCCTTCGATCTCCTGGACTTCGTCCACCATCAGATACCGGGGCGGCGGATCAAGTGGGTTTCGATCATAGTCGACGGAGGACCTCGTTTGCCCTTGAGTGTCGACTATGATCGACGGCCATGCAAGCCCTACGAATTCGGACCTTTTTCCCGGCCCACCGGCAGCACGATCATGGCCTGGGTCCCCGCCGGGAGCTTCAGGGTCTGGCCCAGGGCGGCCATGTCGATGCCGGCGGCGGTGCCGGCGTCCAGGCCCAGGGCGACCGCCTGGAGCAGCAGGTCCTGGGCGGCGGCGCCGCCTTCATAGAAGGTGAGGGAGCTGTTCTTGCCGGAGGGGTCGATGCGGGTGGGCACCCCGGCCACCACGAACACGGCCGGAGCGGCGGCGATCCAGGGCTGCATGCCCTTCAGCTTGCCCAGGGTGGCCTCGGGGCTGCCGTCGGCCAGCTTCTGGATCTGGTGGCCGGTGGGCTGGTAGTGGTAGAAGCCGGCCGGGAGGGTCGCGCTGCCTTTGGTGAGCAGGTACACCTCCAGCGGATAGTGGGCATGGGCGGAAGGCACGGTGCGCTTGCCGGGGCGGTTCTCCCCCTGGGCCGCCCACAGCAGTTGGCCGGTCTCGGCCAGGGTCAGGCCGGGGCCGCCCAGGGTGCGGATGGTCTTGCGGCCGGCGAGGGTCTCGGCGAGGGTCGCCCCGCCGCTCGCGGGCGCGGGCAACTTCACCGGCAGGGCTTCCTGGGCGCTCAGGAAGACGGTGGCGAAGAGGGCGAGAGCGGGGCGGGTCAGCGGCATGGAGGCTCCTGAAGGATTTGGGATTTTCTAGAATACCACCGGCGGCGCGATGATCCGGTCGAAGTGGGGGATCGTGCCGATCAGGGGGCGGGCGTAGTAGCGGAAGCTTTCGGCGATGTCGTGCTCGCCCTTCAGGTACTCGGGGGGCAGGGGCTTGGTGTCCCGGGCCACGGTGTCCAGGGGGGTGAGGAAATAGTCCACGGAGTAGTCGCCGGTGCGGCGGATGGCCACCGAGCCGTTCTCGTCGCGGCTGGAGGCGAAATGCACCGCGGTCTCGCCCACGTCCCGGGCCTCGCTGACGTCCACTTCCGAGGTGACGCCCAGGAACGAGCGCTGCAGGTAGCCGAAGGTGTCGCAGCGCACCCGCTTGATCTTGAGCCGCTGCTTGATCTGGTCGGACAGGGCGTCGCCCAGGGTGCCGCGGCCGGAGAGCTGCATGTTGCCGAACGGGTCCAGCTCGGTCTCGGGCTGGAGCTTCATCAGCACCGGGTTGCCGTCGGCGGAGACGATGCCCTCGGACAGGGCGACCACGCAGCGCCCGTTCTGGGAAAAGGCGTTCTCCACGTCGTCCAGGAAGCGGTCCGTGTCGAACACCCGCTCCGGCACGTAGATGAGGTGCGGCCCGTCCTTGGGGTCGCGCCGCGCCATGACCGACGACGCCGTCAGCCAGCCCGCGTTGCGGCCCATCACCACCCCGATGAAGACTCCGGGGATGGCGAAATTGTCCATGTCCAGGCAGGCGAAAGCCGAGGTGACGAAGCGCGCCGCGGAGCCGAAGCCGGGGCAGTGGTCGGTGATCCGCAGGTCGTTGTCGATGGTCTTGGGGATGTGGATCACCCGCAGGTCGTAGCCCACCTGCTGGGCGTAGTCGCCCACGATCCGGCAGGTCTCGGCGGAGTCGTTGCCGCCGATGTAGAAGAAGTAGCGCACGCCGTGCTTCTGGAACACCGTGACCATGCGCGCGCAGTATTCCTCGTCCGGCTTGTCCCGGGTGGAACCCAGCGCCGAACTGGGGGTGGCCGCGACCATTTCCAGGTTGTGGGTGGTGGCCAGGGTAAGGTCCAGGAAATCCTCCTTGAGGATGCCCCGCACCCCGAAGCGGGCGCCGTACACGTTGGTGATGAACGGCCATTTCCGCGCTTCCATCACCAGCCCCACCAGACTCTGGTTGATGACGGCGGTGGGGCCGCCGCCCTGAGCCACAACTGCCTTGCCCTTGAGATGACGCATAGGCCGACCCTTCCCACAGGAATATACCAACAAGCCGCAAATGAGAGCGTCTCTGGCAATTATAAGCAGTTTAGTGCCATAGACCCGGCTGGCGTCAAGCGGCGCTTTAAAGTAAACGATATCCCTTGACACGACGAAAAAAAGACGAATGATGCAGGTATGGCTACCTCGCTGTTTCCGCTCGACGTGCCCAAGGCGCTCTTCCACGACCTCCTGGTGGAACCGGAGGAGGCCCGCAGCATCCTCCGGCCCCAGCGGGACGAGCGCTACGGGTTCGGCTTCGCCCTCAGCCCCTACCGGGGCTGCGGCCACGGCTGCCGCTACTGCTACGTGCGCGACTATCCCCAGCCGGGGCACAGCCCGGAGCAGTGGGGCACCTGGGCCACGCCCAAGCTCAATGCGCCGGAGCTGCTTTGGGCTCAGCGGCACCGCCTGCACCGGCAGGCCGTGTTCCTGGCCTCGGCCACCGATCCCTACCAGCCCCTGGAGCGGGAATTCCGGCTGACCCGGGCCTGCCTGGGGGTGCTGCTGCAGTGCCCCACCACCCGGGTTCTGCTGCACACCCGCTCGCCCCTGGTCCTCCAGGACCTGGAGCTGCTGAAGGCCTTCGGGAGCCGGCTGACGGTGGGCTTCTCCATTCCCACGGACGATGACACGGTCCGGCAGGTTGTGGAACCCCATGCCCCGCCCATCCCCTCCCGGTGGGCGGCGATGGAGCTTCTGGCCAGGGGCGGGGTCGAGGTGAACCTGGCCGCATGCCCCTTGATGCCCGTTCGCGACCCCCAGGCCTTCGCCCACCGGGCCAAGGAAAGCGGGGCCTCCGGCGCCTGGGTGGGATCGCTGCGCCTGCTCAAGGACGATGCCTTCTACGAGGTGCTGGCTCGCAATGACTGGCTTTTCATCCTGGACTCGGACTACCAGGACCGGGTGGCCGCGGTGCTCCAGGGCACCTTTCCCCAGACCCGACGGCGACGGGAGCCGAAGGCGGCCGTGCCACCGCCGGTCCAGCGGCCACCCTTTACGGCGCAGCGCAGCCTTTTTGAATAGCCGGAACGAAGCGACTTGCCAGAGCCCAATAGGGCACCTGGCAGCACGGGAGCAACACGATCAGCAGCCGAGAACCTTGCTATGCTTTCAGGGGCGGGTCCCCCAGGCCGATGCCCATTCCTTGGCGTCAAGGGGCATGAAATCCAAACATCAGAAGGCATTCTCGTGAACCCTCGCCCATGACCACCCTCGCCCTCAAATACCGTCCCCGCCTGCTCTCCGATCTGGTGGGCCAGGAAGCCAGCGTCAAGGCCCTCACCAACGCCCTGCTCCGGGCCAAGGCCAGCGGCGGCGCCATCCACCACCAGGCCTTCCTGTTCGCCGGGGTGCGCGGCACCGGCAAGACCTCCACCGCGCGCATCCTGGCCCGGGCCCTGAACTGCAAGGAGGGTCCCACCCCCACTCCCTGCGGGATCTGCGACGCCTGCCAGGCCGCGGAGCTGCCGGACCAGAACCTGGACATCATGGAGATCGACGCCGCCTCCCGCTCCTCCGTGGAGGACGCGCGGGCCCTGCGCGAACAGGTGCAGACCCGGCCGGCATTCTGCCGCTACCGGGTCTACATCATCGACGAAGTCCACATGCTCAGCAAAAGCGCGTTCAACGCCCTGCTGAAAACCCTGGAAGAGCCGCCGGACCATGT
>PLUC01000030.1 GCA_003165415.1 Holophagaceae bacterium
CCTGCCTGTTCCCCATAACTTTTCGCTGGACACAGCCCGGGGCATTTCGTAGCCTCGGGATATGGATTTGCAAGTCCGCTCCCAGAACCTGATCAAGGATACGCTCGGGCTTTCCGAGAACCTTGAGCGGGTTCGGCTGTTTCTGGATGAGGAGGCCCCGCCGAACCGCACCGCCTTGGCGAGCCAGGTTTGCGACTGGTATGGGTTCCTGGACCATCGGGGCCAGAGGCAGATCTCTACCTGCCTGAAGGCGCTGCGAGACCTTGAACGGGAAGGCCACTTCACCTTGCCCCCGCCCAGCTTCAAACAGGCGCAGTCCTCCCCGCGCCGTTTGCCCGAGCCCGTTCCGGAACCTCAGGAAGTTCCCGAAGCAGCCGGCGAGGTTCGAGGTCTGAGGCTGGTTCTGGTTGAGGCCGAGGAGCAGATTCGGATCTGGAACGAGATGATGTTCCGGGAGCATCCCCAGGGAGCCGGCCCCCTGGTGGGTAGGCAACTCCGCTACCTGATCACTTCTGAACACGGGTGGCTGGGCGGATTTGGGTTCGCGTCGGCCGCACTTGCGCTCTCGGACCGGGACAAGTGGATCGGATGGGATGACACCACTCGGAAAAGGCACCTCGAACGGGTCATCGGCCTGAGCCGGTTCCTGATCCGGCCCACGGTTCACTGCCGGAACCTGGCCTCCCTGGTCCTGGGGATGGTCCTGCGAGGGGTCGGACGGGATTACGAGGATCGCTACCACCTGGAACCCTGGCTCGTGGAAAGCTTCAACGACACGGAGGCCTTCGAGGGCACCTGCTACCAGGCAGCCAACTGGGTGAAGGTGGGCCAGACCCAGGGTCGGGGGCGGCAGGACCGCCTCTGGCACTGCCCCACCTCGGTCAAGGACATCTACGTCTATCCCTTGCGGCCCGACTTCCGCGAGGCGATGGGGGTGGAGCCCCGCAAGGGGTATTCGCCCCTTGGGATTGCGGACGGGCTGGAAGGCGGCGAATGGGCCCAAAATGAATTTGGAGGTGCCTGCTTGGGAGATCAACGTCTCGGAAAGCGGCTGGTCGATAGCGCACGTGTCATGGCCGAGCAGCCGGGCGCCTCGTTCTCCAGCGTGGAAAAGGGGAATTGGCCTGCAGTCAAGGGCTACTACCGCCTGATCGACCATTCTGACGATTCCGAGGTGACCCCGGAAGCGATCCTGGCCCCGCACCAGCAGCGGGTCATCCAGCGGATGATGGCGCAGCCCCTGGTGCTGTGCATCCAGGACGGAAGCGAGCTGAACTTCTCGGGCCTGGATGCCTGCGAGGGCCTGGGAAGGATCGGCACCAACCAGACCGGTGCCGGGAGCCAGGGCCTGCACCTGCATTCCATGTTGGCCGTGACCCCGGATGGGTTGCCCCTGGGGGTCCTGGACGCCAAGCTCCAGGCGCCGGAAGTGAAGTCCCCGGCGGATACGCGCCCTGCTCGCGCCATTCCCATCGAGGAAAAGAAGACCTTCAACTGGATCCTGGGCCTGCGCAAGTGCGCCGACCTTGCGGCCGAGCTTCCCGATACCCGCTTGGTATGCGTCATGGACCGGGAGGCGGATTTCTTTGAGCTGTTCGATGAGCAGCGCAACAACCGCCGGGTCGATCTCCTGGTGAGGGCCAAACACGACCGGGCACTCGGAGACGGTCAGGGGCTTTTCGAGGTCATCCGGCAGAGCCCAGCCCAGGGCCAGTTGCAGATCCCGGTTCCACGCCAGAGCGCCCGCCCCAAGAAGAGCGGGCAGAAGGCCCGGGAAGCCCGCCCTCAGCGGCTGGCCGAGGTGAGCCTTCGGTACCGGCAGGTCACGCTCCCGCCGCCCGACGGCAGGAAGGACAAGGAGCCCATCACGCTGTGGATGGTCCACATCCGGGAGGGCCTCCCCCCGGAAGACGCCAAGCCCCTGGAATGGTTCCTCCTGACCACGGGGGAGATCCGATCCGCTGAGGACGCCGCCGTGCGCCTGCGGTGGTATGCCCTGCGCTGGCGGATCGAGGACTGGCACCGGGTGCTCAAGACAGGTTGCCGGGTTGAAAGGCTGGCCTTCGAAACTGCCGAAAGGTTGAAACGCGCGGTTGCCATCAACCTGGTAATCGCTTGGCGGATCATGGTGATGACCCTTCTGGGNNCGGGTGCTGCACGCCTTCGCCCGGCAGCGGAAGCTGGAGGGTCCTTCCTCCCTCGGCATCGCCGTACGGCTCGTGGCGCGGCTCGGCGGATACCTTGCCAGGAACAGCGACCCGCCGCCGGGACACGAGGTCATGTGGCGCGGGTTCACGATGCTACAGGGCATGAGCCTGGGCTTCGCGATTGCCCTGGACGAAGGAGGATAGGTGGCTTCCACGGAGGGCGGCGACTGGGCCCATGGGGACTGGAGGCGACTGAAGGCCATGTTAGGACCCAACGGGGCGGCGCCGACCCACCAAGACCAGCAGACCAGCACAGGGCCTTCATTTCAGCTCCTGACGGTAGCCACTGTCTGATTATTAAATATTAAAATTCCGTGCAGGGAACTTTCCAGTCAGGACCGGTATTTAGGAGTGTCAGGAAGGTTCCGCGCAATGCGAAGGTGAACGATGGATCAAGGCATCCAAGGGCTCATCCAAGGCTTGTGTTCCATCGCCCTGGTGGCCGTTATCGTGATTCTTTTCGCGAAGGGACGGCATTGCCCGAAATGCCACCATCCTTTAAAGCCCTTCCGCAAGCCCGAATCGATCCGCCAGTTTCTATGGGGCGGCTGGCGTTGTCCTGAGTGTCGGTCCCGGATATCCAGGACTGGCCGACTCTTGCCCTAGGTGACACCGATGCGTTCGCTCCGAACGCACCTACTCAGGCATCACCGATGCCTTTCAAAAGGAGAAAGCGATGAGCGAGTCACATGTCGTTGGGATTCCTTTATCCAACGATCTTCTGACCCTGGTCTGCGGCGGCATGAACCAACCCACAAGGCCTGATTACCGGGTGGACCCGAGAGCGATGGGTGGGGTAATGGCTGCAGGCGCAGCGACGGGAGCCCTAGGCGGGGCCGCTATAGGGGGGATCGGGGCAATGCCTGGTGCTGCCGGTGGTGCGCTGATGGCTGGTGCGGGCTACTGCGTTGAACGACTGGTCAACCCCCCGATGGTCCCGGTTGCGCCGGCATCCATGCCCATGGCCGTCTGCCATGGACCCGCTCCCCGCCCCATGCCGATGGCCGTGTGCCATGGACCGGCTTCGATGCCCATGCTGCCCAGCCACGGCCGGCGGTAGCTACCTCATTTTCTACCCACAAGGGGCAGGCCTCGGATCCCGGCGGTCCTTGCCTGCCCCAAATAGCGCTGGTTGGGTAATGTTGGTCGATGTCAGCGTAAGGCCCGATTGACGCGCTAGTGTTGCGGGAGCGCATGGCGACAGCGTTTCGGGGCATTCGGCGATATGCGGCAAAAGCTCTGCAGCACTCAGGCGCGCGTGGGCATTGAGTCGGCGCACCTCAGGAGCAAAACAATCAATGCACCGGTGAGCCCAATGTGGCGATCAAGCCAGCGTCAGGCACAACCAAGAGCCGCGGCCCACCGTATTACGGGCAGCAGGTGATTGCGCACCGAGCCTGTTGCCGGTCGAGCGCAGCCTGGTGCTTGGGCGCGCCAGGCTGCGGCGGCCGATTGGTGTCGTCATTCGTTGGCCGACCTTCACAGTGCGGTCCAAACCCAATGTTGGCGGGATGGAGATGCCTATCAACCTGCCCGGAGTAAGTTCGGGGTAATAGGCAG
>PLUC01000193.1 GCA_003165415.1 Holophagaceae bacterium
ACGTTGCGGGCGCCCAGGATGGGCACCAGGATCACCGCGAAGCCCACCGCCAGGGCCAGCTGCACCGCCCGGTTCATCTTCAGCCAGTAGATGGAGCTGGCCGAGAACACGAACAGCAGGAAGGCGGGGATGGAGCGCGGGCTGAAGTAGACCAGGAGCGTGCTGAGGATGATCAGGCCGGAGCACACGAAGTAGGGGGTCTTCCCCGCGTTGATGAAGGTCGTCAACGACTGGAGGGCGCGCTTGAGGGATTCTTTCATCGGATCCTCCTATGCCTTCTGGGAGACTTGCTCACCGAGCAGGCCATTGGGACGGAAAATGATGACGAGGATCAGGATCAGGAACGCCACCATGTCTTTGTACTCGGCGCCGAAGTTGCCACTGGTGTAGGTCCCGAGGTAGGCCCCGGCGAAGCTCTCGATCATGCCCAGCACCATGCCGCCCAGCAGGGCGCCGGTGAGGTTGCCGATGCCGCCCAGCACGGCGGCGGCGAAGGCCTTGATCCCGGGCATGAAGCCGACGAAGGGGTCGATGCGGGTGAACTTCAGGGCATACATGACGCCGGCGGCGCCGCCCAGGGAGCCGCCCACCAGGAAGGTGAGGGAGATGATGCCGTTGACGCCGATGCCCATGAGCGCGGCGGTGTTCTTGTCCTGGGACACGGCCCGGATGGCCTTGCCCACCTTGGTGGCGCTCACAAGGTAGTTGAGGGCCACCAGCATGGCCACGGCGGCGATGATCACCACCACCGACTTCACCTGGATGTCGATCATCCTGGAGCCGATGTGGAACAGGCCCACCCGGTCGTCGAAGTTGCCGAAGGTGGGGATCACCCGGTAGAACTGGCCGGTGGTGAGGCTCTCGGTCA
Source organism: Holophagaceae bacterium (assembly GCA_003165415.1). Lineage (GTDB taxonomy): Bacteria > Acidobacteriota > Holophagae > Holophagales > Holophagaceae > Mesoterricola. Next base: position 869 of record PLUC01000193.1, read on the forward strand.
GGCGGATGACGTCCTGCAGGGCGAAGGAGACGCCGATGGCGGAGATGAGCGCCACCAGCGTGGGGGAGTTGCGCAGGGGACGGTAGGCGATGCGCTCCACCAGGACGGCCATGCCGCCGGCGGCGGCCATGCCGATCAGCAGGGCGAGGCCCAGGTAGCCGAAGGAACTGATGGTTCCGGCCTTGGCCAGGATCCCGGCTCCGTCCAGGGCGATGAGCGCTTCCACGCCGCAGAAGGCCCCGATGGCGAAGATCTCGCTATGGGCGAAATTGATGAACTGGAGGACGCCGTACACCATGGTGTAGCCCAGGGCGATGGCGGCGTAGACGAAGCCGATCGTCATGCCGTCGATGAGCACCTGGGGCAGGTTGTTGACGGTGTAGGTGAAGATGCCGACCCCCTGGGTCGCCTGCAGAACCTGGTCAGCCCCCGACCCACGGCAGAGCAGGGCGAGAATGATCATGATCACGGAGCAGAGGGCGCCTGCACCCGCGACAAATATCGCCATCTGGCCAATGGGCGTATATATTTGCCGCAAGTCAACCGATCCCATGAATTTGCGCATAGGGTCTCCTGAAAAAACCCCCCCCTGGACCTAGGGGGGGGTGCGTTATACCTGAGCGACTACTGAGGAGGAGCGATATCCAGGGTCTGGTCGATCCGATTCGCAGCCCACTTCGCGGGGTCGGGAGAGGACACTTGGATGATGAAGTACTTGCCCTTTGCGGGATCGCCTTTTTTGTTGAAGGTGATGGTGGCGGTGACGCCGTGGTAGTTCTGCAGGGCGCGGACGGCCTTGCACACGTCGGCGCGGGCGGGCAGCTTGCCGTTGCTGTCCTTGGCGGCGTTCTCGATGGCCTTCAGCAGGATCCCGGCGCAGTCATAGGACTGGGCGGCGAAGGGCTGCGGGTTGTTGCCGAACTTGGCCTTGAAATCGGCCATGAACTTGGCGGTGTCGGGATAGGCGGCAGCCGGGCCGGCGACGGTGGAGAAGTAGGTGCCGGCGCCCTGGAGCAGTGCGTCGGCTCCGATCTTGGCGGCATCGGGGGAATCGAAGCCGTCGTCGGACAGGCACATGCCCTTGAAGCCCTTCTGGCGGGCCTGCTTGTAGAGCACGGCGGCCTGGTCGAACATGCCGCCGAAATAGATGCACTCGGGCTTGGCGGCGATGATGGGGGAGAGGATGGCGTCGAAGTTGGCCTTCTCTTCGGTGCCGGCGAAGCCCACGACCTTGATGCCCTGGGTGATGGCTTCCTTCTGGAAGTATTCGGCGATGCCCTGGCCGTAGGCGGTCTTGTCATGCAGCACATAGGCGCTCTTGATGTTCTTGCTCTTGGCGAACTGGGCACCCACGGCGCCCTGCACGTCGTCACGGCCGCAGACCCGGTTCACTTCCACGTAGCCGCGGTCGGTCACCTTGGGGTTGGTGTTGGCGGGGGAGACGTTGCACAGGTTGGCAGCGTGGTATTCCTCGGAGGAGGGGATCTGCACGCCGGAATTGTAGTGGCCGACGATGCCCAGCACGGCCGGGTCGGAGACGATGGCCTTGGCGTTGGCTACGCCGGTGTCCGGGTTGCCCTGGTCGTCGAAGGGAGCCAGCTCAACCTTGAAGCCCATCTTGGTGAGCGGGTCGGACAGCTGCTCGATGCCCAGCTGGGTGCCGTTCTTGATGTCGCTGCCGATGACCGACATGGCGCCGGACAGGGGGCTCTGGGTGGCGATCTTGATGGTCTTGTTCTCCTTCTCGCATCCGGCCGCAAGAAGCAGGCAGAGCGTCGCGACAGACGGCGCGAGTAGGGAAAGGGGTTTACGCATTGTCTTGCCTCCTGAAAGGGTGTGGGTTGGATACCAACGAGCGTGAAGCACGTCGATGGTGTTGACAAGGATTAAACCTCCCACCGTCAGGTGAAAGGCCCGGACGCTGCATTATGCGGTTACCACCAAGGTCGATTTCGATGAAACAGGTATACTCCCCGCCTCTGGTAAATGAAAGAGATTTAAATCACCAATTGAAAAAACCCGAGGTTAATAGAACTGTTTTCTATATGAAAAAAATCCTAACAACAGCAAGAGGGCCGTCCAGCGGACGGCCCTTTTGCTGTTCTGCAGTTTGGACATTCCG
>PLUC01000027.1 GCA_003165415.1 Holophagaceae bacterium
GGTGCCGGCCCTGCTCCGGGCCGGAGCCCGGGTGACAGTCCTGACCCGCAGGCCCGGGCCGGCCGCTGGACTGCCCGACGGCGTCCGGACCTGCGGCTGGTCCCAGCTGGCCGAGGCCCTGGCCGGGGCCGACGCGGTCGTCAATCTGTGCGGCGAGCCGGTGGCCGGCGCTCGCTGGAGCCCGGCCCGCAAGCGCCGGCTGGAGACCAGCCGGCTGGACCCGACCGGGCAGCTGGTAGCGGCCCTGGCCCGGCCCGGTGGGCCCCGGGTGCTGTTGAATGCCAGCGCCGTGGGCCTCTACGGCCCCCGGGACCAGGTCCCGGTGACCGAGGCCACGGCGCCCGGCCGGGACTTCCTGGCCGGGCTGTGCCAGCGCTGGGAGGCCGCCGGCGCCCGGGCCGAAGGCCATGGCGTCCGGGTGGTGGCCCTGCGNNCCTGGCCCGGGACGGCGGCGCCCTGCCGCGCATGGCCCTGCCCGTGCGGCTGGGCCTGGGCTGCCGGCTCGGCCACGGCCGCCAGGGACTCAGCTGGATCCACGTGGACGATCTGGTCGCCATGATTCTGCAGGCCCTGGTCGACCCGGACTGGCGCGGGCCGGTGAACGCCACCGCGCCCCAGCCAGTGAGCAGCGCCGCCTTCACCCGGGCCCTGGCCGGGCGCCTGCATTGGCCGGTCCTGCCCGTGCCGGCCTGGATCACCGCGCCGGCCCTGCGCCTGCTGCTGGGCGACATGGGCCGGGCCATGCTGCTGGAGGGCGCCTACGTCCTGCCGGCGCGGGCCACCCGGCTGGGCTTCCGCTGGCGCTTCCCCGATCTGGACAGCGCCCTGGCGGACCTCAACCANNGTATTGATCCGTGTCCCAGACTGTCGCCAGAGTCGTTTTTCTGGGAACGTTCCGACCTTCCGCTCCTGCGTCGCTCCAGGTCAGACCATTCCCAGAAAAACGGAGAGCAGAAGTGCCGGTAGGCGCCGGCAGAGTGATCGAAAGGCAATATAGGGCCTTTTAACCGCAGGTTCAGGCCCCCAGACTTCAGGAAGCGGCCCTAACCAGCTTCAGGAGGTTGTGGGCAGTACAGACCAGCTGCCACTCGGCCGTTACCTTGGCAAGGCCCCTGAGCAGGAACTGGCGGAAGCCCATGGCCTGCTTGATCTGGCCGAACACGGGTTCGACCACCTGCTTCCTCAGCCGGTAGGGGCTCCGCCATCCGCCTCGTTTCAGCTTGTCCCGCATGGCGGCGATCAGGCTCCCCGGCTGGCCGTTCTTCGCATGGATCGCAGCCTCGGAGCCGTGTTTCTGGCGTCCCGTTGCGATGTAGGTTCTGATGTGCCGGGCTGCCATGCCGACCAGGTTGGCCTCTGAACAGTAACCAGCGTCCGCCGAGCAGACGTCGGGTTTCCGGCCCAGGTTGGCGCGGAGATCTTGGTCCCATCCAGGGCCACATGCCCCAGAGCCACCAGCCCAGCCTGCCGGCACAGCACCAGCACCTGCTGAAACAGCCCACCCAAGGCAGTCAGGTGTCGAGGATGGCGGTGAGGTCCAGTTCCTCGACCACGAGGTTCCGGACAAAATGAGCCGGATGCCCCTCGGGGATGAATTCGGTGATTTCGGGTGGCAACAGCCACTTCTGCTTAGGGTCCCAGGGCCGGAATCGCTTCGTCATACCTTTCTTATCGTACAAATAAGCCAGACCTTTACAAAAAATCGGTCGCTTTCGACCCGCTCAAGAAGGTGGAACACGGTCGCCAGAAGGGGCTGTTTCCTTCCGCTCACGGCAGTCGCGAATGCGACTGACCGGGAGCGAACAGGGCGCCCTGGGGGGACCCGGACCTATAACTTGGACACACTCCTAGTACTACTGTGTTATAAATTATTTGATTGGCCTCCGGGTGCAAGCCCAGGAGTTGTCGGCAAACCTGATACCTCTCGGTAAGTCGATCTAAACCAATTGAATCGCAGAGAAAAACCGAGAGTGACGCGGAGGTCGCGGAGCTCGGGCCGGGGCGCGCCGCGAGCAAGGATGCCCCAGGTTTCCGGGGAGGCGCGGGCCGAAACACGCCTGCGGTGTGTTTCTGGCCCGTGCCTCCCCGGAAACGTCCTGGGCCTTCGCCCAGGACCCCCGCCGCAGGCGGGGCTGGGTCCTCCTTGCGGGGGCGGATCGGAACCAGCCTTGGGGCCAGGAACGGTCGCCTCCGGCACCGAAACCCCTCGGCGTTCTCAGCGTTCTCGGCACCCTCGGCGATTCAATTGGTTTAGCAGCCAGCACCGACGCGCTTCGTTACTGGAAATGACATAGCGATCCGCAGTGCCATTGGCATTCGCCAACATGGGAAAGCGGGTTATAGCTTGTAGCGAACATGCACCAACTGCGTCCAGAGCCTTGCAATGACCGGCATGCCCCCCGTTCTGCGACAACATGGGCACCGCTCCAGCCTTACCAGGATGGCCTCCTGCAAACGCGTTCGAATGGAAACGAACGAATTTGGCTGATGGCGTTCAACCCTGAGGGGAATCTCTTCGCCATCTTGGACCTTCGGATAAGGCAGGTTCTTCGAGGCCGAAGATGGTGCAAGGGCGAGGGGGGGAAATCCGAGCACGCTCGGCGACGATGAAGGCGTAGGTGGCGATACATAGGCTTGCGTGGTGGTG
>PLUC01000234.1 GCA_003165415.1 Holophagaceae bacterium
GAGGTTGCTGACCTTTAGCATACGACCGCCTTCCGCCCGAGGTAGGCCTCGAGCACCTTGACATCCTTGACCACGTCCTCGGGTTTCCCTTCGGCGATGGTCTCGCCGAAATCGATGACCTTCACCCGCTCACAGATGCCCGTGACGAACTTCATGTGGTGCTCGATGAGGAAGATGGTGACCTTGAACTCGTCCCGCACGCGCCGGACCAGCTTCATCAGGTCTTCCGTCTCCTTGGGGTTCATGCCGGCCGCGGGCTCGTCCAAGAGGATGAGCTTGGGCTTGGTGGCCAGGGCGCGGGCCACTTCCAGCCTGCGCAGTTCGCCGTAGGGCAGGTTCTTGGCGATCTCGAAGGCGCGCTTCTCCAGGTGCATCAGCTTGATGAGGTCCATGGTCTCCTCCAGCACCTGTTCCGACTCCTTGAGGTAGTGGGGGAGGCGCAGGAAGGAGGCGAAGATGCCGGACTTCGTGGTGAAGTGGCGGGCCACCCGGATGTTGTCGACCACCGACAGGTTGCCGAAGATGCGCAGGTTCTGGAAGGTGCGGGCGATGCCCTTGTGCACGATCTTGTAGGGCTTCATGCCGACGATGTCATCACCCTCGAACAGGATCTTGCCCTGGGTGGGGGTGTAGATCCCGGTGACGAGGTTGAAGGTGGTGGTCTTGCCGGAGCCGTTGGGTCCGATCAGGCCGTAGATCACGCCCTCGGGCACGTCGAAGGTGAAATTGGAAACAGCCTTGAGCCCACCGAACCAATGGGACATGTCCTGAATGGATAGGAGCGGAGCGCTCATACTTTCTTCTCCTCAATGATGAGGATCTTGGATTCCCGCATGCCCATGAACCCCTCGGTCTTGAACAGCATGATGAAGATCAGGAGCAGCGCGTAGATCACCATGGTCCATTCCGTGCCGATGGGGATGCCCACCGTGTCCCGGAGCCAGTCGATGCCCACCCGCAGGCCTTCGGTGAGGAAGGTGAGGGAGAAGGCGGCAATGATGGAGCCGGTGAGGGAGCCCATGCCGCCCGCATAGACCATGATGAGGATCAGGGCGGAGGCATAGAAGCCGTACTGGGTGGGATGGGCGATCTGCAGCAGGTGGCAGAGGAGGCCGCCCGCGATGCCGGCGAAGAAAGCGCCGATGACGAAACCGAGCACCTTGTAGCGGGTGGTGTCCACTCCCGCCAGTTCCGAGGCGAGTTCGTTCTCACGGATGGACAGCATCGCCCGACCGTGGGAGGACTGCACCAGGTTGCGCAGGAGCACGATGGTGAAGAAGGTGAACAGGAAGATGGTGGTGAACCCCGAGAACTTGGGGATGCCGAGCAGGCCGCGGGGACCGCCGACGTAGGCGATGTTGTTGAGGATGGTGCGGATGATCTCACCGAAGCCCAGGGTCACGATGGCGAGGTAGTCGCCCTTGAGCCGGAGCGAGGGGAACCCGATGAGGAACCCCACGATGGCCGCCGCGATCCCGCCGATGACGATGGCGGCCAGGAAGCAGAGGTTGTCGCTGAAGGAATGGGGGCTCAGGTGGAACAGGATGGTGGTGATGGTGCCGGAGGCGTAGGCTCCCACCGCCGCGAACCCCATGTGCCCAAGGGAGAACTGTCCCGTGATGCCGTTGATGAGGTTGAGGGTCGCCGCGAGGATGACGTAGATGAGGGAGCGGTTGATGATGACGACAAAGTAGCCGTTGAGGACGCCCGTGAGGATCAGGATCTGCACGACCACATAGAAGATCGCCGCGGCGATCGCCAAACGGGGGAATTTGATTTTATCCATGCCATTTCCCCTAAATCTTATCGGCGGTTTTTTCGCCGAGAATGCCGTTCGGCCTCAGGAGGAGGACGACGATGAGAATGACGAAGGCGATTCCTTCACCGAGCAGCGAATTGTATGCGGTAGCGAAAGTCTCGGCCAGGCCCATGATGAAGGCGCCCAGAACGGCACCCGGAATGTTGCCGATGCCGCCCAGCACGGCCGCGATGAAGGCCTTGAGGCCGGGCAGGATGCCCATGTAAGGCTGGATGCGGGGGTAGGTCAGACCGGCCAGGAGACCGGCCGCGCCGGCGAACGCACCGCCGACGGCGAAGGTGAAGCCGATGACCATTTCAACGTCGATCCCCATGAGCTTGGCGGCATCCTTGTCCTGGGACACGGCCCGCATGGCCTTGCCCAGGGGGGTGCGCCGGACCAGGTAGGTGAGGCCGATCATGAGCACGGCAGCCACCAGCAGATCGATCATCACGTAGTTGGAGATCTCGGCGCCGCCGAAGCGGTACATCTCCTTCTTGAGCAGTTCCGGGAAGCCGCGCGGCGAGGGCCCGATGAACGGCAGCGCGGAGAACAGGTATTCAAGCAGCATGGACACGCCGATGGCGGTCACCAGGGACGAAAGCCTGGGTTTGTAGCGCAGGGGTTTGTAGGCGAACTGGTTGGAGAGCAGAGCCACCGCCGCGCCGCCGATCATGGCCACGATGAGGACCGCGAAGGCCAGGACATTGCCTTGGGGAAGGAAGAAATTGAAAACATAGAAGGCGGCGTAGGCCACGTAGGCCCCCACCATAAAGAAGTCACCGTGTGCGAAGTTGATCAGTCGCACAATTCCGTAAACCATGGTGTAACCAAGCGCGATCAGCGCGTAGATTGCTCCCAGTTGGAGACCGTTTACGATCTGCTGGAAGCTGAAGATAGAACCCATAGGGTGTCCCCTCTCTTTGAAAGGGGGTGCCCCGAAGGGCACCCCTCTTTTGTTGCTTGTTCAGCAGATTACGGATTGACGGTGGTCTTGTAGACCTGCTTGCCGCCCTTGATCTCGATGATGACCGCGGACTTCACGGGGTTGCGGTCGCCGTCGAACTTGATCTGGCCGGTGACGCCGGTGAAATCTTCCTTGGTCATGGCTTCACGGATCTTGTCGCCGTCGGTGCTGCCGGCCTTGTTGATGGCGTCCAGCATGATGTTGGTGGCGTCGTAGCCCAGGGCCGCCAGGGCGTCGGGGGCGCCGCCGTACTTGGCGCTGTAGGCCTTCACGAAGTTCTGCACTATGGGCGTGGTGTTGTCCTGGGAGTAGTGGTTGGTGAAGTAGCAGCCTTCAACAGCCGCGCCGCCCACTTCCACGAGCTTGGGGGAATCCCAGCCGTCGCCGCCGACCAGCGGGCCCTTGAAGCCCAGTTCACGGGCCTGCTTGGCGATCAGGGCCACGTCGTTGTAGTAGTCGGACACGTAGAGCACGTCGGGGTTGGCCGCGAGCACCTTGGTCAGCTGGGCCTTGAAGTCGGTGGTGCCGGTGGCGTGGCCTTCATAGCCGACCACTTCGCCGCCCAGGGAGGTGAACTTGGCCTTGAAGAACTCGGACAGCCCCTTGGTGTAGTCGTTGCCCACGTCGAAGATGCAGGCGGCCTTCTTGGCCTTCAGGTCCTCGAAGGCGAACTTGGCGCCGACGGTGCCCTGGAAGGGATCGATGAAGCAGACCCGGAAGATGTAGTTGCCCACCAGCGTGACCTTGGGGTTGGTGGAGGAGGTGGAGATCATGGGGATCTTGGAGGCCTGGGAGATGGGGGCGCCGGCCAGGGAGCACTTGGACATGACGGTGCCGACGACGGCGCAGACCTTGTCCTGCTCGATCAGCTTGGTCCAAACGGTAGCGGCTTCCGCGGGATCGCCCTTGTCGTCCGCGAACGACATCTTGACCTGCTTGCCCAGCACGCCGCCCTTGCCGTTCCATTCGGCAACGGCCATGTCGAAACCGTTCTTGGTGGAGGCGCCGAAGGTGGCGGCTTCACCGGTGGCGGGTGCGACGCCGCCGATCTTGATTTCCTTGGCGCCCTTGTCGCACGCCAAGAAGCTTCCTGCGAGAGCGACGGCGATGAACGCCGACACGAGGGACGATTTCATACTACCTCCTGAGACTGCAGTGGTTAGGAAAGACGCGTCCAAGTTGGGGGGGCCGTCATCCCGGGTCGGAATCGGGCCGCTCCGCAGCTTGGACACGGGCGCGAGAGAGCGTGATTAGAATGAAAAACCAGAGTGAGAGCGACCCCGGTCGAGGTATTGTTTGCTGAATTATCAACCAAATGGATCTACTAGGAAAGGCAAACTTGCCCCGGCGATGGCCGTCCGCTTGCAATTTAAGGGGCCGAAAACTGATATATCATAATAACTTGCACACTTTGAAGGGCTTGGGCTACGGCGGCGCCGGACAGGTCGTGATTTGGATCACCCCGGCCAGGGCGCGGTCAGACCGCGGCATTCACCGAGCACCTGATCGGCCCCTTGCGGATCGCGGCGAAACAGGCTAGGCATTCGCCGCAGCGGTTGATCTCCCCGTCCCGGCCGGCCAGCAGTTTCTCCGCGACCAGCGGATCGGCGATCAGGGGGCGGGCCAGGGCCACCAGGTCCGCCTGGCCGCGGTCCAGCACCTCCTGGGCCAGGCCCGGCTCGCTCAGCTTGCCCACGGTGATGACCGGAATGCCCACCGCCGCCCGAATCCGGCCGGCGGAGGGGGCGAAGACGGCCCCGGGCGATCCCTTGGGCAGCAGCGAGCTGGAATTGAGGAAGGGCTGGCCCTGCCAGTCCCCCAGGGAGGACGAGCCGATGCCCGACAGGTCCAGCAGGTCCACCCCGGCCGCTTCCAGGGCCTGGGCGAAATACACCGCGTCCTCGGTGCTCATCCCCCCTTCCAGGCTCTCCATGGAATGGAGCCGGCAGAAGATCGGGAAGTCCGGGCCCACGGCCCGGCGGACCGCCTTGACCACTTCCGCGGCCAGTCGCGACCGCCCGGCCCGGTCCCCGCCCCAGCGGTCGGCGCGCTTGTTGGTGTAGGGCGAAAGGAACTGGGAGAGCAGGTAGTAGTGGGCGGCATGGACCTCCACCCCGTCGAAGCCGGCTTCCCGGGCGCGGCGCGCGGCCTGGGCGAAGGCGTCGATGACGCCGAGGATCTCCGCCTCGGTCATCGGCCTGGGCCGAGGCCCGGGCAGCAGCGCCACGTCGGAAGCGCTGACCCGCTCCTGGGCCAGGTCCTCGCGCACGGCCCGGGCGCCGCCATGGACGATCTGCAGCACCGCCGGCACCCCTTCGGCCTGGATCGCCCGGGCCAGCCTGCGCAGGCCGGCCACTTGGCCATCCTCCCAGATCCCCAGCAGGCGCGACAGGATCATGGCGTCGGGGGCGATGGCGACGGACTCCACCACCACCATGCCCACCCCGCCCCGGGCGTGCTGCCGGTACCACTCGATCTGGGCCTGGCTGGGGGCGAAGTCCTGCGCCAGGCCGGTGACCATGGGGGCCATCACCAGCCGGTTGCGCAGTTGCAGGCCTTTCACCTGGAAAGGATCGGAAAGTCTAGGCATCGCATCATCTCCCGTGACAGCCATGAGCTTTGCTTCAACATTACGCAATGCAAATTGTCATAGCAAATGAGATACCGTATCAATTAGATCTCCGCAGGCGGACATTGTTTCCGGCCGCGGGATCGAGGCCGAGCACGTCCAGCGTCCCCAAAAGCGAGATGGCGCCGATGAGGATGAAGGCCGTGCGGAAATGGCCCAGGGGAATGGCACCCGGGGCGGCGCCCGGGCCCAGCAGTCCCGCGATCCTGAGCGCCACGGCCCCAAGGGCGATCCCCATGGCCATGAACAGCTGCTGCACCATGTTGAAGACCGTGTTGGCGCCGCTCATCCAGCCCTCAGGCACATCGGCGAACGCGAGGGTGTTGAGCGCGGTGAACTGCATGGAGCGGGTCATGCCGCTGGCGAACAGCAGGGCGACGATGGCCGGCACCGGGGTGGATGGGGTCAGCAGGGCGCAGGCGAAGATGATGCCGGCGTTCAGGCCGCCGTTGACCAGCAGCGTGGCACGGAAGGAGAAGCGGCGCAGGATGGGCGTGGTCATGGGCTTCATGACCAGGTTGCCGGCGAACACCGCCAGCACCAGCCCCCCCGCTGCGAACCCACTCAGCCCGAACCCGATCTGGAACAGCAGCGGCAGCAGGAAGGGGATCGCGGCGATGGCCATCCGGTAGCAGGCGCCGCCCCGGATGGTCACCGCGTAGCTGCGGATGGCCAAGGCCCTCAGGTCCAGCAGGGGGTGCGTCCGGCGCCGGGCATGGATCCATGCGGTCCCCCATATGGCAGCGGTGCCCAGCAGCGTCAGGGCCACGGTGCCCCTGGAAGCCTGGTCCCGGCTCACCAGCTCCAGCCCGTAGACCAGGACGAAACAGGCCGCGCCGGTGAGGACGAAGCCGATGCCGTCGAAGGGCCGGGGCGGCTCCTTCCCCCGGGGCAGCAGCCGGAGCGCCGCCACCAGGGCGGCGAGCCCCAGTGGCACGTTGAGGAAGAAGATCCAGTGCCAGGACGCGTAGGTGGCGATGAAGCCGCCCAGGGGCGGCCCCAGCAGCGGCGCGGCCAGGCCGGGCCAGGTGATGGTGGCGATGGCGTTGATCAGCTCATGCTTCTCGGTGGTGCGGAGCACGGCCAGCCGGCCCACAGGCACCATCATCGCGCCGCCCGCCCCCTGGAGGATGCGGGCGAGGGTGAACGCGGTGAGGGTCTGGCACAGGCCGCAGAGCATCGAGGCCGCGGTGAAGACCACGATGGCGCCGGCGAAGACCGTGCGCAGGCCGTAGCGGTCCGCCATCCACCCGCTGGCCGGGATCAGGGCGGCGAGGGTCAGCAGGTAGGCCGACACCCCGATGTTCAGATCCAGGGCGAAGACATGGAAGGATCGCGCCATCTGGGGCAGGGCCGTGACGATGATGGTGCCGTCCAGGTTCTCCATGAAGTAGGCCCCGGCGACCAGCAGCGCCACGGCGGAGCCGCGAGACAGGGTTGGTTTCATGGCAGGCCTTCACTCACCCGGGATCACGCGTCCAGATTGATGCCGCGGGTTTCGCGGCCGATCAGGACCATGATCAACGACAAGCCGTTCCAGAAGACCACAATGCCGACGACGCTCCATGGCGACCCATGGAAGGCGCGCAGCAGCCAGACAGCGGTCGCCGGCAGCGTGGCGCCTGCGATCAGGTTGGCCGCCGTGTAGGCCAGAGCCGAACCGGTGTACCGCACATGGGTGGGAAAGGCCTCGGCGAAGTACACCGGCTGGATGCCGCTCTGGTACTGGGTGAAACCGAGCAGAAACCCCATCGAGGCGGCGATGGTCCAGAAATTCCTGGTGTCCAGCAGCGGGAAATAGATGAACAGGAAGACCAGCGTCAGGCAGGCGCCGAGGGCGAGAGCCTTCTTCCGCCCGATCCGATCGCTCAGCATGCCGCCGCAGAGAGCCCCGACCACGGCGCAAGCATTGGCCATCATCAGGACCGCGAAACCGACCTGTTTGGCGATACCCAGGGTGCCGGTCAAATAGCCGAGGGAGAACACCACGACCAGGTAGAACAAGGCTGTCGGTCCTGCGAAGACCAGCATCAGCCGGAAGATTTCCCGGAAATGGAGCCTGACGACGTCGCGCAGCGGACTGCGGTCCACTTTGGCTGCGCTGGATCTGGTGTTCTGCAACTGCACGAATGATGGTGTTTCGCTTACCCTGCGTCGAATATAGACCCCGACCACGACAAGAATGAAACTGATCAGGAATGGGATTCTCCATCCATAACTCAGGAAAGCTTGACTAGACATGCTGAGCGACAGGGCCAGCATGGCGCCGTTTGCCATGATCTGACTGATGGGCGAGCAAACTCCCAAAAAGCCAGAGTATCTTCCTCTTCTGTCACTTGGCGCATGTTCGAGGGCCATCAGCTGGGCACCCGTTGACTCACCACCAAGGGCAAAGCCCTGGACGATCCGCAACATGACCAGAAGGATGGGGGCCCAGATGCCGATCTGGTTGTAGGTGGGTAGAAACCCCATCAAGACCGATGCCAAACCCATGATGGTGACCGTAAACAAGAGCAGATTGCGGCGCCCGAACCGATCCCCCAGATATCCACAGATCACAGCGCCCAAGGGTCGCGCGGCAAGACCAACGCCAAATGTTGCCAGGGACGCCAAAAGACCGGAAGTTGGGTCCAGGGATGGGAAGAAGATCTTCGGAAATACGGTAGCGGCCACAACGCCATACAAAGCGAAGTCAAACCACTCAAGCGCCGTTCCCACCGTAGCCGCCATGACGGCTCTGGTTGACATTCCTGCGTCTCTATGGACAACAGCCGTCTCTACTGTGCTTCCCATGCGACCTTCTCCCTTTCTATTCGTTGTCACTGTTGCGGCGTATAAATATATTATTGCTGGATAACCAAGACCTGCTGATTCAGCTGCCCTTCCCGAATGCGCGCACGGCCTCCAGGACAGCGGGCAGTCCTTCGACGAAAAGGCGGGGGTGGTCGGTCAGAACAATCCTGGAGGCGGCAACACAC